>CAZGHJ010000273.1:0-3607 GCA_964525355.1 uncultured Roseicyclus sp.
AGCTGTCCCGACGCCTTTCTCCAATACCTCTCTAGACACTGGATCACCTCCTTTCACTTGGTTGCAGTTGAGGTGAGCGTGCCACAGATTTCGTGTGTGTCAAACGTTTTTACGCAAGCTGTGCCATCCGCCGGGTGATCAACCGGAACGGGATGAGCGCGATCACCGCGATCGACAGCTTCACCAGCCAGTCGGCAAAGGCCAGCGACACCCAGAGCGGCGCCACCGGCCCCACGCCCAGAATCGGCAGCATCTCCCCCGCCCAGGACACGTCGTTGCCCGGCTCGATGAAGGCGAGCGAGGCCGAAAACGCGATGGTGAAGAACAGCGCGGTGTCCACGGACGATCCGATGACGCTAGAAATAACAGGCGCTTGCCACCATTTCGCCTCCCGCATCCGGTCGAAGATCGCCACGTCCAGAAGCTGAGCCGTGAGGAAGGCGAGGCCCGAGCCCAGCGCGATCCTGAGCGTCACGAGCGGGCCGAACTCGCCCATGATCTGCGTGCCGATCAGCGAGCAGGCGACGCCGACGAGGAAGCCGGCGAAGACCACGCGGCGGGCGGCCCCGACTCCGTAGACCCGGTTCATGATGTCGGTGACGAGGAAGGCGAGCGGGTAGGTGAAGGCGCCCCAGGTCAGCCATTGGCCGAACAGGAACTGCACCCCGATATTGGAGGCCACGACGATGGCGGCCATCGCCAGGATACCTGGCAGATATTTGGAAGACATGAGCTTTTTTCCGTTTTGACAAGGTAGTCGGAGACTTGGCCGTTACCGGCAGACCCGCCCCATACGCATCTCGCGTGCGTTAGGCAAGCACCTCGGCCAGCGCGCGGGCAACACGCGGGATGGTCGCGGGCGACAGGCCCGCCACGTTCATCCGCCCGTCGCCCACCAGGTAGATGCCGTGGGCCTCGCGCAACTCCGTCACCTGCGCAGGATCCGCCCCGCAGAGCGAGAACATCCCCGACTGCGCCCCGATGAACCCGAACCGGTCCGAGCCGGTTTCCATCCTCAGCGCCTCCGCGAGCGCGGCGCGGTTGCCGAGCATCGTCTGCCGCATGCCGCGCAACTCGTCCCGCCACATCGTGGCAAGCCCCGGATCGGCGAGGATCGTCTGAACGATGCGCGCGCCGTGATCGGGCGGGAAGGTGTAGTTCTGCCGGTTGAACTCGGTCAGGATACCGCTTGCGGTCGCCTGCGGCTTGCCCTCACCCGTGACCACCAGCACCACGCCCGCGCGCTCGCGGTAGAGGCCGAAATTCTTGGAACAACTGGCGGCGACGAAGACTTCCGGCAGGGTCGCCGCAAGGTGTCGCGTGCCCTCGGCATCGGCCTCGAGGCCCTCGCCAAAGCCCAGATAGGCCATGTCGATGAACGGAATCGCGCCCGTCTTCGCGCAGAGCGACGCGATCTCGCGCCAGTCGTCGGCGCGCAGATCGGCGCCGGTGGGGTTGTGGCAACAGGCGTGGAGCAGGATCAGGTCGCCGGCCTTCACGCGGGCCAGATCGGCGAACATGCCCGCGCGGTCGAGGCCGCCGGTCTCGCGGTCGTAATAGCGGTAGGGCGCGTGTTTCTGCGACAGGTGCCGCAGGATCGCGCCGTGGTTCGGCCATGTGGGATCGGAGATCCAGACCGTGGCCTCGGGCGTGAGGTGCCGCGTGATCTCCAGCACCTGCCGCACCGCGCCGGTGCCGCCGGGCGTGGCGCAGGCGGCGACGCGGGACGCTGGCACCGCCTCGCCCAGAACGAGCCCGCGCATCGCCTCGAGAAACGCCAGATCGCCGAGGATGCCCACGTAGGATTTCGTCTCCTGCACCTCCCAGATCCGCCGCTCGGCCTCCTTCACGGCGGCCATGATCGGCGTGACGCCCGCAGGCGAGCGGTAGACGCCGACGCCCAGATCGACCTTGTCGGGCCGCGGATCGGCGGCGAACATGCCCATCAGGCGCAGGATCTTGTCAGGCTCGGGCGGAGTGCGATCTTCGAACATCTCTGTCCACCGGATCAGACGGGAGGCCGCACCGGCGCGCGGTCGAAGGCGAGAACATGGACATGGTCCTGCGTCCGGATCGGGCGGAACCCGACCTTCCGGTAAAGCTCCAGCGCGCGCGGATGATCGAGCGTGCAGGTGTTGACCGTCATTCGCGTCACGGACGGATCTGACCAGCCCTTGGCCACCGCGATCCGCAAGAGACGCCCGCCGAGGCCCGTGCCCACGGCCTCGGGCACCAGGCCGAAATAGGCCAGATCGCAGGTGCCGTTCCGGCTCCGGTCGAGCACGAAGAAACCCTGCGGCCAGCCCTTCGCATAGGCCACCCACATCTCGACGCGCGGGTGGCCGATGAAGGCGGCGAGCGCGTCGGGGTCCGTCTCGGCCTGCCGGATGCGGTCGCGCCATTCGTAGTCGCGGCCGACAAGATCGTACATGGCGAGGAAGAAGCGTACCGGCGGGTGCTCGGCGTGGTCCAGCCGCACGCCCTTGGGCAGCGCGGGCGGCGGCCCGGCGGGCGCCTCCGGCATCTCGAGATAGGTGACCCGGACCGGCACTTCGGTCCCGGCTGGGATCACGCTCATCCGGTTTCGACCCTGAGCTGCTCGAACCGGCCCCATTCCGACCACGACCCGTCGTAGAGCGAGACATCCGCGTTGCCGAGCCTTGTCAGCGCCAGCATCAGGATCGCCGCCGTCACGCCCGATCCGCAGGTGGTGATCGTGCGCCGCTCCACGTCGGCGCCGGCAGCCTCGAAGACGGCACGGAGCGCGTCGCCCTCCTTCATCGTGCCGTCCTCGTTCAAAAGCGTCGCGTAATGCACGTTGATCGAGCCGGGGATATGGCCCGAACGCAGGCCGGGGCGCGCCTCTGGCTCCTCGCCGCGGAACCGCGCGGGGCTGCGCGCGTCGAGGATCTGCCAGTCGCCCAGCTTGGAGGCCGCGGCCACCTGCGTCACGTCCTTGACCAGATACGCCTGCCGCGAGGCGGTCATGTGCCGGTCTCGCAGGATCGGGGGCATGTCCTCGATCTCGCGGCCCTCGGCGCGCCATTTCGGGAACCCGCCATCCAGCACCGCCACATCGGTCTTGCCCATGAGGCGAAAGTTCCACCAGACCCGCGCCGCCGAGAACAGGCCCACGCCGTCATAGACCACCACCTGGTGGCCGTCGCCCACGCCGAGGCTGCGCATCCGGCTCATGAATTTCTCGGTGGGCGCGGCCATGTGGGGCAGGTCGCTGCGGGCATCCGCGATCTCGTCGATGTCGAAGAACCGCGCACCGGGGATATGGCCCGCCTCGTAGTCCGCCTTCGCGTCGCGGCCCATGTCCGGCAGGTAATAGGAGGCGTCGATCACCCGCAGATCCGGGTCGGCGAGGTGCTGCGCCAGCCAGTCGGTCGAGACGAGCGTCTGCGGATCGTCACCTGTGATCGGTCTGGCCATGACACGCACTCCACTCGCGGGCTTCTCGTCGACGCATAGCCCTACGGCGCCGAAGGGCCCGGTGCAAGGCCCGCGCCCGCTCAGCCATTCTGCTTCAACAGGCGCTGTTTCTGGCGGTTCCAGTCGCGTTTGGCCGAGGTCTCGCGCTTGTCGGCGGTCTTCTTGCCCT
>CAZGHJ010000274.1:0-3579 GCA_964525355.1 uncultured Roseicyclus sp.
ATCGTTGCCACACGATCATGAACTGCACCAAGACCTGCCCCAAGGGCCTGAACCCCGCCAAGGCCATCGCCGAGATCAAGAAGATGATGGTGGAACGGCAACTCTAGGCGGGTGCGATTTTTCGTACGAAAAATCGGCGTCGCGCGGGCGGTCAGCCGTAGTGCTCCACGCCCGGCCACTGGGCGTCCGCGTAGCGCGCGCCATGGGCGAAGCCCTTTGGCAGGAACGTCTCGATCTCCGCGAGATCGCCGTCGGTAAGACAGATTTCGGCCGCCTGCGCGAGATCGCGCAGGTGAGCCGCTGTTCGCGTCCCCGGAATAGGCATGACATGCGCGCCCCTGTGCAGCGTCCAGGATACGGCCACGGCGGCGGTCGACCATCCCCGCGCGCGGCACCAGTCCTGAAACGGTCGGATCGCGCGCATGTTGGCGCTGTAATTGGGCTCGAGGAAACGGGGATTCCGGGCCCGGAAATCGCTTGGCGCGAAGCTGTCCGGCTCGGGAAACCGATCCGCCAGCATCCCGCGGCCGACCGGCGAGAAGGCCACGAAGGTCACGCCAAACTCCGCGCAGGTCTGCACCATGCCGAGATCCGGCTGCCGGCTCCAGAGAGAATATTCCGACTGCACCGCCGCCACCGGATGCACCGCCTGCGCCCGGCGCAGCGTCGCGGGCGCGACCTCCGACAGGCCGATGCCGCCGATCAACCCTTCCTCGACGAGCCCGGCCAGCGTTTCCATCACCTCTTCGATGGGGCTCCCGGCTTCGCGGCGGTGGATGTAGAACAGTTCCACCCGGTCCCGTCCAAGACGGCGCAGCGACCCCTCGAGCGAGCGGCGCAGCGCCTCGGCATCGTTACGGAAATGGCGCTCGGGCTCGAGGTAGATGCCTGCTTTCGTGGCGATCGAGACCGCCGCGCGCGTCTGGGCGAGATACCGGCCGATCAGCGTCTCCGAGAGGCCGTTTCCGTAGATCTCGGCCACGTCCCAGTGATCGACACCAAGGCCGCGCGCCTCGTCCATGCAGGCAAAGCTCTCGTCCTCGGTGGTGGCGCCGTACACGCCACCGAAACTCATGCAACCAAGCCCCACCGCGCCGACGGTGCGGCCCGCGATCCGGCGCTTGAGCTTCATGCGAAGGCCGCCTCCAGCGCGATCTCCACCATGTCCGAAAAACCCGACTGCCGGTCGGCCGAGGGCAGCGCCTCGCCCGTCAGAAGGTGGTCGGACACAGTCAGCACCGCCAGCGCACGCGCCCCGTGCCGCGCGGCCAGGGCGTAAAGCTCGGCCGTCTCCATCTCCACGGCCAGCACACCGTGGCGCACCATCTGTTCGTTCAGGTCGGGCCGCTCGTCGTAGAACACGTCGGACGAGTAGATCCCGCCCACATGGACCGGCGCAGCCTTCACCGCCGCCGCCGCATGGGCGGCCTGCAGCAGGCCGAAATCGGCAGCGGGCGCGAAGTTCAACTCGCGAAACAGCCCGCGCGAGGGTGTCGAGAGGCTCGAGGCCGTCATGGCCAGGATGACGTCGCGCACACGCACCCCATCCTGCATCGCGCCGGCGGAGCCGATGCGGATCAGGGTCCGCGCGCCGTAGTCCCGGATCAGCTCGTTGGCATAGATCGACAGGCTGGGCATGCCCATGCCCGAGCCGTGGATGGTGACGCGGTTGCCGCGCCACGTCCCCGTGAAGCCCAGCATGCCGCGCACCTCGTTCACGCAGACCGGATCGTCAAGAAAGGTCTCCGCCGCCCATTTCGCGCGGAGCGGATCGCCCGGCATCAACACCGTCTCGGCAATGTCTCCGGGCGCCGCCCCGATATGGATCGTCATCGCGCGACGCGGGCGTCAGATCGCCAGATCGTCGAGCGTCTTGCCCTGCGACAGGGCCTCCTTGACCCAGCCGGGCTGTCGACCGCGCCCGGTCCAGGTCTGATCCGGACTTGCGGGGTTCGCGTATTTCGGCATTCCCTTCGCGCCGCCCTTCGCGGCAAGGATCTCGTCGAGGGAGAACCCGTGTTCCTGCGCTGCTTTCTGCGCGGCGGCCAGAGCTTCTTTCTTCCGGCGCTTCTCGAAATCCGCAATCGCCGTTTCGACCTGCTTCTTGAGTGTTTTCAGCTCTTCCAGTGACATCTTGTCGAGTTTGATGGCCATTCTCTTTTTCCTTTTGCCGTCTCAGCCACTTCCCATTGGCTTCGTCAGGAAATGGCGCAAAGGATGGGAGAGTTCAAGAACCCAGCAAGAAAGGACCGATAACAAAAAGGCATGGCCTGCGCCGCTATTCCGCGGCGAGGGATTTCGGATCGGCCAGCGCGACAATGTCCATCATGATGCGATTGAGCTCGAAATCCTTTGGCGTATAGACCCGCGCGACCCCGTGCGACAAAAGCGTCGCCGCGTCCTCGTCGGGAATGATGCCGCCGACCATGACGGGGACATGCCCCAGGCCTTCGGCGCGCATCAATTCCATCACTTCCGCGATAAGCGGCACGTGACTGCCCGACAGGATCGACAGGCCGACCACATGGGCCTCTTCGGCCCTGGCGGCGGCCACGATCTCGCGCGGGGTCAGGCGGATGCCTTCGTAGGTGATGTCCATGCCGCAATCGCGCGCGCGAAAGGCGATCTGCTCGGCGCCGTTGGAATGGCCGTCGAGGCCGGGCTTGCCGACAAGGAATTTCAGCCGCCGCCCGAGACTGTCGGAGACGGCATCGACCGCGGCGCGGATGTCCTCCAACCCCTCGGTCTTGTTCGACACGGCTTTCGACACGCCCGTGGGACCGCGATACTCGCCATGGACCGCGCGCATGACACCGGCCCATTCGCCGGTCGTCACCCCCGCCTTCGCCGCCGCGATCGAGGCGGGCATGATGTTGCGCCCCTCCGCCGCCGCGCGGCGCAGGTCGGCCAGCGCCGCGCGCACGGCGCTGTCATCGCGCGCCTCGCGCCACGCCTCGAGCCGCGAGATCTGGTCCTGCTCCACGGCCGGATCGACGACCATGATGCCGCCATCCTCGCCCATCAGCGGCGAGGGTTCGGATTGCTGAAAGCGGTTCACGCCGACCACCACCGTCTCGCCGCGCTCGATCCCGCCGACGCGGTCGGCATTGGCCTCCACCAGCCGCGCCTTCATGTAATCGATGGCCGCAATGGCCCCGCCCATCGCGTCGAGATTGGCAAGCTCGGCGCGCGCGCCCCGTTTGAGTTCCTCCACCTTCGCGTCCACCACCGGGTTTCCGTCGAACAGATCCTCGTATTCCAGAAGGTCGGTCTCGAAGGCCATGATCTGCTGCATCCGCATCGACCATTGCTGATCCCAGGGCCGCGGCAGGCCCAAGGCCTCGTTCCAGGCGGGCAATTGCACCGCGCGGGCCCGCGCCTTTTTCGACAGCGTCACCGCCAGCATTTCGATCAGGATGCGGTAGACGTTGTTTTCGGGCTGCTGTTCCGTCAGCCCCAGCGAATTGACCTGTACGCCATAGCGGAAGCGGCGGAATTTCGGATCGGTCACGCCATAACGGTCCTCGCAGATCTCGTCCCAGAGATCGACGAAGGCGCGCATCTTGCACATCTCGGTGA
>CAZGHJ010000275.1:0-3576 GCA_964525355.1 uncultured Roseicyclus sp.
GGGGCGCGGCGTCGGGGCGGCGTTCGTCGAGGAGCGCGCAGATCGTGCGCACGAGATCGATGTTCCGCCGCTCGTTGTTGCCGCCGACATTGTAGCTCCGGCCCAGTTGGCCCTTTTCCGCGACCAGCAGGAGCGCGTCGGCGTGATCCTCGACGTAGAGCCAGTCGCGCACGTTCTCGCCGCGGCCGTAGACCGGGATCGGCTTGCCCGCGAGCGCGTTCAGGATCACCACCGGGATCAGCTTTTCGGGAAAGTGGAAGGGCCCGTAGTTGTTGGAGCAGTTCGTGAGCACGGTCGGAAGGCCGTAGGTCTCGTGCCAGGCGCGCACCAGGTGATCGGAGGCCGCTTTCGAGGCCGAATAGGGCGAATTCGGCGCGTAGGGCGTCTCTTCGGTGAAAAGGCCCGTCTCGCCCAGCGTGCCGTAGACCTCGTCGGTGGAAATATGGTGGAAGCGGAAGCCTTCGGGCCTGCCGTTCGCCGTCCAGTAGGCGCGCGCGGCCTCAAGTAGCGTGTAGGTGCCCGTGACGTTCGTGTCGATGAAGGTGCCGGGCCCGTCGATGGAACGGTCCACGTGGCTTTCGGCGGCGAGGTGCATGATGATGTCGGGCCGGTGCCGGGCCAGGATCCGGTCGAGCGCGGCGCGATCGCGGATATCTGCGTGTTCGAAGGCGTAGGCCGGGCTGTCGGCCACGGAGGCCACGTTGTCGAGACAGGCGGCATAGGTCAACGCGTCGAGATTGACGACCTCGCGCCCGCGCGCAATGGCAAGACGTACCACGGCCGAGCCGATGAACCCCGCCCCACCGGTCACGAGCAGCTTCATGGCGCATCTCCTTCGTGGACGAAGGGGCTGTCGAAGCCCGCGAAGGCCCCGGCTGCGGCGTCCTTTTCCGACAGGATCGGCTCGACCGCGCCGAGGCCCCAGTCGATGGCGAGGTCGGGATCGTCGAAGCGCAGCGCGCCCTCGGTTTCCGGGGCGTAGTACTCCGAGCACTTGTAGATGATCTCGGTCTCGGGCTGCCGCGTGACGAAGCCATGGGCGAAGCCCGCCGGAATCATCAACTGCTTGCCGTTCTCGAAGCTGAGTTCCACCCCGAACCACTGTCCGTAGGAGGGCGAGCCGCGACGGATGTCCACGGCCACGTCGAACAGCGCGCCGCGTCCGCAGCGCACCAGCTTGGCCTGCGCATGGGGCGGCGCCTGGAAATGCAGGCCGCGCACCGTTCCGGCTTGCGCCGACAGCGAGTGATTGTCCTGCACGAAATCCATGCCGATGCCTTGCTCGGCCAGCCGTGCGCGGTTCCAGGTCTCGGCAAAAAAGCCGCGCGTGTCCCCGAACCGCGCCGGCGTGAGGACGGCAAGTCCGGGTAGGCCGGTCCATTCGACATGCATCTTGTGTGTACCCGTTCGAGAAAGGCGGCTGGGGGCGAACGCGGCCGGACAATGCTACGGTCTTCCGCCGCCCGCAAGGCAAGGCCGGGAAAAACTTGTGTCACTGGCGCCAGGATCCCCATGACAGGCGGCGCGTCGCGCCCTAGACTGCACCGGGTCGGAACCGATGGAGGCGTTTGGGCATGTATCGCAGGGAGTTCATCGGATGCGCCGCGGCGCTGGGGGCGACGGGGCTGGCGTCGAGCGCCCTGGCCCTTCCGCGGGCGCAAGGCGCGCTCCCGCTGGCCGCGGCGATCCGCCGGTTTTCGCAGGCGCGGCGCGCGGCCGGCCTGCACGTGCCGACGCTCGACGCGGGACTGGCGGCCTCGGCGCTGCGGCAGGCCGCGCACATGGCCGAGCGCGGCGCCGTCTCCCATGTCGATGCCGCCGGGCTGGACCCCAACCGCCGCGCCCGGCAGGCCGGGTTCTTGGGCCGGGTACTGGGCGAGACCCTGGCCGAAACACGGGACGGCCCGGTGGAGACAATGACCTTCTGGCTGTCGCACGCGCCCACGCGCGCGGTTCTCATGGACCCCGAGGCGCGGCATTTCGGGCTTGCCGGGATGGCCGGCCCCGACGGCCGGGACTGGTGGCTGATGGCGACGGGCGAATAACGTCGGAGGCGTGGCATGCCCCATGTCCACCTGGCCGTAAAGGCTTGAATTCCCGGCACCGATACGGTGCATAGTCGAAGGACATCGCCAAGCACGGCGTCAGGAGCGGCATGATTCATCCAGTCATTCTTTGCGGCGGATCGGGGACGCGGCTCTGGCCGGTCTCGCGCAAGACCTTTCCCAAGCAGTTCGCGCCGCTGGTCGGGGAGGAAAGCCTTTTCCAGATGACGCTGAAACGTTTCGCGGCCGCCCCGTTCACCGCGCCGCTGGTGGTGACGGGCGAGGATTTCCGGTTTCTCGCGCGCGAACAGGCCACAGCGGTCGGCATCGACGATGCGCATGTCGTGATCGAGCCGCAGGGCCGCGACACCGCGCCGGCCGTCCTGATCGCCGCGCTGATGCTCGAGGAGGACGCCGACGCGCTGATGCTGATCGCGCCTTCCGACCACCTGATCGACGATGTGGACGCGTTCCGCGCAGCCGTTGCAGCAGGGGTCGAGGCGGCCCATGACGGCGCCTTCGTCACCTTCGGCATTCCGGCGACACGGCCCGAAACGGGATACGGGTACCTGCACCTGGCCGCCGCGCCGGGCCCGGGCGCCCCCACACCGCTCAGGAGTTTCCGCGAGAAGCCGGACCTGGCCACCGCCGAGGCCTTCGTGGCGAGCGGCGACTACCTGTGGAACGGGGGCATCTTCCTCGTGCAGGTCTCGACCCTTCTCGCCGCCTACGAGAGCCATGCCCCGGAGATGGTCGAGCTTTGCCGGGCCGCGCTGCGGTCGGGCGAGGAGGATCTCGGGTTTCTCCGGCTGGCGGCCGAACCCTATGCGGCGCTGTCGCCGATCTCGTTCGACTACGCCATCATGGAGCGGGCCGAGCCGGTCGTGGCAGTTCCGCTCGAGGCCGGCTGGTCCGATCTCGGGGCCTGGGACGCGATCTGGACCGCGGCCGAGCGCGACGAAAATGGAACGGCAAGCGTCGGGCCGGTGACGGCGATCGACTGCAAGGACAGCTACCTGCGGTCGGAAAGCGACGGGCTCAGGCTCGTGGGGCTCGGCCTGGAGAACATGGTGGCCATCGCCATGCGGGATGCCGTGCTCGTGGCCGACCGCGCCCGAGTGCAGGAGGTCAAGGGCGTCGTCGAGACCCTGCGCAAGGCCGCGGCGCCGCAGGCCGACGAGTACCCGCGGTTCCACCGCCCCTGGGGCTGGTACGAGACGCTGTGCCTTGGAACGCGCTTCCAGGTGAAGCGCATCATGGTCAAGCCGGGCGGCACGCTGTCGCTGCAAAGCCACATGCACCGCTCGGAGCACTGGGTCGTGGTCTCCGGCACCGCCGAGGTCACGATCGGCGAGGAGGTGCGGCTGGTGGCGGAAAACGAGAGCGTCTACATCCCGCTCGGCACCAAGCATCGCATGGCCAACAAGGGCCGGGTGCCGATGTATCTCATCGAGGTGCAGACGGGCGCCTATCTCGGCGAGGACGACATCGAGCGTTACGAGGACGTCTATCACCGCACGTGAAAGGCCGG
>CAZGHJ010000276.1:0-3574 GCA_964525355.1 uncultured Roseicyclus sp.
TCCGTTTGCCGGCCTTGATCGCCCGGAGCCGGTCCATCAGCCGCCGCGCGAGGCCAGGCTTGTTGACCTGCCGCGCGCGCGCGACGGCGAGTGCGCCCTCGGGCACGTCCTCGGTGACGACCGAGCCGCTGGCGGTCATGGCCTCGGCGCCCACGGTGACGGGCGCGACCAGCATCGTGTCCGAGCCGATGAAGGCGCGCGCGCCGATCACGGTACGGTGCTTCATCACGCCGTCATAGTTGCAGGTGACCGTTCCCGCCCCGAGATTGGCGCCGTCGCCCACCTCGGCGTCGCCCACGTAGCTCAGGTGGTTGACCTTCGCGCCCTCGCCGATGGTGGCGGCCTTGATCTCGACGAAATTGCCGATCCGCGCGCCGTTGCCGATCTCGGCGTCGGGGCGCAGGCGCGCGTAGGGCCCCACGACGGCGCCGGCCGAGACATGGGCGCCCTCCAGGTGCGAAAAGGCCCGGATGCGCGCGCCGCTTTCCACGGTCACGGCGGGTCCGAAGACCACGTGCGGCTCGATCACCGCGTCGCGCCCGATCACCGTGTCGGCGGCCAGCATCACCGTCTCGGGCCAGACCAGCGTCACGCCGTCCTCCATGGCGCGCGCGCGCAGGATCGCCTGAAGCTGCGCCTCGGCGCGGGCGAGTTCCGCGCGGGAGTTGATGCCCAGCGTCTCGGCCTCGGGACAGAAGACGACGCCGGCGGACAGCCCATCCCCCACCGCGATCCCGACCGCGTCCGTCAGGTAGAATTCGCCCGCGGCATTGTCGGGCGAAATGCGCTCCAGCAGCCCGGCGAGGAGGCTGGCATCGGCGGCCATGAGCCCCGAATTGCAGGACTGGATCGCGAGCGTCGCCGCGTCTGCGTCTTTCGCCTCGACGATCCGGCGGAGTTCCGCCCCCTCCATGACGAGGCGCCCGTAGCGGCCCGGCTCTGCCGCCTCGAAGCCCAGCACGACGATGTCATGCGTGGCGCGCGCGGCCCGCATCCGGGCCAGTGTGTCGGCGGTGACGAAGGGCGTGTCGGCATAGAGCACCACCACGTCGCCCGCGAACCCGTCCAGTGCGGCCATCGCCTGTTGCACCGCGTGGCCGGTGCCGAGTTGCGTCTGCTGCCGCACGCAGACCGCCTCGGGCGCGAAGTCGCACACCGCGTCTTCCACCGCCTCCGCGCCGTTGCCGGTCACGACGATCACGCGCGCGGGCTCCAGCTCCGCCCCGGTCCGGAGCGCGTGGCCGATCAGCGGAAGGGAGCCAAGTTCGTGCAGGGGTTTCGGGAGCTCGGAGTTCATCCGCGTTCCCGCACCCGCGGCCAAAACCACCAGTGCCACGGGCCTGTCGCGGTCGGTCTGTTTCGCGCTGGCGGACTGGGCGACGCTCTGCTCGGCCATTTCGGTCTGTCCCACGGGGTTTCCGAGCCTCCTAGCAAGGGGCCACGAGCCTGGCAACCGAGCGGCCGGTCACTTTGCCCGGCGGGTGTTTCAGGGCTTGCGCGGATCGCCGCTGATGCGACAGACAAGGCGCATGAAACGCACGGTGATTTTCGATCTCGACGGGACGCTCGCGGATACCGCGGCCGATCTGATCGCGGCGGCGAACGCAGCGCTGGGCGCGCTGGGGCATCGGGCCGTGCTGCGCCAAGGGGATGATGACGCCACGGCGTTTCGCGGTGGTCGCGCGATGCTCAAGCTCGCCGCCAGCCGGCTGGGGGAGGATGGCGACCGCGTCGCGGATCTCGGCTACGGCCTCCTGCTCGACGCTTACGGCGAGGCGATCGACGTCCATACGCGGCTTTACCCGGGCGCGGTGGCGGCGGTCGAACGGCTGCGCGGCGCGGGTGCCGTCGTGGGTATCTGCACCAACAAGCCCGAGGCGCTGGCATTGCGGCTTCTGGACCGGCTCGGCATCGCGCGGCTTTTTCAGGGGGTTGTCGGGGCCGACACGCTGCCCGTCCGCAAGCCCGACCCCGCGCCGTTTCGGGAGGCCGTGGCGCGGTCAGGCGGTGCATTGCCGCGCGCGCTTCTCGTCGGCGATACCGAGACCGATCGAAAGACGGCGGAGGCGGCCGGCGTGCCGTGTATCCTCGTGACCTTCGGGCCGGATGGCGAGGGCGTGGCGCGCCTGCGGCCCGAGGCGCTTCTCGGCCATTACGACGAGCTTGATGCGGTCTGCGCCCGGCTCCTGCCGTGAGACGGCTTGACCGGCACAGAGCGACGGCCAAAGGTTGACCCATGAAGAAACCGGTTTTCACAGGCAGCTTCACCCAGCAGGAGCCGATCCCCGAGGCGGCGATCGAGGCGGCGGTCGCGGTCATGCGCTCGGGCCGGCTTCACCGCTACAACCTCGGCCCCGGCGAGGTGGGCGAGGTCTCGATGCTCGAGGAGGAGTTCGCGGCCTTCACCGGGGCGAAGTACTGCCTTGCCGTGGCCTCGGGCGGCTATGCTATGGGCTGCGCGCTGCGTGCCATTGGTGTGGGCCACGGCGACCGCGTCCTGTCCAACGGCTTCACGCTCGCGCCGGTGCCCGGCGCCATCGCCAGCGTCGGCGCCGAGCCGGTCTTCGTGGAGACGACCGGGGCGCTGACCATCGACATCGACGACCTCGCCGCGAAGGCGGAGGCAAGCGGTGCGCGGGTGCTGCTCCTCAGTCACATGCGCGGGCATATCTGCGACATGGACCGGTTGATGGAGGTCTGCGGCGCCTTGGGCGTCGAGGTGATCGAGGATTGCGCGCATACCATGGGTGCGGCCTGGAACGGCGTGGCGTCGGGCCGGCATGGGCGGATCGGCTGCTACTCCACCCAGACCTACAAGCACATCAATTCCGGGGAGGGCGGGCTGCTGGTTTCCGACGATGCGGAGGTCATGGCGCGCGCCATCGTCTTGTCGGGAAGCTACATGCTGTACGCGCGACATACCGTTCGCCCCCCTGTGGATAGGTTTGAAAACGTAAAGTACGACATGCCGAATGTATCCGGCCGGATGGACCATCTGCGCGCCGCGATCCTGCGCGTTCAACTGGCCGACCTGCCGGCGCAGGTCGCTCGCTGGAACGCGCTTTACCGGGCGGTGGAGGATGGGCTTCGCAACACGCCGGGCCTGCAGATCGTGCAGCGCGACCCGCGCGAGGCGATCGTGGGGTCCTCGATCCAGTTCCTGCTTCCGGGGGGCCACCCGGAGCGTATCCGCGCGGTCCTCGGGGGCTGCGCCGCGCGCGGGGTGGAACTCAAGTGGTTCGGCGCGGCGGAGCCCGTGGGTTTCACCTCGCGCTATGACAGCTGGCGCTATGCCCCCGAACAGCGCCTGCCGAAAACGGACGCGATCCTCGCGGGGCTCATCGACATGCGCCTTCCGCTGACCTTCGGCACCGACGATGCGACTCTGATCGCCGAGATCATCCGCGACGAGGTGATGGAGGCACAGCAGATCGCCGCCGAGTGAGCGGTGTGGCTCAGACCAGCCGTGAGTTGTCCTTGGCCGCGCGGATGAAGTCGCGAAACAGCGGATGGGGCGCGAAGGGTTTCGACTTCAGCTCGGGGTGGAACTGCACGCCGATGAACCACGGGTGGT
>CAZGHJ010000277.1:0-3431 GCA_964525355.1 uncultured Roseicyclus sp.
TCGAGGTTCATCGACAGGCACAGCGCCGAGCCCGGCTCGTGGAAGCCGGCGGTGTAGTAGATCGGGGTGACTTCCTGGAAGCCCAGACGCTCGTCGGCATAGGGGCCGATCCATTCCGCGCCGTCGATCTGGCCCGAGGCAAGCGCCTGGTAGATCTCGCCGCCGGGGATGTTCTGAACCGACGCGCCCAGCACGCCCAGCACCTGGCCGCCCTGGCCGGGCATCCGGAAGCGCAGGCCCTGAAGGTCCTCGGCCGACGTGATCTCGCGGTTGAACCAGCCGCCGGGCTGCATGGCGGTGTTGCCGCAGAGGAACGGCTTGAGGTTGAACAGGCTCGCGAGGTTGTGGTGCAGTTCCATCCCGCCCTTGTGGTAATACCACGCCAGCATCTCGACGCCGGTCATGCCGAAGGGCACGGCGGTGAAGTAGGCCAGGGCCGGATGCTGGTTGAGGAAGTAGTATTCACACGAGTGATACATGTCCGCCTGGCCGGCGGAGACGGCGTCGAACACCTCGAAGGCGCCGACGAGCGCACCGGCGGGCGACTTCTGGATGGTCAGCTGACCGTCGGTCATCTCGGTGATGAGATTGGCGGCATAGACGGCCGCGTCGTCGAAAATCGCGAACCCGTCCGGCACCGACGTGACCATGGTCAGCGTCCGGTTGCCCTGGGCGTAGGCCGGGGCCGCGAGGCTGGTGGTTGCAGCAGCAGCGCCGCCAAGGGCGGACGTGCGCAAGAAGTTACGGCGATCCATAGGTTACCTCCCGTTTGGATGACCCGCGAGTCTCTTGGGTGGACCACGGGCTTCTATTCGCAGTGTGCGTCACGTTAGCGAAGGCGTCGGCGCGGCGAAACAGAATTTCGCACCCCAACTGGCATTTTTTGTAAGATTTCCTTACCAAAACGAACCTTTTCTCGAACAGGCAACCGACGGTTGTGCCAGGTTCGCGAGATCGCGCCCATTGTTGCGGCATTTGCACGGCTCCGGGCGGCCCTGCGCGGCGCCGCGCGGCCGATTCCATGACACTCAGAGCTGCGCCCGCACCGCGAGCGCGACCACGGCCAGCATTGCGGCGGCCATGCCGAAATTGATGCCGCGCTGCACGCCCGGCGCAAGGTCGAGCCGCCTCAGCCAGACGCCGGCGGCCAGCCAGGCAAGGTGGATCGGCACCCAGATCGCGTTCAGGATGGCGAATTTGAGCACCGTCTCGGCCACCAGGGCGCCCGGCAGGAAGGCAAAGCCCGAAAAGAGCGCGGTGTTCACCGCGTAGGCCTTGGGGTTGATGACCTGCAGCGCCACCCCCGCCCACAGGCCCGGCGGCCGCTCGGGATGGATGAAGGCGACGCGCGCGCCGGCCAGCGCGATCCGCAGCGCCAGGTACAGAAGGTAGCCCGCCGAGCCCCACAAGAGGATCGCCCGAAGCCAGGGGATCGCCAGCGCCGCCGCGGCAAGCCCCGAGACCACGAGCATGGCCACGAGATTAGTCCCCAGGAACAGACCCGCCACGTAAGCCAGCCCGGGACGGTACCCATAGGCGGCGCCGACCCCGGCCGTCGACAGAACCCCCGGACCCGGCGTGATGATGAGGAAGAAGACGGCGGCGGCAAAGGCAAGCATGGCATCGTGATTGCACCGGCCGCGGCGGCGTTCAACACGTCCCTGCGTCGAAGACGTGAAGAAAATTGCGCATATCACGGCCCCCGCGACACAAAGTTCGCAATTTCGCCCTTTCGCGGTTGACCCTGCCGCGGCGCGCACATAGTGTCCCGGCACGTTTGAAGGAAGGGGCCGCCGTGATGGGCAGCATTCTCGTACTTGTAGGGCACACGCGCATGGGTCGGTGACGGCATCCATACCCTCACCCCATGCGCCCTCGGATGACCGCCGGGGGCTTTTTTTTGCCGGACGCCCCGAAAACGAACACATGGGAACCGGGATCGTGGAACAGGAAAGAAGGAACCCCGCGATGACACGTCAGATGACTGGAGCGAAGATGGTGGTCGAGGCCCTGAAGCAGCAGGGTGTCGAGGTCGTATTCGGCTACCCCGGCGGCGCGGTCCTTCCGATCTACGACGAGATCTTCCAGCAGAACGAGATCCGCCACATCCTCGTGCGCCACGAACAGGGCGCGGTGCACGCGGCCGAGGGCTATGCCCGCTCCACCGGCAAGCCGGGCGTCGTGCTGGTGACTTCGGGCCCCGGCGCGACCAACGCCGTCACCGGCCTGACCGATGCGCTGATGGATTCGATCCCGCTCGTCGTGCTGACCGGCCAGGTGCCCACCTTCATGATCGGCTCGGACGCCTTCCAGGAGGCCGACACCGTCGGCATCACGCGCCCCTGCACCAAGATGAACTGGCTGGTGAAGGACACCGACCGGCTGTCCGGCACGATCCACGAGGCCTTCCACATCGCCACCAAGGGCCGTCCCGGCCCGGTGCTGGTGGACATCCCCAAGGACGTGCAGTTCGCCACCGGCGCCTACACGGAGAAGCCCGAAGCGAAGCTCGACCACTACCAGCCGCGCGTGACGGGCGACACCGCCATCATCGAGGCGATGGTCGAGGCGATGGAAACCGCCGAACGCCCCGTCTTCTACACCGGCGGCGGCGTGATCAACTCGGGCCCGCGGGCCTCCGCGCTCCTGCGCGAGCTGGTGGAGGCCACGGGCTTTCCCATCACCTCCACGCTCATGGGCCTCGGCAGCTATCCCGCGAGCGGAGACAAGTGGCTCGGCATGCTGGGGATGCACGGGCTCTACGAGGCCAATCTCGCGATGCATGGCTGCGACCTGATGATCAACGTGGGCGCGCGCTTCGACGACCGGATCACGGGGCGCATCGCCGATTTCAGCCCCAATTCGCGCAAGGCGCATATCGATATCGACCCCTCCTCGATCAACAAGGTGATCCACGCCGATTTCCCGATCATCGGCGATGTCACCCATGTGCTGGAGGAGGTGCTGCGCATCTGGAACGCGCGCGGACGCAAGACGAACCGCGCCGCCGTGCAGACCTGGTGGCAGCAGATCGAGGCCTGGCGCGCGGTCAAGTGCCTGCGCTACACGAACTCCGAGACCGCCATCAAACCGCAATACGCGCTGGAGCGGCTCGAGGCGCTGACCAAGGACCGCGACCGCTACATCGCGACCGAGGTGGGCCAGCACCAGATGTGGGCCGCGCAATACCTGGGTTTCGAGGATCCCAACCGCTGGATGACCTCCGGCGGCCTCGGCACCATGGGCTACGGCGTGCCGGCCTCCATCGGCATCCAGATCGCCCATCCCGACGCGCTGGTGATCAACGTGGCGGGCGAGGCCTCGTGGCTGATGAACATGCAGGAGATGGGCACGGCCGTGCAGTACCGCCTGCCCGTCAAGCAGTTCATCCTCAACAACGAGCGCCTCGGCATGGTCCGCCAGTGGCAGGA
>CAZGHJ010000278.1:0-3417 GCA_964525355.1 uncultured Roseicyclus sp.
GCGGGATCACCGTGCCGTCGGTCTCGTCGCCGATCATGATGAAGCCCTTCTCGGCCCGCATCACGTGGAGCGCCTCGGTCCCGTAGGGCGTGATCCCGTGGCCCGCGCCCGCCTCCAGCAGCGCCTCCCACAGGGCGCGGCCCTGGCTGGCCGGCACCGCCACCTCGAAGCTGAGCTCGCCCGAGAAGGAGATGCGGAAGACGCGCGCGTCGAAATCCCCGAGCCTGCCTTGCGTCCAGCCCATGAAGGTCAGCGCGTCCTTCGAGAGGTCGATATCGCCGCCGAGCCCTTGCAGCACCTCGCGCGCCTTCGGGCCCACGACGGCGATCTGCGCCCATTGCTCGGTCACGTTGGCGGTGTAGACCTGCCAGTCCCACCACTCGCATTGCAGCCAGTCTTCCATGTGGGCGTGGATGCGATCGGACCCGCCGGTTGTGGTGTGGACGAGGAACGTGTCCTCGGAAAGCCGCGCCACGACACCGTCATCCATCAGGAATCCGTTCTCCGAACACATCAGCCCGTAGCGGCAGCGGCCCGGTTTCAGACTGCTCATCATGTTGGTGTAGAGCATGTCGAGGAAGCGGCCGGCATCCGGCCCCTTGACCAGGATCTTGCCGAGCGTCGAGGCATCCAGCAGGCCGACACCGCTCCGCGTGGCCTTGATCTCGCGGTTGACCGCGTCGCGCTTCGTTTCGCCGGGGCGCGGGTAGCAATAGGGCCGCCGCCACTGGCCCACCGGCTCCCACGCGGCGCCGTTTTCCTCGTGCCAGCCGTGCAGGGCCGTGCGTCGGATGGGCTGGAAGACCACGCCGCGCGCCTCGCCCGCGATCGCGCCCATGGAGATCGGCGAGAAAGGCGGCCGGAAGGTCGTCGTGCCCACCTGCGGGATCGGGGCGCCCAGTGCATCGGCAAGGACGGCGAGGCCGTTGATGTTGCTCAGCTTCCCCTGGTCCGTGGCCATGCCGAGCGTGGTGTATCGCTTGGTGTGCTCGACGCTCTCGTAGCCCTCGCGGGCGGCCAGCTGCACGTCCGAGACCTTCACGTCGTTCTGGAAATCGAGCCACATCTTGGCGCGCTTCTTCGGGCCCGCGCCTTGCGGCATCATCCAGACGGGCATCATCGGGGCCTCAATCGGCGCGGTGGCCTGCTCAGGGTTGAGCAGGGGCGTTTTTCCAAGCGCCGTCAATGCGTTGCCTGCCGCCGTTAAGGCATTCTTCATCACTTCGGAGGCGTGCAGCGCCCCGTCGCTCGCCCCGGCGCAGGTGACGAAGCCCTGCCCGTCATGGGAGGTCGGCGGGCGGTCGGGATCGGGGCGGAAGAAGGCGCCGGCCGCGTCCCAGGTCAGCTTGCCGCCGCAATGGGACCACAGATGCACCGCCGGCGACCAGCCGCCCGACATGGCCACGGCCTCGCAGACGACCTCCTCCAGAACGGCGCCCTCGCCTTCCTGCCGGCAAAGCTGCACGGCCACCACGCCGCGCAGGCCCTTGACGCCGGCGATGCCCATGCCCGTCTTCACGACGATCCCCATGGCGCGCGCCCTTTCGGGCAAGGGCCCCGTGGCCTCGGGGCGGGCATCGACGATGCAGGGCACATCGAGCCCGGCCTTGCGGATCGCGATGGCGGTGCGGTAGGCGTCGTCGTTGTTGGTCACGACCACGGTGCGGTCGCCGGCGCTGACGCCGTAATTGACGAGGTAGTCGCGGACAGCACTCGCCAGCATGACGCCGGGCTTGTCGTTGCCGGGAAAGCTGAGCGGCCGCTCGAAGGCGCCTGTGGCCGAGATCACCTGGCCCGCCCGGATCCGCCAGAGCCGGTGACGCGGGGCGTCGCCGCCGGGCACATGGTCGGCGATGCGCTCGTAGCCGAGAACATAGCCGTGGTCGTAGACGCCCGCCACCATGAGGCGCCTGCGCAGGCGGACGTTCTGCATGGCCTCGAGTTCGGCCACGGCCGCCACGATCCAGTCCTCGGCCGGCTTGCCGTCGATCTCGACGCCGTCGACGGGCGCGCGCCCGCCCCAATGGGCCGTCTGTTCGCACAGGAGCACGTTGGCGCCCGCCCGGCCCGCCGTCAGCGCCGCCTGGAGCCCCGCGATGCCGCCGCCGGCCACCACGAGATCCACATGGGCGTAGAAATGCTCGTAGCGGTCGGGGTCGCGCGTCTCGGGGTCCGGCGCCCGCCCGAGCCCCGCCGACTGGCGGATGAAGGGCTCGAAGACGTGTTTCCAGAAAGGACGCGGGTGGATGAAGGTCTTGTAATAGAAGCCCGCCGGCAGGAAGCGCGAGAGGGCGGCGTTCACCTCGCCGATATCCCAGTCGAGGCTGGGCCAATGGTTCTGCGACGTGGCGCGCAGGCCCTGGAAGAGCTCGGTCGTGGTGGCGCGCTGGTTCGGCTCGTGCCGGTCGCCCTGCCCGAGATTGACGAGCGCGTTCGGCTCCTCCCCGCCGCTTGTCACGACGCCGCGCGGGCGGTGATACTTGAAGGACCGGCCCACGATGCGCTGGCCGTTGGCCATGAGCGCGGAGGCGAGCGTGTCGCCGGGATGGCCCGTGAGGCGCTTGCCGTTGAACTCGAAGGCGATCTTCGTGTCGCGGTCGATCAGGCGGCCGCCATGGGAAAGGCGCGTGCTCATGTCCGGGGCTCCCAGTCGGGGCGTCTGGCCCTGATCGCGGCGACGATCTCGGGCGGCGGCTCGGTGGTCTGGGCGGGATAGGTGCCGAAGACCTCGAGCGTGGCGGTGTCGCGGGCGGCGATGAACCACTTGCCGCAGCCCATGGCGTGGCGCCAGCGCTCGAAATGGACGCCGCGCAGGTTGGGGCGCAGGAAGAGGTAGGCCTCGAACGCGTCATCCGAGGAGCCGGGGCCGAAACGCTTCAGATGCGCCTCGCCGCCGGGGGCGAGTTCCGTCTCGCAGGCGGAGACGCCGCAATAGGGACAGGTCAGGAGGAGCATGTGAGGTCTCCGCAGCGCAATCCATTCATCATCCAGTCGCCAAATGCCCAAACGAGAGTTCCAACCATGAGGACCCAGACCTCCGCCCTAGCCAAGCCAATTTCTGCATCAGCTATCGAGTCAAAGGTTTTCAAGCTTCGAGCGAGTGATTCACGAGTAGTCCCGGGATTGATGGCGCCGAACCGCCTTTCATCGCCAGGAGACAATTTTATCAAGCCTTTCTCAATTGGGTTTGCCCGATAGTCCGCATTCCAACCTTTGCCCCAAAAAAAGAATGGGATACTCAGCGCCACGACGACTGCACCAGACCTAGGGAAAGCGCTTTCGATCAGCCAAAGGTCAATGCAGAACCCTGTGAGTAGGATCAAGCTGGCGGGGAGCAAAATGAATTTGGATGTGATCAGCTTCATCAATGCGCCACCCCCGCCGCGACGCTCTCGTCGATGAAACGGCCCTCGCGGA
>CAZGHJ010000279.1:0-3407 GCA_964525355.1 uncultured Roseicyclus sp.
GGCCCTGATCGGCGCCATGACCATTGCGCTGCTGTGGCAGCCCGGACAGGCGCAGGCGCAGGATCTGCGCACCACAGTCGTCGCCGGCGGCTGTTTCTGGTGCGTCGAGGCCGATTTCGAGAAGGTCTCCGGCGTGGTCGAGGTCGTGTCGGGCTTTGCCGGCGGCTCGGTCCCGAACCCGACCTACCGGCAGGTGGTCGGCGGCGGCACCGGCCATCTGGAGGTGGTCGAGATCACCTATGACGCCGACCGGCTGAGCTATGCCCAGATCCTCGACCTGTTCCTGCGCTCGATCGACCCCACGGACGCGGGCGGCCAGTTCTGCGACCGGGGCATGAGCTACACCACCGCCATTTTCGTCGAGACCCCGCAGGAACGCGCCATCGCCGAGGACGCGATCGCCCGGGCCGAGGCGGAACTGGGCCAAGGGATCGTCACGCCCATCCGCGACGCCGCGCCCTTCTACCCGGCCGAGGATTACCACCAGGATTACTACCGCTCGGACGACCTGATCCTCACCCGGTTCGGGCCGCGGCGGAAATCGGTGGCCTACGACCTCTACCGCACCGCCTGCGGGCGCGACGCACGGGTCGAACAGCTCTGGGGCAGCGACGCGCCCTTCATCAACTGACGCCGTCTCACATGAAGGCGGCGGCGTTGTTCGTCAGGATGATCCGAAGCGCGTAGATCCCGATGAACACGACCAGCGGCGCAAGGTCGAGCCCGCCCAGGTTCGGCAGCGCCCGGCGGATCGGCGTGTAGACCGGCTCCAGCAGGCGGTTCAGCCCGTCCCAGATCTGTCCGACGATGGGCTGGCGCAGGTTCAGGACGCCGAAATTGATCAGCCAGCTCATGATCACGTGGGCGACCACGATGAAGAACGCCACGTCGAGCAGCAGCATCAGGATTTGAAACAGCGAGGTCATCGGCGGGCCTTCCGGGGTTTGCGGCACTCGGGCCGAGATAGGCCGTGCCCGGCCCGAGTGCAAGCGCACGGGGCTTACGCCACGACGGGCTTGCAGGGGCGGCCTGCGCGCGGTTTCTGGGCGCGATGTACCCGCTGATCCGCACCGCCCTCACGATCCGCGCCGCACGCGCCATGCCGAAGCTGGAGCTGACCGGCACCCACGCGATGACCCTGCGCTGCTGGCCGTGGGATGCCGACATGTTCTGGGAGATGAACAACGGCCGCGTCCTGACGCTGTGCGACCTGGGGCGCACCGGGCTGGCGGTGCGTACGGGGCTCTGGGACGCGCTGAAGGCCAACGGCTGGGGCCTCGTGGTGGCCGGCGGCTCCGTCCGCTACCGCGCGCGCATCCGACCGTTTCAGCGTTTCGAGCTTCGGACGCGCGTGCTGGGCTGGGACAGCCGCTTCATCCACGTCGAACAGGCCATGTGGCGCGGGCAGACCTGCTGCCATCACGTCCTTCTGCGCACCGGCGTGACGGTCGGCGGCCGGCTGGCCGACACCGCGATGGTGGCCGAGGCCCTGGGCGCGCCCGCAATCCCCCCGCCGCTGCCCGACTGGGTGACGGCGTGGATCGCCGCCGACGCGGGCCGGCCCTGGCCGCCGGGGCTCTGACCGGGCGCAGCCCCCCGGCCGCGCATTTACAAACCGCGCCCACCGGCCGACAGTGCGGCGATGACCGTGCTGACCGAGCCCCGTCCCCTGCCGCCCCTCGCCGCGCTGCCGCCGGCGGCCCGGCGGCGCGTCTGGGGCTGGTGGGCCTTCGACTGGGCGAGCCAGCCCTACAACACGCTGCTTCTGACCTTCATCTTCGGCCCCTATGTCAACGAGCTTCTGGGCGACGGCACCGCGGCGCAGACCGCCTGGGGCTACGGCGTCGGCGCGGCGGGCCTCGTCATCGCGCTTCTGGCACCGTTCCTCGGCGCGGTCGCGGACCGCTCGGGGCGGCGGATGCCGTTCATCTGGCTCTTCTCGGCCATGTACGTGCTGGGGGCCTGGGGCCTGTGGTACGCGGTGCCCGGCGATTTCAGCCTTGTCCTGATCCTCGCCTCCTTCGCCATCGGCCTGATCGGGATGGAGTTCGCGACCATCTTCACCAACGCGCTTCTGCCGACGATCTGCCGGCGCGAGGACATGGGCCGCGTCTCGGGCACGGGCTTCGCCTGGGGCTACCTCGGCGGCTTCGTGGCGCTGGTGGCGATGCTGCTCCTGCTGGCCGAGAACGCCGAGACGGGCACGACGCTGATCGGGCGCGAGCCGGCCTTCGGGCTCGACCCCGAGGCGCGGGAGGGCACGCGCGCGGTGGGCCCGCTCGCGGCGCTGTGGTTCGCGGTCTTCATGGTGCCCTTCTTCCTCTGGGTGCGCGACCCGCGCCCGCCGGGCTCCATCCCCGTGGGCCGCGCGCTGGCGGGGGCCTGGCCGGACCTGAAGGCGACGCTGACATCCCTGCCGCGGGACCGGAGCCTTTTCGCCTATCTCGCCTCGTCGATGTTCTACCGCGACGCGCTGAACGGGATGTATGTCTTCGGCGGCATCTATGCCGCGGGCGTGCTGGGCTGGTCCGTCGTGGACGTGGGCATCTTCGGCATCCTCGCCGTGCTGACGGGCGCTTTCTTCGCATGGGCAGGCGGCCGCGCCGACAGCCGCTTCGGCCCCAAGCCGGTGATCCTGTTCAACGTGCTTCTCCTGACGCTCGTGGCCATCGGCGTGGTCTTCGTGGGCCGCGAGAGCGTCTTCGGCATCGCCGTCTCCCCCGAAAGCCGCCTGCCCGACATCGCCTTCTACGTCCTCGGCGCGCTGATCGGGGCGGGCGGCGGCGCGCTGCAATCGGCCTCGCGCACGATGATGGTCCGTCAGGCGCGGGCGGACCGGATGACCGAGGGCTTCGGCCTCTACGCGCTGGCGGGCAAGGCCACGTCCTTCATCGCGCCGCTCTCCATCGGGGTGGTCACGCAACTGACGGGCAGCCAGCAGATGGGCGTCACGCCGCTGATCGTGCTCTTCGCGATCGGCCTCGTGCTGCTGCTCTGGGTCGATCCCGAAGGCCGCCGGAAACCGGAGACCCTCGCATGAGACTGCCCCTCGTCGCCGCCTGCCTCGCGCTTGCCGCCTGCACGCCCGCGCCGCCGCCGCTCGACCCGACGATCTCGGGGATGCAGGCGCGCATGGCCTTCGGCGCGGAGGAGGTCGGCTCCCCCCACGCGCCCGAGGTGATCGGCTTCTATTCCAACGGCTGCGTCGCGGGTGCGCAGGCCCTGCCCGAGACGGGGCCCACCTGGCAGGCCATGCGGCTTTCCCGGAACCGCAACTGGGGCCATCCCGAGCTGATCGACTACGTCACCGGGCTCAGCCGGCGGGTCGCGGCCGAAACCTCGTGGGCCGGGCTTTACGTGGGCGACATGAGCCAGCCGCGCGGCGGGCCGATGCGCACGGGCCATGT
>CAZGHJ010000280.1:0-3396 GCA_964525355.1 uncultured Roseicyclus sp.
GAGGCGCGGCGGCTCAGGCCCGAGATGACCTTCGGCGCGGACATCATCGCGGGCTTCCCGACCGAGACCGAGGCGCAATTCGAGAACGCGCTGTCGCTGGTGGAGGCATGCGGGCTGACATGGCTGCACGTCTTCCCCTATTCGCCGCGCCCCGGCACCCCCGCCGCGCGCATGCCGCAGGTGGACGGCGCCGCGATCCGGGACCGCGCCCGGCGCCTGCGCGACCGCGGGTCCGAGGCCGTGTCGCGCCACCTCGCGGCGCAGTCGGGCCGCACGCACATGGTCCTGATGGAGACCCCCCGCATGGGCCGCACCGAGCAATTCACCGAAGTGAGCTTCGAGACCGACCAGCCCGAGGGCCGGATCGTCCGCGCGCGCATCACCGGGAGGTCCGGCACCCAACTCCGCGCCGTCCCGGCCTGACCGCGACCACCGACACGGCGAACGGGATCGCGCCACGGCCGATACCCCCATGGGTCCGGGCAACTGCGCGACGATCGGCCAGTCGATCGGAGGCGCCCGGACGCGCCCCGCGTGACCGAGGGGCGCGCGCGCCGTCGCCGGGCCGAAGAGGTGCCCGGATGGAAGCCCGGCGAGCCCTGCCAGCCCGCGCGCCCATCCCGACTGCGTGGCCGAGGGTCGGAGCACATGGAAGCTCAACCGGAACCGGACCGAAGCCGCGCGGATGGGCGCTGCCAAGGCGATGGCGGGCGCGCGCCCGTGGGGCAGGAGACGGCGGAATTGTCCCGATTGATGGCCCGTGGCGCGGGCCCATGATGGACAAGACCCGAGCATCGTCTTACCTCTTGGAACAGTCACGCCGAAAGGAGCCCCGACCATGGCCATCCCGCTCGCCCCTGTCGCCGGACTGGCGCTGCGCTATGCCGCCGTGGCCGGTACCGCCTACCTGGTCGCGCGGCGGCTGGAGCGCGGGCGCCTCGCGCAGCCGGTGGAGGACGAGATGGACGCCACCCCCGAGGGCCTGACCGCCCGGCGCGAGGCTGGGCAGATGAACGGAACCGCGCGGTTCCGGCGGGTGGTGCGGCTGGGCCAGGGCGGGCCGGGCCTGTCGCTCGACGCGACGCTGCTGGGCCGGTTCAAGGTCGGGCGGGTCTGAGGATGCAGCTTCTGGGCTCCGGGGCCTCCCCGTTCGCGCGCAAGGCGCGCGTCCTGATCGCCGAGGCCGGGATCGAGGACGTGGACTATTTGGAGGTCGCGGCCTCTCCCCTGGGCGGCGAGGCCCGCATCAACCTCGCCAATCCGCTGGGCAAGATCCCGGCGCTGGTGCGCGAGGACGGGCCGACGATCTTCGACAGCCCCGTGATCTGCCGGTTTCTCGACCGGCACGCGGGCGCCGGCCTCTACCCCGAGACCCGGCTCTGGGAGGTTCTGACGCTCGAGGCGCTGGCCGACGGGATCATGGAGGCGGCGCTGGCCATCGTCTACGAGAAACGCTTCCGGCCCGAGGCGCTCTGGTGGCCGGACTGGCACGCGGCGCAATGGACCAAGGTCGAGCGCGCCCTCGACGCGGTGGAACAGGGCTGGCTGAGCCATCTCGAGGGGCCGCTGACCATGGGCCAGATCGCGCTGGCCTGCGCGCTGGGCTATCTCGACCTGCGCCATGGCGACCGGGACTGGCGCGCCGGCCGGCCGGGCCTCGCGGCGTGGTTCGCAGGCTTCTCCGCCCGCCCGTCGATGACCGCGACCGCGGCCGCGCCGGCGTGACCGTGACCATCGCCGACACCGCGGCCGATCGGCAGGCCGCCTTCGACATCCGCCGCGCCGTCTTCATCGAGGAGCAGGCGATCCCCGAGGCGGAGGAATGGGACCACCACGACGCCACGGCGACCCATCTGCTGCTGCGGATCGAGGGGCGCCCGGCCGCGACCGCGCGGCTGATCGCCGAAGGCGACACGGTGAAGATCGGGCGCGTCGCGGTCATGCCCGCGCAGCGCGGGACGGGGCTGGGCCGGCGGCTGATCGCGCAGGCGCTCGAACTGGCCGCAGGGCGGGGCTTCCGGCGGGCGGCGCTCGAGGCGCAGGTCCAGGCCATCGCGTTCTACGAACGCCTCGGCTTCGTCGCCGAGGGACCGGAGTTCGACGACGGCTCGGGCATCCTGCACCGGCGCATGACCCGCGCACTGGCCCGTCCCGGCACGCCGGCGAATCACGCCGGTCACGCCCGGCCGGGCGCGTCGCCGGCACATCCCGAGGGCGCGACTTGAGCCCCGAACTCGCCCCTTGCGGGTGCGCGCAACGGAAAACTGGTAAATTGCCGATACATCTGCGACATTTCGGCCCTGATGCGCGCGTTTGTCCCGTGGACGCCTATGTCATCGAACCGTAGAGAACCCGACAGTCCGGCTGGCGTTCCCGCGCGCAGCCATTTCACCTAGTTTCCCGGCCCGGATGCGCGTCCGGGCCCTACGCAAGGGGGCCGAGAATATCGTGTCACACGCAGACGATCAGCCGAGCAGTCGCCGCGATTTCCTGTTTTACGCGACGGGTGGCGTCGGTGCCGTTGCCACGGGCGCAGCCGTCTGGCCGCTCGTGGACCAGATGAACCCGTCCGCCGACGTGCAGGCGGCAAGCCAGATGCGCGTCGATATCGGCGGTGTCGCCGTCGGAACGCAGCTGACGGTCCTGTTCCTCGGCAAGCCGGTCTTCATCCGGCACCGCACCGAGGAGGAAATTGCCGAGGCGCGTGCCGTCGACCTGGGCGACCTTGTCGACCCGATCGCACGCAACCCGAACGCGGGCGATGACGCGCCTGCCACGGACGAGAACCGCTCGATGACGGATTTCGCAGGCAACAACACCGGCGAATGGCTGGTGCAGATCGGCGTCTGCACGCATCTGGGCTGCGTGCCCATGGGCGACGGCGCCGGCGATTTCGGCGGCTGGTTCTGCCCCTGCCACGGGTCTCACTACGATGGCTCGGGCCGCATCCGTCGCGGTCCCGCGCCCGAAAACCTGCCCATTCCGGTCGCAGAGTTCGTGGACGAAACCACGATCCTGCTCGGCTAACGTAAGGGAGAGAACACGCATGTCCGGAATTCCTCACGATCATTACGAGCCGAAGGCAGACTGGGAGAAAGGTCTGGCGAAACGGCTCCCCATCGTCGGGCTGATGTATGACACCATCATGATCCCGACGCCCAAGAACCTCAACTGGATGTGGATCTGGGGCATCGTCCTGGTCTTCTGCCTCGTGTTGCAGATCATCACGGGCATCGTCCTGGTGATGCACTACACGCCGCATGTCGACATGGCCTTCGCCTCGGTCGAGCACATCATGCGCAACGTGCAAGGCGGCTGGGCGATGCGCTACATCCACCAGAACGGCGCGTCGCTGTTCTTCATCGCGGTCTACATGCACATCTTCCGCGGTCTCTA
>CAZGHJ010000281.1:0-3377 GCA_964525355.1 uncultured Roseicyclus sp.
GACGGGTTGGTGAAGGCGTTCAGCGTCTTGGCGTGCTTGAGGATGCCGCCGATGAACCACAGCGCCTCGTCCGAGAGATCGGCGTACTTGTCACCCGCGAAGAGCGGCTTGCCGTCCTTCCAGATCGACATGTTCACGTGCATGCCGGTGCCGTTGTCGCCCGCGATGGGCTTGGGCATGAAGGTGGCCGACTTGCCGTAGGCGTGGGCCACGTTGTGGATGACGTACTTGTATTTCTGAAGCTCGTCGGCCTGCTTGGTGAGGCTGTCGAAGATCAGGCCAAGCTCGTGCTGGCAGGAGGCCACCTCGTGGTGGTGCTTGTCGACCTTCATGCCGATGCGCTTCATCGTCGACAGCATTTCCGAGCGCAGGTCCATGCCCGCGTCGGTCGGGTTGACGGGAAAATAGCCGCCCTTGACGCCGGGACGGTGGCCCATGTTGCCCATCTCGTACTCGGTGTCGGTGTTCCAGGCCGCGTCCTGGGCGTCGACCTCGTAAGAGACCTTGTTCATGGTGTTCGAGAAGCGCACGTCGTCGAAGAGGAAGAATTCCGCCTCGGGGCCGAAATAGGCCACGTCGCCAATGCCGGACGACTTCAGGTAGGCCTCGGCCAGCAGCGCCGTGCCGCGCGGGTCGCGGTTATAGGGTTCTCCGGTGTCGGGCTCGACCACGGTGCAGTGCAGGCAGATGGTCTTTTCCGCGTAGAAGGGATCGACATAGGCGCTTTCGGTGTCGGGCATGAGCTTCATGTCCGAGGCCTCGATGCCCTTCCAGCCGGCGATCGACGAGCCGTCGAACATGAAGCCCTCTTCAAGGAAATCATCGTCGACGAGGTCGGCCATGACCGTCACGTGCTGCAGCTTGCCGCGCGGATCGGTGAAACGGATGTCGACATAGGCCGCATCCTCGTCCTTGATAAGTTTGAGTACGTCTTCTTTGCTCATCGTGACCTTCCCTTGGCGTTTTGGTCTGATCCGCGGGCCGCCGCCCGCTTGGGTTGATGTGATCTCGTGCCTCGTGGCGCCGTGTGCGCCCTAGAGCGCGTCTTCGCCGGACTCGCGGGTGCGAATGCGGATGGCCTGGGCGATGTCGGAGACGAAGATTTTCCCATCCCCGATCTTGTCGGTCTTCGCCGCGTCGATGATCGCGTCGATGGCGGCCTCGACCATGTCATCGGCCAGCACGACCTCGACCTTCACTTTCGGCAGGAAATCAACGACATATTCCGCGCCGCGATAAAGCTCGGTATGGCCTTTCTGGCGCCCGAACCCCTTGACTTCCGTCACGCTCAGGCCCTGGATTCCAATCTCCTGAAGCGCCTCCTTCACCTCGTCGAGTTTGAAGGGTTTGATGATCGCTTCGATCTTTTTCATCGCGGATTTTCCTTCTGACCCACCACGTGCCGCTCGCGTCATCGGTGACATCACTTTGAGGCAGGGGCGTCCATCGGCTAGCCTGACATCGGACGGGCCGGGCCGGGGATTCCGCGGGCCGCGATCATGATTTGGGCGGAGTGCGCAAAAAATGAGCATAATGGAAACGGAATCGGGATCCGCGCTTCTGACGGCTGCTCAAATGCGCGCCATCGAGGGGCGGGCGATGGATGCGGGCCACGTGACGGGGCTGGAATTGATGGAGCGCGCGGGCCGCGGCGTGGTCGCGGCGCTGTTCGACACCTGGCCCGAACTGGCCGCCGCGCCGCATCGCGCCCTCATCCTCTGCGGGCCGGGCAACAACGGGGGTGACGGGTTCGTCATCGCGCGGCTTCTGGACGACTGGGGCTGGGAGCCGGAGGTGGTCCTGTTCGGCGAGCCCGACCGACTGCCGCCCGATGCGGCGGCCAATCACGCGCGCTGGTGCGAGCGCGGCGCCGTGCGTCCCGTCCCCGACCGGGGTCTGCCGATCGCGGCAGGGACGGCCGTGGTCGTGGATGCGCTTTTCGGCACCGGGCTGGCGCGGCCCGTGACCGGCGAACCGCTGGAGCGCGCGTTGCGGGACATGGCCGATTGCGTCGCCACGGGTGCCGGCCTCGCGGTGGAGGAGCGGATCGCACGGGCCGCGCCCCTCGTCGTGGCTGTGGATATCCCCAGCGGTCTCTGTGCCGACAGCGGCAGGGTGCTCGATGCCGGAGGCACGCATCCGTCAGGGCGAGGAGCGGCCTGTGGCGGCGCCGATCTGACGGTCAGCTTCCACCGCGCCAAGCCGGGTCATCTGTTGGCGGAGGGCCCTGCGCTCTGCGGGCGATTGCGCGTGGCGGATATCGGCCTGGGCGATGTGCGCGATCCGGGTCACGCGGTGCGGGTGGGGCAGCCGAGCCGCGCGGTGATCGCCAAGGGAGAAGGGCACAAGTACAGCCACGGCCATGCGCTGGTCCTGTCTGGGCCGATGGGCCGCAGCGGTGCGGCACGCCTGGCGGCGCGGGCGGCGCTTCGCGTGGGGGCCGGGCTGGTGACGGTGGGGGCGCCGGGCGATGCGATGGCGGAATGCGCAGCCCAGCTGACCGCGATCATGCTGCGGCAGGTGGACGGGGCCCCGGACCTGGCGGCGCTTCTGTCCGATGACCGCATCACCGCCATATGCCTCGGGCCGGGGATGGGCACCGGGCAGCGTACGCGCGAGATGGTCGCGGCGGCGCTGGGCGCGGCCGGATCGGCCGTCGCCGGCAGGCCGGGGCGCGGCGTGGTGCTGGACGCCGACGCGCTGACGGCCTTTGCCGAGGCGCCCGAGGCCCTGTTAGAGCGGCTCGACGCGGCCTGCGTGCTGACGCCGCATATGGGCGAGTTTGCGCGCCTATTCCCCGATCTGACTGGCCGGCTGGCGGCGCCGCCGGCCCGCGGGCCCGCCTTTTCCAAGGTCGACGCCGCACGGGCGGCGGCCGAACGGGCAGGGTGCGTTGTGCTCCTGAAGGGCATGGACACGGTCATCGCCGCGCCGGACGGGGCGGTGTCGGTCCACAGCGCGGCGCATGGCCGGGCCGCGCCATGGCTCGCCACGGCCGGGGCGGGCGATGTGCTGGCGGGTCTGATCGCGGGGCTGATCGCGCGGGGGACCGACGCGCATCGGGCCGCTGCGTGCGCCGCCTGGCTGCATGTGGAGGCCGCACGCGCCGCGGGGCCCGGCCTGATCGCGGAGGACTTGCCCGAGACGTTGCCGTCCGTCTTCCGGCGGCTTTTCGAACGGGACGGAGCGGGCCATGGGAGCGACCGGCGCGCGCCTTGAGCGAGGGCTATGCGGGCCGCGCGACGGAGGCTCTCGCCAGCGCTGTTCCGCTCTGCTAGAGACGGCATCGTCGCGGGTGTGGCGGAACTGGTAGACGCACCAGATTTAGGTTCTGGCGCCGCAAGGCGTGGGGGTTCAAGTCCCTCCACCCGCACCAA
>CAZGHJ010000282.1:0-3373 GCA_964525355.1 uncultured Roseicyclus sp.
ATGTTCCTCGAATACTGGGGCAAGCCGGAGGCGACGGCCGCCAAGGTCGTGAACGGCTGGCTCAGGACAGGCGATCTGGCGCAGTTGCGCGCCGACGGCCAGATGGTGTTCCACGCCCGCGACGACGACGTGATCACCTCGGCGGGCTACCGTATCGGACCCGTCGAGATCGAGCAGGCGCTTCTGACCCATCCCGACGTGGTCATGGCCGCCGTCGTGGGCGCGCCCGACCCGATCCGGACGCAGGTGGTCGTGGCCCATGTGGTCCTGCGCGAGGGCGCGCGATTCGAGGGCTTGCCCGAGGCGCTCAAGGCGCTGGTGCGCGAGAAGGTCTCGGCCCATTGCGTGCCGCGCCGCGTGGTCCGCGCCGAAAGCCTGCCGATGACCGCCACCGGCAAGATCCTGCGCCGGTCGCTGCGGTAGAAGACCTGAGCGCTATTTCTCCACCGACCGGCGGATGGAGCGCACGATGGCCCAGACCAGGAACACCGTCGGCAGCACCACCAGCGCGGTCAGCACCGTGTCCGACAGGCCCAGCGGCGCGGCCAGCGGGCCGACCAGGTAGACCACGAGATTGACCGCGTAATAGCTGATCGCCACGACCGACAGCCCCTCGACCGTCTTCTGAAGCCTCAGCTGCATGTCCGAGCGGCGGTCCATCGACGCGAGCAGCTCCTGGTTCTGCGCCGAGCGGTCCACGTCGACCCGCGTCCTGAGCAGGTCGCCCGCCCGGATCGCCCGCGTCGTCATCGCCTCCAGCCGTCCTTCCGTCGATTTCACCGTCCGCATCGCGGGATCGAAGCGGCGCATCATGAACTCGGCGAAGGTCTGCCGGCCGCGGAACCGCTCCTCCCGCAGGACCTGCACGCGCTGCGTCACGATGGCGTCATAGGCCCCGGTCGCCCCGAAGCGGAAGGCGCTTTCGGTCTGCAGCTTCTCCAGTTCCGACGAGATCTGCAGAAGCTGGCTCAGCGTCTCGTCGGGCTTCGACAGATCGCCCGTCATGTCGGTGACCAGATGCGAGAGCCGCTCGTCGATCTCGCCCAGGGTGGCCGAGATGCTGCGTGCCCGCGGCAGGCCCAGCATCGACATGGTCTTGTAGGTCTCGATCTCGCAGATGCGCTGCACGATGCGCCCCAGCCTCCGGCGGCCGGTATCGGGCCGCGCGAAGACGGCGAAGCGCAGGTGCCCGGAACTGTCGATCCGGAAATCGCCCGCGATCACGCCGGTGTCGTCGAGCACCCGGCTGACGGCGAGGCTTTCGGGCACGAACCACTCGTGGATCATCGGCTCGATCTCGGCCTCGTCCTCGGGGATCGGCAGGTAGGTCAGATGCGCCGAGGTGATGCGCGCGCCCGGCGCCTCGGCCAGCCAGTCGTCGGGAAACACCTCCCAGGCGGCGGGGTCGAAGGGCCGCGCCATGCCGTTGTCGAGAAAGGCCGTGTAGGTCACGAACTCGGTATGCTGTTCCCATTTCAGGCGGAACTTGCCCATGTCGCCGAAGTAATGGGTGGCGTCGGGCTTGGGATGCTGCGCGCCGAACCGATCCAGCAGCGCGATCAGATGCGCCCGGTCCCGGCCGCGGTCACGCTTGGCGGCCTGCGACGGTTCCTTGATCGCGAGGTAGAGCGCCTGGCCCGGCGCCGAGAGCGACGGAAACGGCCGCGCGTGCAGTTCGTTGGTCAGCGCATAGCGCAGCGGATGGTCTTCCATCGGCATTGCGGAGGACTCCTGAATCTGCGTCTCACATAGGGTGTCGAACGGGCAAGGTAAACGGGAAAACTCAATAAATTCCGCAACTTGTCGGGGTGCCGTCGTATACTTTCGGGCCAAGCTACTGGCAAGGCGTGCAAATCCGGTGAATGGCGATGCTGCGCTGCGGCAAGGGCCGCCCCGGGCCGTGCCTCTCCGCCATGGGCCCCGTCACGACATCTGGCCTCCGGCGATCTGGATGGCCTGCCCGTTGACGCTGCGCGCGGCGTCGGAACAGAGCCAGAGCGCCGCGGCGGCGACCTCGTCGGCATCCAGCATCCGCTTGTGCCGGTTGGCTCCCGCCAGATAGCCGCGCGCCTCCTCGTCCGTGATCCCGCGCGCCTGCGCGATCTGCGCGGCGTTGCGGGCCACGATGGGCGTGTCGACATAGCCGGGACAAAGCGCGTTGAAAGTCACCGGCCCGCCCATGTATTCCTCGCTCAGGCCGCGGATCAGGCCGATCACCCCGTGTTTCGACGCGGTGTAGGCGATGGCGTTCTTCAATCCCCGCAACCCCGCAATGGAGGAGACGGCGATCATCCGGCCCGGCGCACCGGGCGGCAGCGTTTCCAGCGCGGCCTGGATCGTCAGGAAGGCGCCGTCGAGATTGGTGGCCATGATGCGGCGCCAGTGCTCGAGCGTCTCGCGGGCGAAGGGCGCGGGCTCGGCCAGCCCCGCATTGGCCACGCAGATCGACACCGGCCCGCGCGCCGCCGCGGCCTGCGCCATGCCGTCCCGGACCGAGCCCGCGTCGGTCACGTCCATGCCCAGCGCATGGAGCCCGGTGCCCGCCCCTGCCAGCCCGTCGAGCCGCGCTGCGTCGCGGCCCGTGATCGTTACCGCCGCGCCGGAGCCCGCCAGCGCCTGCGCGATCGCCAGCCCGATGCCCGTGCCGCCACCGGTGACCAGCGCGTGCCGTCCCGATAGATCCATCCCCGTTCCTCCAGACCGTCTGCCGCCATCCGCGCCGCCCCACAGCCTAGCCGTCTGGCGGTTCGGCGCAACTGCACGCCGAGCCCGCCGGTGCCGCCTTCGTGCGGAAGTTGCGCGGCATGCCGCGGCATACGCAATTTTCTGTCGTCTTGCAGCCGCGCGGGGCGTTGTGGTGGCCCCAAGCTCTTGCTATGGGGGCGGCTGGACCTGCTCTGAACGGGGGAAGTGCATTGAAAATCGGGGCTCCGAAGGAGATCGAACCGGGTGAATCGCGGGTCGCGATGACGCCCGACAGCGCGGGCCAGCTGCAGAAGCTGGGCTACGAGTGCGTCATCGAAGCGGGCGCAGGCGCCGCGGCCGGCTTTTCGGACGCCGCCTACGAGGCTGCCGGCGTCGAGGTCGTCAAGACCGCCGCGGCGCTGTGGAAAGCTGCCGATATCGTCGCCAAGGTGCGCCCGCCGACCGAGGCCGAGGCCAAGCGCCTGCGCGACGGCCAGACGCTGATCTCCTTCTTCTGGCCCGGCCAGAACGAGGCGCTGATGGAGCTTGCGAAGTCCAGGGGCGCGAATGTCATCGCGATGGACATGGTCCCCCGGATCAGCCGCGCGCAGAAGATGGACGCGCTGTCCTCCATGGCCAATATCGCGGGCTACCGCGCCGTGATCGAGGCGGGCAACAATTTCGGCCG
>CAZGHJ010000283.1:0-3320 GCA_964525355.1 uncultured Roseicyclus sp.
GACCTCTTCAACCTCTACGTCTGGTTCGAGGTCATGCTGATCTCGTCCTTCGGCCTCCTGATCCTCGGCGGCAAGAAGGAGCAGCTCGACGGCGGCATCAAGTATGTCACGCTGAACCTCGTCTCGACGATCCTGTTCCTCGCGGGCGTGGGCCTGCTCTACGGGATGACCGGCACGCTCAACATGGCGGACCTGCACGGCGCAGTGCAACAGGTCGACAACCCCGGCCTTCTGGTCGTCGTGGGCATCATGTTCATGGTGGCCTTCGGGGTGAAGGCCGCGCTCTTCCCGCTGTTCTTCTGGCTGCCGGCGGCCTACCACACGCCCGCCTTCTCGGTGTCAGCCATCTTCGCGGGCCTGCTGACCAAGGTCGGGGTCTACGCGCTGATCCGGGTCTTCACGCTGATCTTCACGACCGACATCGCCTATACCCACACGATCCTTCTGTGGGTCGCGGGCTTCACCATGGTGACGGGCGTTCTGGGGGCTGCGGCGATGAACGATTTCCGGCGGATCCTGTCGTTCCACATCGTCAGCCAGATCGGCTACATGATCCTGGGGCTCGCGCTGTTCACGCCGCTCGCGATCGTGGGCGCGGTCTTCTACCTCGTCCACCATATCATCGTGAAGGCGAACCTGTTCCTCGTCGCGGGCGTGGCCGAGCGCATCGCAGGCTCGACCGACCTTGCGCGGATCGGCGGGCTCTACAAGACGGCGCCCTTCCTCGGGCTTCTCTTCCTGATCCCGGCCTTCTCCCTCGCGGGTTTCCCGCCGCTCTCGGGCTTCTGGGCGAAATACGTGCTGGTGAAGGCCTCGCTCGATGCGGAGGCCTACATCATCGCGGGTGTGGCGCTGGTGGTGGGCCTGCTGACGATCTACTCGATGACGAAGATCTGGGGCAACGCCTTCTGGAAACCGCATCCGGGCGGCGTCGAGCCGAAGCTCAGCGCACTGACCCCGCGTGACCGCGCGGCGCTTCTGGTACCCATCGGGTCGCTGGCGGTCCTGACCTGCATCATCGGCTTCTTCCCCGAACCTTTCGTGGTCTTCGCGGAACGCTCGGCCGAGCAGCTTCTCGATCCGACCGCCTACATCGTTGCGGTGCTGGGTGAGATGCCCGAGATTGCCGAGGGTGCGGCCGAACTGGAGGCAGTGGAATGAACGTTTTCGCGCTCAATATCGCGCTGGCCGTGGCCTGGGCGGCGCTGACCGGCAACATCACGCTACCGGGGCTTCTGGTGGGCTTCCTCTTCGGCTCGGTGGCGCTGTACCTGACCAAGCCGCTCTTTCCGGGCTCGGACCGCTATTTCCTGCGGGCCTGGCGCTGGGTGAAACTGTGCGTCCTGTTCCTCTACGAACTGGTCGTCAGCTCTGTACAGGTGGTCTGGGACGTGCTGACACCCAGCCACAAGGCGCGGCCCGGGATCATCGCGATGCCGCTCGACGCGAAGGACGAGATGGAGATCCTTCTCGTGACCAACCTGATCTCGCTGACGCCGGGCACGCTGTCGCTGGACGTGACCGAGGACCGCAACACGCTTCTCATTCACGCCATGTTCGCCGACGATCCCGACGCGATCCGTCACCAGATGAAATCCGGCATGGAGCGCTGGGTGATCGAGGCTATGGAGTAGACCGATGGACCTTCTGACACTCTCGCTCGACATTTCCTTCGTGCTCGTGATGCTGGGCGTCGCCTTCGCCTTCTTCCGTCTGCTGCTGGGGCCCAGCCTGCCGGACCGGATCGTGGCGCTCGACATGATGACCGTGCTCATCGTGTCCTTCTGCGGTCTCTACGCGATCCGCGCCGAGGACGAGGCCTTCGTGGATGTGGCCATCGTGCTGGCGCTGGTGGGCTTCCTGGCCACGGTGGCTCTGGCGCGCTTCGTCGAGAGGCGCATCGTGCGCGGCACGGAGGCGGAAGAGGGCACCGCGGGGTCCGAGACATCGCCGGAGGAGGGCGTCTGATGGCCGAGATCATAATGTCGGTGCTGATCCTTCTGGGCGGCTTCTTCTGCTTCGTCGCGGGGCTCGGGGTGCTGCGCCTGCCGGACGTGCTGATCCGGATGCATGCCTCGACCAAGGCGGGCACACTGGGCTCTGGGCTGATCCTCGTGGCCGTCGCGATCTATTTCGCCGACACCGCCACGACCACGCGGGCGGTCGCCACGATCCTGTTCCTGCTGATCACCGCGCCGGTCGCCGCCCACATGGTCGGCCGCGCCGCGTTCCGGTCGGGCGTGCCGTTGTGGAAGACCCGGGTCGAGAAAGAGGCCGAGGATCGGCTGCCGCGCTAGAGGCGCTCAGGTCTGCAGGAAGTCGTGGCGGCCATCGGGGCGCAGGGCGCAGGCCGTCAGCCGCCCGGTCCGCCACGCACCGGTATCGAGCGCGATGCGCCCCTCCTCATAGGCAGGGCGTTCCATCTCGGCGTGGCCGTGCACGACCCAGGTCTCGTCCGCGCGCGGCACGGACTCGAAATCCGGGTGGCCCCACAGCAGGACGCGGGCTGACTGACTTTCCATCGGGTGGGCAGGGTCGGCGCCGGCATGGACGGCCCAGAGATTGCCCGAGCGCCAGCTGAGCGGCCGCGCGGTCAGCCAATCGTAAAGCCCCTCGGGCATCGCGCGGGCCAGGTGGCGGGCGGCGGCGATAAAATCCTCCGGCTGCCTTTCCGTCTGCAAGGGCGTGGGGTCGACGTGAAAGCTGTGCAGCGTTGCGGCGCCGCCCGCCCGGAGCCAGCGCGGCCCGCGGGTCACGGGATCGGCGAGGAAATCGAGCATCATGCGCTCGTGATTGCCCATCAGGCACACGACGTTCTCGGGGAAGTCGCGGGTCAGTTCCCGAAGCCGCGCGAGGGTCTCGGCGCTTTCGGGTCCGTGATCCACGTAGTCGCCGAGGAAGACGAGATCCGGGTCGCCCGAGCCGCTGCCGCCGATATGCGCGTCAACGAGGCCGAGCAGAAGGTCCAGCAGATCGCAGCGCCCGTGGATGTCGCCGATCACATAGGCGGGCCGCTCTGGCCGGGGACGGTCCTGCGCCGCCGCGCCGGCGGCGGAGCCGGGCGTCTGCGCCGGACGGGACTTGCCGCCAAAAAACGATCGGACGGAGCGCAACATGAAGGTGAGGTGCGTCCTCCGTGTCGCCTTGGCAAGTCCAAACAGGCGATTTGCCCCTCGGAGGCGCCGCAGGTGTGACGTGCCGGTCTTATACGTCGGATCAGTCCTGCGCCCGCAGAACGCGCGCCGGGCGCACGGAGAGCGGCTTCAGCGCGAAGGCAAGCCCCGCGAGCAGCGTCGCGAGCGCGCCGCCGATCACGATGG
>CAZGHJ010000284.1:0-1536 GCA_964525355.1 uncultured Roseicyclus sp.
CTGCTCACGCGACTCACGCAGCAGGTGGCCGCAGCGCTCGACGCGGCGTTCGATATCGAGATCGTCGAGGCCCATCACCGCCACAAGGTCGACGCGCCCTCGGGCACCGCGCTGATGCTGGGCGAGGCCGCGGCGGCCGGGCGGGGCGTGGCACTCGACGCGGTGTCCGAGCGCGGCCGCGACGGGCATACCGGCCCGCGCGGGCCGGGCGCCATCGGGTTTTCGGCGATCCGGGGCGGCGATATCGTGGGCGAGCACGACGTGATCTTCGCGGGGCCGGGCGAGCGCGTGGTCCTGTCCCATATCGCCACCGACCGGAGCATTTTCGCCCGAGGCGCGCTGACCGCCGCGCTCTGGGGGCAGGGCAAGCCACCCGGCCATTATTCCATGGCCAGCGTGCTGGGGCTGGCGCCGCCGCCCGAGCCCGAGGCTTGAAAGGGGGCCCCGTCCCTCTAATTCCCTCCGCAATTGTAGCGAAATGCGAACGAGACCTCTGCCATGCCATGCCGTGCCGCCAAGGCCTTTGCGCTTGCCGCCGGGCTTCTGATCTCCGGGCTGACCACCGCCGCCGATGCGTCCGAACAGTTCTCGACCGTTGCTTCTCGCGACGGGTTCGTTGCGCTTGTGCAGGGCCAGGAACTCCGCCGTCTCGGCATTCGGCTCAACGTGACCGCCGACGGTCGGATCATCGGGCGCGCCTTCGGGACGGAAGTCACCGGAAGCTGGGCCTGGGAGGACGGCTATTTCTGCCGCGATCTGTTCTGGGGCGATCGCGATCTGGGGTTCAACTGCCAGCTTGTCGAGGTCAACGGCAGCACGATGCGCTTCACCTCCGATCAGGGCACCGGCCAGTTCGCGGACCTGACCCTGCGCTAGGCTCAGAAGTCGACCGCGATCCCCTTCCTTTCCCAATCGCCGTAGCGAACGGGCTCCGGCCCGTCGCGACCGCCGAGTTCCTTCGGCAGGTCGGCGGGCTTCGCGGCCTTGCGGCGCGCCTCGGCCTCGGCCAGCGCGCGCTGGGCTTCGGGCGGCAGGGACGGGGGATCGCGCGGGGCGTCGGACTTGGGCTGGTCGGACATGGGCTGCGGCGTCCTGCGTGTTGTTGCGGCCATGGCGGTGATATACGCCCGTGGACGACGGGAACAAGGCACGAGGCACCGGGGCGGAATGACGCGTGGATCGAAGAGGGACGCGCCCCGCAGCGCGGGCCGGCCGGCCGAGCGACCAGACCGGGCACCACTCCCGCCGGCCCTCGCGGCACGGCACGCCGCCCTGTCCTTGCTCTCCCGGGCCCTGATCGAGAAACGCATGCTGGCGCAGATCCCGCCCGAGGCCGGGCTTGCGCCGGCCGATGCCGCGCGGGCCGGTCGGCTGGCGCAGATGGTGTTGCGGCACATGGGGCCGCTCGACCGGGTGATCGACCGATTCCTCGACCGCCCGCCCGCGCCGCAGCCGCGCATGATCCTGCGCCTCGGCGCGGCGGAACTCCTGATCGCGGGGGAGGAGGCCCATGGCGTCGTGAACGCCGCCGTCGCG
>CAZGHJ010000284.1:1636-3298 GCA_964525355.1 uncultured Roseicyclus sp.
GTGCCCGGCGCCCTGCACCTGCCCACCGGAAGCCTGCGCCTGCGCGACGCGGGCCAGATCTCGGCGCTGCCGGGCTATGACGCGGGGCTCTGGTGGGTGCAGGACGCCGCTGCCGCCCTGCCCGTCCGCCTGTTGGGCGATGTGGCGGGCAAGCGCGTGCTCGACCTCTGTGCCGCGCCGGGGGGCAAGACGCTGCAACTCGCGGCGGCGGGGGCGGAGGTGGTGGCGCTCGACATTTCCGAGGCGCGGCTCGGCCGGCTGCGGGAGAACCTGACGCGGACGGGCCTTTCGGCCGAGATCGTGGTGGGCGACGCGCTCGCGCACGAGGGCAGCTACGACGCGATCCTGCTCGATGCGCCCTGCACCGCCACCGGCACCATCCGCCGCCATCCCGAACTGCCCTTCATCAAGACCGGGGCCGAGACCGAGGCGCTGACGCGGCTGCAGATGCAGTTGCTGGACCACGCGCTGACGCTTCTGGCGCCCGGCGGGCGGCTTGTCTTCTGCACCTGCTCGCTCCTGCCGGTCGAGGGCGAGTTGCAGGTCCGCGCGGCGCTGAAGCGGCACGAGGGCCTGCGCGTCATCCCGGCCGATCCGGTCGCGCTCGGCGGCGAGGCGCACTGGGCGAGCCCCGAGGGCGGGCTGCGGCTGCGCCCCGATTTCTGGCCCGAGCTTGGCGGGCTCGACGGGTTCTACATGGCCTGCCTGACCCGCGACTGAGGGCCGGGGATTGGCGAGGTGACAGGCCGCAAGCGGACCTGTATCGTCGCGCCAAACAAGACCGAGAGCAGGCGCACCGGGCCGGATGTCCGACAGTTTGACCCCCTATCGCGCGGCCCGCGGCCTTCCCTGGCCGGACCGGGTCGCCGCGCTGATGGCCGGCTTCGGCCTGCGCGCGCGGGGATTCGTCTGGCGGCCCGAGCCGCGCCTGCCGGGCTCGGTCGTCGTGGGGCGGCAACTGATGGCGGGCAATTTCCGCTTCGCCGGGGCGCTTCTCGAGGCGCCGGGCGCGCGCCCCTGGACGCTGGAGCCGCCGAGCGAGGCCTTCGCCGAAGCGCTGCACGGGTTCGACTGGCTGGGCGATCTGGCGGCGCTGCCGCGCGCCGAGGGTCGGGCGACGGCGCAGGACTGGGTCATCGACTGGGCGCGGCGCTACGGCAAGGGGCGCGGACCCGGCTGGACCCCGGACCTGGCCGGACGCCGCCAGATCCGCTGGATCAGCCACGCCCTCTTCCTGCTGAACGGGATGGGCCGTGCCGAAAGCCGCCTGTTCCACCGCACACTAGGCCGGCAGGCGGCGTTCCTGCGCAGCCGCTGGAGCCAGGCGACGCCGGGCCGTGCGCGGATCGAGGCGCTCACGGGCCTCGTCTACTCCGCCGCGGCGCTCATGGGCATGGAGCGGCAGTTCGAGCCCGCCCGCGCCGCGCTGTCGCGCGAGTGTCAGCGCGAGATCGATGCCGGCGGCGGGATCGCCACGCGCAATCCCGAGGACCTGCTTGAGGTGTTCATCCTGCTGACCTGGGTCTCGCAGCTTCTGGCCGAGACCGGGCGCGACCCGGACCCGGCGATCGAGGCGGCGATCGGGCGGATCGCGCCCACGCTGCGCAGCCTGCGCCATTCCGATGGCGGACTGGTGCGCGCCCATGGCGGCGGGCGCGGCGC
>CAZGHJ010000285.1:0-3295 GCA_964525355.1 uncultured Roseicyclus sp.
GTCGCAGGATCGCCCCCCGTCAGCGAGGTTTCGCCCACGGGGGCAAGACCCGTTTGGGCATCGGGCCCATGGCGCGCGGCCGGACCGCCCCTTAAGTTGAGGGGCAAGCGAGACGACAAGGGGGGCATCGGCCCATGTTTGAAAACCTCTCCGAACGCCTCGGCGGCGTCTTCGACCGGCTCACCAAGCAGGGCGCGCTGAGCGAGGACGACGTGCGAACCGCCATGCGCGAGGTGCGCGTGGCGCTTCTGGAGGCCGACGTCTCGCTGCCCGTGGCGCGCCAGTTCATCAAGGCGGTGGAGAAGAAGGCCACGGGCGCGGCGGTGACGAAATCGGTCACGCCGGGCCAGCAGGTCATCAAGATCGTCCATGACGAGCTTGTCCACGTCCTGACCGGCGACGAGGAGGCCGGCGCGCTCAAGATCGACAATCCGCCTGCGCCGGTGCTGATGGTGGGCCTGCAGGGCGGCGGCAAGACGACCACCACGGCCAAGATCGCCAAGCGGCTGAAGGAGCGCGAGGGCAAGCGGGTGCTGATGGCCTCGCTCGACGTGAACCGCCCGGCCGCGATGGAGCAGCTCGCCATTCTCGGTCAGCAGATCGGGGTCGACACGCTGCCCATCGTTGCGGGCGAGGATCCCGTCGCGATCGCGAAGCGCGCAAAGACCCAGGCCAGCCTTGGCGGCTATGACGTCTACATGCTCGACACCGCCGGGCGGCTTTCCATCGACGAGGAGCTCATGGCTCAGGTCGAGGCGGTGCGCGACGTGGCCAACCCGCGCGAGACGATCCTCGTCGTGGACGGTCTGACCGGTCAGGACGCGGTCCACACGGCCGAGAATTTCGACGAACGCATCGGCATCACCGGGGTGGTGCTGACACGGATGGACGGCGACGGGCGCGGCGGTGCGGCCCTGTCGATGCGGGCGATCACGGGCAAGCCGATCCGCTTCGTGGGCCTTGGCGAGAAGCTGGACGCGCTCGAGACCTTCGAGCCCTCGCGGATTGCGGGGCGCATCCTCGGCATGGGCGACATCGTGGCCCTGGTAGAGAAGGCGCAGGAGACGCTGGAGGCCGAGCAGGCCGAGCGCATGATGAAGCGCTTCCAGAAGGGTCAGTTCAACATGAACGACCTCAAGGGCCAGCTCGAGCAGATGATGAAGATGGGCGGCATGCAGGGCATGATGGGCATGATGCCCGGCATGGCCAAGATGCAGAAGCAGCTCGACGATGCGGGTTTCGACGACACGGTGATCAAGCGGCAGATCGCGCTGATCAACTCCATGACCAAGAAGGAGCGCGCCAATCCGGCCCTCCTTCAGGCCAGCCGCAAGAAGCGCATCGCCGCCGGCGCCGGGCAGGACGTGAGCGACCTCAACAAGCTGCTGAAGATGCACCGGCAGATGTCGGACGCGATGAAGAAGCTGGGCAAGATGGGCAAGAAGGGGATGATGCGCGGGGGCCTCGGCGCGCTGATGGGCAAGGGCACGCCGCAGGCGCTCAAGGACATGGACCCCGCCTCGATGGACCCCAAGGCGATGGAAGCGGCCGCGCGCCAGCTTGGGCAGGGCGGGATGCCGGGGATGGGCGGCGGCCTGCCGCCGGGCCTGGGCGGTTTCGGAAAGAAGAAATAGGCCATGCTTGCCCCCACGCTCCAGACCCGGCGGCTGACGCTGCGCCCCATCGTCTTCGAGGATTTCGAGGATTACGCCGCGCTGATGGGCTCGGGGCGGGCCGTCCACATGGGCGGGCCGCACGACCGGGCGGCGGCCTGGGGCCTGTTCTGCCATGACGCGGGCGCGTGGGCGCTGTTCGGGCACGGCGCGCTGATGCTGGAGCGGCGCGACACCGGCGAGACGGTGGGCCAGGTGGGGCTGAACGCCGGGCCGCTTTATCCCGAGACGGAACTGGGCTGGTGCGTCTACGCGGGGCACGAGGGACAGGGCTACGCCACCGAGGGCGCGCGCGGCTTGCGCGACTGGGCCTTCGCGACGCTGCCCGTGGACAGCCTCGTGAGCTATGCCGACCGGGAGAACGCCGCCTCCCACGCCGTGGCGCGCCGCCTCGGCGCCGTGCAGGACGCGCAGGCGCCGCGCCCCGACGCGAAGGACATCGTCTTCCGCCACCGGAGGCCCGCATGACCGCCGCGCCCCTCACGCCGCGCCCCGGCGGGACCGCATCGGTCCATCCCCGGCGCGCCTTTCGGAAATCGGACATGGCGGAGCGCTTTGCGCCGCATTGTTTCCGTTTCAGAAACAAATATCCGCCATTTATCCCAGGGTTTTCCACATGACGGCGCAGCTGGAAACTACCCCCGTCCTGGGGACGGAGCGGCTGACCCTGCGTGTCCCGCGCACCTCCGGCTTCGAGGTCTTCGCCGCGTTCGTCACCTCCGCGCGCGCCCGGTGCATCGGCGGCGGCGCGGACAAGGATATCGGCCAAGCCTGGCGCGTTCTGGCCGCGCTCTGCGGGCATTGGCACCTGCGCGGCTTCGGCACATACTTCGCCGGGGAGAAGGCCACAGGGCGCCCCACAGGCTCGATGGGGCCGTGGTTCCCGGCCAACTGGCCCGAGCGCGAGCTGGGCTGGACGATCTGGAACGAGGCCGACGAAGGGCGGGGCGTCGCCTTCGAGGCCGTCACCGCGCTGTGCCGCCTTGTCTATCGCGATCCCGGCTGGGACACGGCCGTGTCCTACATCGACACCCGCAATGCACGCTCCCGCGCGCGCACCCGCGGACTTGGTTGCCGGCCCGACTCCAACGCATCCTCGCCCTTCCGGGACGAGCCCGTCGAGGTCTGGCGTCACCCCGCGTCCCAGGAGGCCACATGACCGACCAGACGACCCTCCGCGCCGCCGAGCTTCTGAAGGAGCATCGCGAGTCCATCGACCGGCTCGACGCGATCCTGATCTACACGCTGGGCGAACGCTTCAAGCACACCCAGGCGGTGGGCCGCCTGAAGGCCGCCCACGACCTTCCCCCGTCCGATCCCGCCCGCGAAGCGGCGCAGATCGCGCGGCTCGAAGACCTGGCGAAACGGGCCGATCTGGACCCGGACTTCGCCAAGAAGTTCCTGCGTTTCGTGATCGACGAGGTCATCCGTCACCACGAGCAGCACCAATCCTGAGGCATCTGCCTCGTTCCGCCATTCAAAGGAGATACGACAATGGCAATGAAGATCCGACTGGCCCGCGGCGGCTCTAAAAAGCGTCCCTTCTACCGCATCGTGGCCGCCGACAGCCGCATGCCCCGCGACGGCCGCTTCATCGAGAAGCTCGGCACCTACAACCCGCT
>CAZGHJ010000286.1:0-3294 GCA_964525355.1 uncultured Roseicyclus sp.
GCGGGCATCGACCGGCATGTGCGCGGGCGCGAGAAACCCTCCGATCACGTCCCGGCCTGGATCGAGCTTGCGGCCTGAGCCTTCCGGCTGGCCGCCCTGCGCCGGCGCGGTGTCGCGGCACGGCTGGGCGACACCGGGCAAGCTGTTGACGCATATTGCGAAAATCGGCGCGCGCCGCCACGACGTGCCTGTCCGACCACCCCGGATCGACGCCTGTTCGAAAACACTTGTCCGCCGGCACCCGCTCTGTAACATTCCCGTCACAAAACACCGATAAGCGACACGCGGGGGCGGGCCCGACCCGGCCCCGACACCTGAAACCGACAGGATGGTCCGCCGCGACAGACGGCGGCCCGAGGAGAGACAAGATGACCTTTCGCATTCTCGCGGCAGCCACGGCTGTCAGCGCGCTGGCCGTCGCCGCGCACGCGCAGGACCGCACCGAGATCAATTTCTGGCACGCCATGGGCGGCGACCTGGGCGAGCGCACCGACGAATTCGCGACCGCCTTCAACGGCTTGCAGGACAGCTGCACCGTCAACTCGGTCTACCAGGGCAACTACACCGAGACGCTGACCACCGCCGTCGCCGCCTTCCGCGCCGGCGAGCAGCCGCATATCGTGCAGGTCTTCGAGGTCGGCACCGCCACGATGATGGCCGCCGAGGGCGCGGTCTACCCGGTCTACGAGCTGTTCGCGGATGCGGGCATGGAGTTCGACCCCTCGCGCTACGTGCCGGGCGTGATCTCGTATTACAGCGACACCGAGGGCCGGATGCTGTCCCTGCCCTACAACTCCTCGACGCCGGTGATGTGGATCAACGTCGACGCCTTCGAGGAAGCCGGCCTCGAGATCCCCACGACCTGGGACGAGGTCGAGGCGGCCGCGCGCGCCTTCCAGGAGACCGGCGTCGCGGCACCGCTCAGCTTCGGCTGGCAGTCCTGGGTCATGCTGGAGAATTTCGGCGCCTGGCACGACATCCCGTTCGCGACGCAGGCCAACGGCTTCGCGGGCACGGACGCGGAACTGGTATTCAACGCCGAGCCCTTCGTGAACCACATCCAGCGGCTGGCGGACATGTCGGCCGAGGGACTGTTCGTCTATGGCGGCCGTCGCGGCGATTCAGCCGCCATGTTCCATTCGGGCGACACGCCGATGTACCTGAACTCCTCGGCGTTTTTCGGCAACTTCACCCAGAACGCCGATTTCGAGTTCACCCAGGTGATGATGCCGCTCGACAGCTCCATCGCCGATGCGCCGCAGAACTCGATCATCGGGGGGGCGACGCTCTGGACGCTGCGCGGGCATGAGCCGGCGGAATATACCTGCGTCGCGGAGTTCCTGAACTACCTCTCCGAGACCGAGGTGCAGGCCGACTGGGCGCAGGCGACGGGCTACGTTCCGATCACCACGGCCGCGGCCGAGCTGATGGAGACGCGCGGCTTCTACGCGGAAAACCCGGGGACCAACATCGCGGTCGAGCAGCTGTCGCTGAACGCGCCGACGGCGAACAGCTCGGGCGTCCGGCTGGGCAACTTCGTGCAGATCCGCGACGTGATCAACGAAGAGCTCGAGGCCGTCTGGGCCGGCAACAAGACCGCGCAGGAAGCGCTCGACACCGCCGTGGCCCGCGGAAACGACCTGCTGCGCCGGTTCGAAGCCGCCAACTGATCGGCACCGCCTTCGAGGGCCGGGCGGACATGCGCCGCCCGGCCTCATCACATTTTCACCCACGACTTTCCCGGATCCCGCAGATCGGCCCATGCACAAGCGTGTCGTCTTCCGAAGCTGGTGGCTGCCTTTCGCGCTCGTCGCGCCGCAGGTGGCGATCACGCTCGTGTTCTTCATCTGGCCGTCCTGGCGGGCGCTGGAATCCTCGCTGTTCATCGAGGACGTGTTCGGGTTCTCGCGCAATTTCGTGTGGTTCGAGAACTTCACCCGGCTTTTCGCCGACCCGGTCTATATCGCCGCCTTCTGGCGCACGCTGTTCTTCGGCTTCGCGGTCACGGCGGTCTCCATGGGTCTCGCGCTGGTGCTGGCGCTGGCGGCCAACCGCGTGCTGCGCTCGGCGCTGGCGTACCGCACGCTCTTGATCTGGCCCTACGCGGTCGCACCGGCCATCGCGGGCGTGCTTTGGTTTTTCATGATGAACCCGCAGGTGGGCATCGTGGCCTACTGGCTCGAGGCCGTCTTCGGGGTGAACTGGAACCATTACGTCAACGGCACGCAGGCGCTGATCATGGTCATCATCGCCGCCGCCTGGCAGCAGATCAGCTACAACTTCCTGTTCTTCCTCGCCGGGCTCCAGTCGATCCCGAAATCCATGATCGAGGCCGCCGCCATCGACGGCGCCAGCCCCGCGCGGCGGTTCTGGACGATCGTCATGCCGCTTCTGTCGCCCACGACCTTCTTCCTGCTGGTCGTGAACCTGGTGAACGCCTTTTTCAACTCCTTCGGGATCATCCACGCCACCACTGGCGGCGGGCCCGCGAACGCCACGAACATCCTCGTCTACGAGGTCTACGCCACGGGCTTCATCGGGCAGGATTACGGGAGTTCCGCGGCACAGTCGGTGATCCTCATGGCGCTGGTGATCGGCATGACGGTGATCCAGTTCCGTTACATCGAACGGCGGGTGAATTACTGATGGTCGAAAATCGCCCCTGGCTGACGGTCCTGACGCATGTCGCGCTGATCGGAGGCGTGATCTTCCTGTGCTTTCCGGTCTGGATGGCGCTGGTGGCCTCCACGCACCCGCCCGAGGCGCTGGCGCAAAGCCCCATTCCGCTCTGGTTCGGGGGCGAGGGCTGGCAGAACTACGCCACGCTCCTGACGGGCGGCGTGTCGCAGGCGGGCGGCGTGCCGGTCTGGGGGATGATGCAGAACTCGCTGATCATGGCGCTGGGCATCACGGTGGGCAAGATCGCGATCTCGCTCCTGTCGGCCTATGCCATCGTCTATTTCCGCTTTCCCTTCCGGATGTTCTTCTTCTGGCTCATCTTCATCACGCTGATGCTGCCCGTCGAGGTGCGCATCCTGCCCACGTTCGACATCGTCGCGCGGCTCGACATGCTGAACTCCTATTTCGGGCTGATCGTGCCGCTGATCGCCTCCGCCACGGCCACGTTCCTGTTCCGCCAGTTCTTCCTGACGATCCCCGACGAACTGGCGGAGGCCGCGCGCATCGACCGGGCGGGGCCGGTGCGGTTCTTCTTCGACATCCTGCTGCCGCTCAGCCGCACCAATATCGCGGCGCTCTTCATCATCCTCTTCATCTACGGCTGGAACCAGTATC
>CAZGHJ010000287.1:0-3288 GCA_964525355.1 uncultured Roseicyclus sp.
CTCGCGGATGTATTCGCCGCGGATGTAGATGTAGCAGGCATGCGCGCCCATCGCGAAGGAGGCGATCAGGCAGCCCTCGATCAGCGTGTGGGGATCGTTGCGCATGATCTCCCGGTCCTTGCAGGTGCCGGGCTCGGACTCGTCCGCATTGACCACGAGATAGCTCGGGCGACCGTCCGACTCCTTGGGCATGAAGGACCACTTCAGACCCGTGGGGAAGCCCGCGCCGCCGCGGCCGCGCAGGCCGCTCGCCTTCATGATCTCCACGATCTTGTCCCGGCCGAGGCCGATCAGGTCCTTCGTGCCGTCCCAATGCCCGCGCGCCTTCGCGCCGGCCAGCGTGCGCTCGTGCATCCCGTAGAGATTGGTGAAGATGCGGTCCTTGTCCTGCAGCATGGTCGTCCTTTCTCGCCCCCGCGCGGGGGCCTGTCAGGGTCGCCGGTCAGGGCCGGCGGCGTGCTTTCCATACCAGATACGTCACGATCATGGCCCAGACCAGTGCGGCAATCGCCGCAAGGTCCAGAAGGAAGGCGAAACGCACCGGCCAGCCGAGCTGTCCGCCGATATACTGCCCGGCCACCCAGAGGATCATGGTCGCGGCCATGACGATCGCGGCCGTGCGGATCTGGCGCAGGCGGCTGCGCTCCTCGGGGCTCGGCGGGTCTGGGCGGCGTCTGGGCATGGGCAGGCTGGCTCCGAGCGGCATCGTGGCCTCGGCCCGTGGCCTAGCGCGGGCGGGCGGGCCGCGGCAAGCCCCCGGAGAAACGCAGGATCGCGGCCAATGCACCGCAGGCGGGGCCGAGCAGAACCCGGCCCACGCCGGTCCGCGTCACTCGGCCAGGCGCGCGCGGGCCTGGTCGATCACCTTGTAGCGCGCCGCGATCATCTTGAAGCCCGGCTGCTGTTCGTTCAGCCACGCGACCCCCTCGGCGTCGAGCGTCGCGATCTGGTCGAAATGGTAGATGCCGAACTCGTTCAACGCGGCGGCGAGTTTCTCGCCCACGCCGGAGAGAACGGTCAGGTCGTCGGCCTTCCCGCCCCGCGGCGCGTCCAGAAGATGCGGGCTGGGCCCGGCATCGGGCTTCGTCGCCACGGGCGGAACCGGGGCTGGCGCAGGCGTCTGCGCAGGCTCGGCTTTCGCCCTGGCCGCAGGCGCGGGCTTCGCAGACGGCTTGGGCGGGGCGACCGGGCTGGGCCTTGCGGCCACCGGCTTCGGCCTGGCCGGGGCGGGCGCGGCGGCCGCCTCGGGCACAGGCGCTGCCGGCGCGGGGACCGAGGCGGGTGCGACGGGCTTGGCCGGCGCTGCCGCGGGCGCGGACGCGCGGGCCGACGGCCGCGACGTCGGCCTTGCACGGGCCGCCGGCTTCGGCGCGGCTGTCAGACCACCGGCGCGCCCCATCGCCTGCCAGAAGCCGACAGGGGCAGTCAGGCCCAGCTTCCAGGCCTGGATGGCGGCGGTTCCGGCAATGGCGGTATTGTAGGCCATGAGTTGCATCATGGAGGTCTGCGCAGCCTTGCCGCGCAGCCACATGTCTTCAGCGATCGTCATACCCGAAGGCTCCTCGGTTGCGTGTCAACAACCCTCCCGAAGGTCAGTATACATCACCTTCATCGACGCGCTTGGAAAATTCCGTGTCCGCGCCCGAGGCGAGAAGCCGCGCCTGTTCGACCCAGCCATCCCGCGTCACCCGGCCCTTGAACCCCTCGAGGTTCTCGTCGACCCAGGCGACCTCTTCCGCGGTCCAGTTCGCGATCTGGTCGAAATGATAGAAGCCCATGGCGTTCACGAGTTTCTCGAGCTTGGGCCCGACACCCTTGATCTTCTTGAGATCGTCCGCCGTGCCGCCGCGCGGGGCGTCGAGCGTGGCCGGGCGGGTGCCCTCGGTCGGGGTGGCCGGCGCTGCGGCGGCAGGCGGGTCGGCTTTGGGCGCCGCGGCCGGCGCAGGGGCCGACCGGGTGGCTGCCGGCGCGTCCGATTCGGCATGGGCGAAGCCGGCCGATCCCGGCTGGACCGGGCCGGCCAGCGGCTTGAGGAACAGCGCGGACAGAAGCCCGCCAAGCACGAAGAAGATGATCGCAGCGGCGAACAGGCCCTGCAGGAGAGTCCAGTCTCCCATGATCATCAGCGCGGCCAGCGCGACGAAGCCCGTGGCCGAGGCGATGCCCCAGACGATGAGCAGATTGATGAATGCTGCCGCAGACTTCATGACGGCCTCCCTCTCGTAGTGTGCGTCGTGTGCGTCGCCCCATGTTTAGCGGGGAGGGAAGCGTTTGTCTCGTCCCTTTAGGACATATCGCCGCGCGGCTCCTCTGCCGGTGCGCGCTCGGCCAGAACGGCGTCGAAGTCGGTCGCGAAGAGCACCTGGCCCAGCCAGCCACTGACGACCGTCGTGCCCAGTCCGGCAATGGCGCCGACGGCCACCCAGAGGCCCAGCAGGGCCACGGCCAGGATGGCCACCGTGAGGCCGAGAATTGCGGCGACGGTCCAAACGACGATGACGGCCACGAGGCGGCGTGCGCTCATGTTGATCTCCTTGAAAAAGCTGGCTTGTCCTGCCCTGGACGCCAGTAGCTAGACGCAGGAGGCGCCGGGTCGAGCCGCTCGCGCTGCGACATTTTTGCTTGCACTCTCAGGGGGCTCCGCCGGGGCGCGGGCGGCAGGCACCCCGAAGACCCCAGGCGGCGCGCCGTCCGGCCCTCGAGCGCCGGCCCGGCCGCTCGTTCAAGCGACCGGGGACGTGGCTGGTGCACCTTGCGACACGACTGCGTCCCGAGGATCCGCGTCGCGGTGATCTGGCGGCGGTCGTTGACCCGACAGGCGGCGACGACGGCGCGTCAGCCGCCCGATTGCTTGCCCCAGGGCGCCAGGAGCGGCACTTCGGTGCCGTCGATGCGCTTGATCGTGTCGCCGATATCGGTGGCCAGCCGCGCGGAGGCATTGAGCGCGTCGCGCCCGGCCTCATGGTCCTTGAGCGACGTGAGGCCGCCCGCGGGTTCCGAGGCGTAGCGCCCGTTCTGCGGGCCCGGTGTGGGAACCTTGCCGGCCGCCATCTCGTCGATGATCTGCCCGAGGCGCTCGGCCGTCAGATCCTCGTAATAATCCTTGCCGATCTGGGCCATGGGCGCGTTGGCACAGGCGCCGAGGCACTCGACCTCCTCCCAGGAGAACTTGCCATCCGCCGAAAGCTGGTGCGGGCGTTTCGCGATCTTGTCCTTGCAGACGGCCACCAGATCCTCCGCGCCGCAGATCATGCAGGAGGTGGTGCCGCAGATCTGGACATGGGCGAC
>CAZGHJ010000288.1:0-3253 GCA_964525355.1 uncultured Roseicyclus sp.
ACCCCGAGAAGGACACCTACTGGGGCGCCGAGCAGGAGTGGCTCGCGCCGAGCGAGAACCGCTACGAGAATCTCGACGATCCCTCGACGCTGGAAAACCCGCTCGCGGCGGTGCACATGGGCCTGATCTACGTGAACCCCGAGGGGGTGAACGGCCAGCCCGACCCGATCAAGACCGCCGCCCAGGTCCGTGAGACCTTCGCGCGGATGGCCATGAACGACGAGGAAACCGCCGCGCTGACCGCAGGCGGGCACACCGTCGGCAAGGCGCATGGCAACGGCGATGCGCTGGCGCTCGGCCCCGAGCCGGAAGCGGGCGAGATCGAGAACCAGGGCTTCGGCTGGATGAACCCGAACATGCACGGGGATCCGTCCAAGGCGGTCACCTCCGGTCTCGAAGGCGCGTGGACGACGAACCCGATCCAGTGGGACATGGGTTATTTCGACCTTCTCTTCGGCTACGAGTGGGAGCTGACGAAATCGCCCGCCGGCGCCAACCAGTGGCGGCCCGTCGACATCCGCGAAGAGGACATGCCGGTCGATCCGGCCGACCCTTCCAAGCGCGTCATGCCGATGATGACCGACGCCGACATGGCGATGAAGATGGACCCGAAATACAACGCGATCTGCCAGAAGTTCATGGCCGATCCCGACTATTTCGCCGACACCTTCGCGCGGGCGTGGTTCAAGCTGATCCACCGCGATCTCGGCCCCCGGGCCCGCTACATCGGCCCCGACGCGCCGCAGGAAGACCTGATCTGGCAGGATCTCGTCCCCGAGGGCCCCAAGGGCTACGACGTGGCGGCGGTCAAGGCCGACATCGCGGCGTCGGGCCTGTCGGTCGGTGACATGGTCTCGACCGCATGGGACAGCGCGCGCACCTTCCGCCAGTCGGACCTGCGCGGCGGCGCGAATGGCGCCCGCATCCGGCTTGCCCCCCAGAAGGACTGGGAAGGCAACGAGCCGGCGCGTCTGGCTTCCGTGCTCGCCAAGCTCGAGCCCATCGCCGAGAAGCATGGCGCGTCGGTCGCCGACGTGATCGTGCTGGCCGGTAACGTGGGTGTCGAACAGGCCGCCAAGGCCGCGGGCTTCGAGATCGAGGTGCCCTTTACGCCCGGCCGCGGCGACGCGACGGCCGAGATGACGGATGCCGAGAGCTTCGAGCCGCTCGAGCCCATCGCCGACGGGTTCCGCAACTGGATGAAGCGCGACTATGCCGTCGCCGCGGAGGAGCTGATGCTCGACCGCGCGCAGCTTCTGGGGCTGACGGGGCCCGAGATGACGGTGCTCGTGGGCGGGCTTCGCGCCATGGGGGCGATGTATGGCGAGGCCAAGCACGGCGTCTTCACCGACCGCGAGGGCGCGCTGACGACGGACTTCTTCGTGAACCTCACCGACATGAGCTACACTTGGGTGCCCGTGGCCTCGAACCTCTACGAGATCAAGGATCGCAAGACGGGCGAGACGAAATGGACGGCCACGCGCGCCGACCTGGTCTTCGGCTCGAACTCGATCCTGCGCGCCTATGCCGAGGTCTATGCCCAGGACGATGCGCCCGAGAAGTTCGTGGGCGATTTCGTCAAGGCCTGGACCAAGGTCATGGAGAACGACCTGTTCTGAGCGTTTTCGAACAGGACGCCCGGGCCTCGGTCCGGGCGTGGAAACGCGGAAGGGACGGCCCGGGGGAGACCTCGGGCCGTTTCGCGTCTGGCCGGGGTTTCAGCCGCAGGGCGCGTCGGGTGCGGGCAGGCCGGGCGACACGAAGAGGCGCAGATGCACGGGCCGGCCGTTGGTGTAGTTGGTGCCCTCGATCTCGGTCAGATCCGCGATGCCCGGCGGCGCGCTGACGTCCTGGGGCAGGTCGCTCGGGTCGATCCAGGCGGCGCGGTCGGGTGCGGCCGACAGCCAGGCAAGCGCCTCCTCGGCGGTCACGAGCGGCGTGTCGGTGCCGAAGCGGAAGACGAGGCTGGGCTCGCCATATCCCGCGATCGCGGGCGGGGTTTCTAGGCAGGCAAGGCGCGCCATCGCGTCTCCGAGCCGCGGCGTGACCCAGAACTCGCGCGCCGCGGGCAGGCTGGCTCCGGCCACGGTCCAGCCCATGGCGATCCCGGCCGCGGCCAGCGCCGCCACGCCCCATCGCGCCCGCCCGCGATAGAGCAGCGCCGCGCCCCAGCCCGCAAGCCCCGCAAGCGCCAGCCCGCCCAAGCTCGGCCAGAGCGCGAGCCCGTCGCCGAACGCCGCCGGCGCGCCGATGGCGATGGCCGCGAAGACCAGCGTACCGAGCGCGAGGCCCGCCGTGCCGAGATGGGCCGCGAGGCCGCGGAACCGGGTCTCGCCGTCGATCAGCCGCAGGAGCGGCACGGCAGCCAGCAGCATGAGCGCGGGATAGAGCGGCAGCGTGTAGTGCATGAGCTTCGTCGAGATCGCCTCGAAGACGATCCAGCCCGGCACGATCCAGCCCAGCAGAAACGCGCCCTCCGGGCCTTTGCGCATCGCCCAGCCCGTGATGACCGCCAGCGGCAGAAGGATCGACCAGGGCCAGAAGGTGATCCACGCGCCGACGAGGTAAAGGCCCGGTGGCAGGCCGCTATGCTCTCCGGTGGCCGCGATCTTTTCGGCCATGTCGCCGCCGACCGAGGCCATGAGGAACGCGCCCTCGGACCGGATCATGATCGCGACGAACCAGGGCAGCGTCAGCGCCAGCATCCAGGCGACGCCGGGCAGGGGCCTGAGCCGTGCGAGCCAGCCGAGACTCCGGCCGTGAACCGAGACCCAGAGCGCCGCACCGAGGACGGGGATCAGGATGATCGGCCCCTTGACCAGGAGCCCCGCCGCCATCGCGGTCCAGAAGACCGCCGGAGTGGCCAGCCCCCGCACGGGGCCGAGCCAGGCCCGCGCCAGCGCCCCCATGGCAAGGATCACCGTCAGCAGCAGCGTCGCGTCGGTCTTGGCCGTCCGCGCCTCGGCGCTCAGCATGAAGACCGTGGCCAGCATCACGCCCGCGAGGACCGCCGCGCGGCGGCCCACGAGCGGCGTGCCCGCCCAGATCAGCGCCAGCACCGCGAGGGCGCCCGAAAGGTAGGACGGCAGGCGTTGGACCCGGATCTCGGTGGTGCCCGTGGCATCCATGAGTTCGAGCGTTGCCGCCTGCATCCAGTAGACCCCGACCGGCTTCACATGCCGCGCCGCGTCCTGGAAGCGGATGTCGACCCAGTCGCCGGTCTCGGCCATCTGGCGGCTGGCCTGCGCGTAGC
>CAZGHJ010000289.1:0-3151 GCA_964525355.1 uncultured Roseicyclus sp.
CGCGAATACGAGCGCAACATGGAGCGCTACGTCTTCCTCAAGTGGGGCCAGAGCGCGTTCGACAATTTCCGCGTGGTCCCGCCCGGCACCGGCATCTGCCACCAGGTGAACCTCGAATACCTGGCCAAGACCGTCTGGTCCGACACCGACCAGTCGGGCGAGATGGTGGCCTACCCGGACACGCTCGTGGGCACCGACAGCCACACGACCATGGTCAACGGCGCGGCCGTCCTCGGCTGGGGCGTGGGCGGGATCGAGGCCGAGGCCGCGATGCTGGGCCAGCCCATCTCCATGCTCATCCCCGAGGTCGTGGGCTTCGAGCTCACCGGCGCCATGGTCGAGGGCACCACCGGCACCGACCTCGTCCTGAAGGTCGTGGAGATGCTGCGCGCCAAGGGCGTCGTGGGCAAGTTCGTGGAATTCTACGGCGCGGGGCTCGACCACCTGCCGCTCGCCGACCGGGCCACCATCGCCAACATGGCGCCCGAATACGGCGCCACCTGCGGCTTCTTCCCCATCGACGGCGAGACGCTGCGATACCTGCGCAATACCGGCCGCCCCGAGGAGGTCCTGGCGCTGGTGGAGGCCTATGCCAAGGAAAACGGCTTCTGGCGCGGGCCCGATTACGCGCCGGTCTACACCGACACGCTGAGCCTCGACATGGGCACCATCGTGCCGGCGATCTCGGGGCCGAAGCGGCCGCAGGACTACATCGCGCTCGACAAGGCCGCCTCGGCCTTCGGCGCCTACATCAAGGGCCAGCGCGACGGCAAACCCGCCCCGCGCGAGGAGAGCCGCTGGGAAGGCGAGGGCGGCGCGCCCGAGCCCCAGGACATCCCCGGGGACGAGGGCCACCACAAGCGCGGCTTCGTGCAGACCGACGAGCACCACTACCAGCTCCACGATGGCTCCATCGTGATCGCCTCGATCACCTCCTGCACCAACACGTCGAACCCCTACGTGATGATCGGGGCGGGCCTCGTGGCCAAGAAGGCGCGCGAGAAGGGGCTCACGCGCAAGCCCTGGGTCAAGACCTCGCTCGCGCCGGGATCGCAGGTCGTGTCGGCCTATCTCGACGCCGCGGGCCTGACCGATGATCTCGACGCCATCGGCTTCAACCTCGTGGGCTACGGCTGCACCACCTGCATCGGAAACTCCGGCCCGCTCGCGCCCGAGATTTCCAAATGCATCAACGACCACGATCTGATCGGCGTCTCGGTCCTGTCGGGCAACCGGAACTTCGAGGGCCGGATTTCGCCGGACGTGCGCGCCAACTACCTCGCCTCGCCGCCGCTGGTGGTGGCCTACGCGCTGGTGGGCGACATGAACGTGGATATCGCGAAGGAGCCGCTGGGGACGGACAGCGACGGCAACCCGGTCTATCTCAAGGACATCTGGCCCTCCCAGGCCGAGATCGCGGAGCTTGTGGAACGCACCGTCACCCGCGAGGCCTTCCAGGAGAAATACGCCGACGTCTTCAAGGGCGACGAGAAATGGCAGTCGGTCGAGGTGACGGAAGCGGAAGTCTACGACTGGCCCGCCACGTCGACCTACATCCAGAACCCGCCCTATTTCCAGGGCATGGGGGCGGAGCCCGGCACGATCTCGAACATCGAGGGGGCGAAGGTTCTCGCCATCCTCGGCGACATGATCACCACGGACCACATCAGCCCCGCGGGTTCGTTCAAGGAGACGACGCCGGCCGGGAAATACCTCGTGGAACGGCAGGTGCCGGTGCGGGAGTTCAACTCCTACGGCTCGCGGCGCGGCAACCACGAGATCATGATGCGCGGCACCTTCGCCAACATCCGGATCAGGAACGAGATGCTGGACGGCGTGGAAGGCGGCTACACGCTGGGCCCCGACGGCGAGCAGACCTCGATCTTCGACGCGGCGATGGCGTGGCAGGCGCAGGGCACGCCGCTCGTCGTCTTCGGCGGCGAGCAGTACGGCGCGGGCTCCTCTCGCGACTGGGCGGCGAAGGGCACCAACCTTCTGGGCGTCAAGGCCGTGATCGCCGAAAGCTTCGAGCGCATCCACCGCTCGAACCTCGTCGGCATGGGCGTGATCCCCTTCGAGTTCACCGGGGGCGACACGCGCAAGACGCTGGGCCTCAAGGGCGACGAGACGGTCTCGATCCACGGGCTCGACAGCATCACGCCGCTGGCCGAGGTGCCCTGCACGATCACCCATGCCGACGGTACCGAAAAGACGATCACGCTCAAGTGCCGGATCGATACGGCCGTGGAGATCGAATACATCGAGCACGGCGGCGTCCTGCACTACGTGCTGAGGAACCTTGCAAGCGCCCCCGTGGCGGCGGAATAGGGACAGCCCGGGCGCGACCTTGGACGGGGCCTTTCGGGGCCCCGTTCGTGTCGGTCGTGATGCTGCCGGATCGGGACGTGACACCCGGTCCGGTCCCGGCGCCCGAATCCGACGGACCGCTGTCGCGGAGGCGGGCTCTGGCCCGATTGCCCCCTCACGGGCCGTCACGATGCGTCCCGCGTCGGGGCCCGGCCGAACCGGCGGCACCATGCAAAAGCGATGTCCGGCACCGGTTCGCGCGGACGCATGCGGGATCGCGTGCGCCAGCGCGGCGCGGGCGGGGCCGGCCGTTCCGGGCAAGATCCGCATCGTGGAACCCGGCATGAAAATGTATACGGGATGTACGTAGAATGTACGTGGTTTGTACATCATGATCCGACGCCTTCTCGACGGCCCGCTGAGGGGCTTTCCCGACATCCCGCCGGTCTGGCTCGCGGGCTTTCTCGCGGCCGCCTGGATCCTAGATCGGGGCCTGCCGCTGGTGCAGGCCTTCGGGCCGCTCTACCAGCTTCTGGGCGGTCTCCTGATGCTCGCGGCCCTTGCCCTGATCGGCTGGGCGGGGCTCTGGTTCTGGCGCAAACGCACCACGATCGAGCCCCATCACACGCCCACGCGGCTCATCGTCGAGGGCCCCTACAGGCTGGGCCGCAACCCCATATACCTTGCGTTACTCTTGATCCTGACCGGCTACATATTGTGGCTGGGGTCGCTCTCGCCGGTGCTTCTGCCCTTCGCCTTCCACCGGGTTCTCACGCGCCGGTTCATCGAACCGGAGGAGGCGACGCTCCGCCGCGTCTTCGGCGCCGAGGCCCAGGCCTATCTG
>CAZGHJ010000290.1:0-3132 GCA_964525355.1 uncultured Roseicyclus sp.
ACGATCTCCTCCTACCTGCTGATCGGTTTCGACAGCGACAGCGAGAAATCCCGCCGCTCGGCGTTGCAGGCGCTTCTGCTGACGGGCACCGGGGGCCTCGCGCTTCTGGCCGGCATGATCCTGCTGGGCAACGTGGCGGGCTCCTTCGAGCTGTCGGTGATCCTCACGATGGGCGACGAGATCCGGGCCGATCCGCTCTACATCCCGATCCTGATCCTGTTCCTCGCCGGCGCCTTCACGAAATCGGCGCAGTTCCCGTTCCATTTCTGGCTGCCCAACGCCATGGCGGCCCCCACGCCCGTCTCGGCCTACCTGCATTCGGCCACGATGGTGAAGGCGGGCGTCTACCTGCTGGCGCGGATGAACCCGTCGCTCGGCGGGACCGAGCCGTGGTTCTGGACGCTCATCATCGCGGGCGGCATCACCACGGTTTTCGCGAGCCTCCTGGCCGTACGGCAGACCGACATCAAGCAGGTGCTTGCCTATACGACGCTCATGGCGCTGGGCGCGCTGACGCTGTTCATCGGGGCGGGGTCGTCGGACGCGATCAAGGCGGCGATGCTGTTTCTCGTGGTCCACTCGCTCTACAAGGCGGCACTGTTCCTGATGATCGGCCTCGTCGATCACGAGACAGGCACGCGCGAGGTCGACCAGCTGCGCGGGCTGGCGCGCGCCATGCCCATCACCTTCGTCGCCGGCGCGCTCGCGGCGATCTCCATGGCCGGCATCCCGCCCTTCGTGGGGTTCATCGGCAAGGAGTTTCTCTACAAGGCGGGGCTCGAGCTTGGCACCGCCTCGGTCTGGGTCACGGGCACGATCTTCGCGGCCTCCGTCCTGATGTTCGTGGCCGCCGGCATCTCGGTCGCACGGCCCTTCCTCGGGCGGCTGCCCGAGACGCTCAAGGGCACCCACGAGGGGCCGGCCGTCATGTGGATCGGGCCGCTGATCCTGGGCGCGATGAGCCTGTGGTTCGGCCTCGCCTCGGGCATCCCCGAGACCCTGCTCGTGGCCCCGGCCACCTGGGCGGTCTACGGCGACACCGGCGTGGAGGTCGATCTCTACCTGTTCCGGGAGGTCAACGCGGCCTTCATCCTGTCGCTCGTCACCTTCGCGGCCGGGTTCGTGCTCTATCTCGGGCGGATGAAACTCCGCGCGGTCATGGCCCGCGCGATCGAGGTCAGCCCGCTCAAGTTCGACCCAGGCTGGGACCGCGTGCTCGACGGGCTGAAGGCGCTTGCCGCCTGGCAGACCAACATCCTGCAATCGGGCGTCCTGCAACGCTACATGGTGACGATCTTCCTGACGCTCGCGGTCGCGGTGTTCGGCACGATCTGGGCGCAGGACGCGCTGGCGCCGGTGGCGATCGATCTGGCCGAGGAACTGGACGGGCTTCTGTTCAAGCATTACGCGGTGCTCGTCTTCATCACCGCCGGCGCGCTTCTGACGGCCTATAGCGGCAGCCGGATGACGGCCGTGGCGGCGCTGGGCGTGGTGGGGATCGGCGTGGCGCTCATCTTCATCATGTTCTCGGCCCCCGACGTGGCCATCACGCAGCTTCTGGTGGAGACGCTGACCGTCGTGCTGGTGGCCGTGGCGATGCTGAAACTGCCGCAACTGAACCTGCAATCCGAGGCGCGCCGGCCGGGCCACGCGGCGCTGTCGGTGGCGGTGGGCGCGCTGGTGACGGTGGTGCTCGTGGCCGTCCTGCAGGGCGATATCGACCGGCGCATCACCGACTATTTCGAAGTGGCAAGCTGGCCCGAGGCCTTCGGGCGCAACATCGTCAACGTGATCCTCGTGGATTTCCGCGCGCTCGACACGTTCGGCGAGATCGCGGTCGTGGTGATCGCGGCGCTGGCGGCCTACGCGCTCCTGCGGGGCACGCGGTATGAGCGCGGCGACCGGAAAGAGGACGGCTGAGATGAACTCGATCATTCTGAACGCGGCGACGCGGCTTCTGGTGGCGCTTCTGTTGCTTTTCTCCGTCTACATGCTGCTGCGGGGCCATAACCTGCCCGGCGGCGGCTTCATCGGCGGGCTGATCGGGGCGACTGGTTTCGTGCTTTACGCCATCGCCCACGGCGCGGACGCGACCCGCGCAGCGCTGCGCCACGAGCCGCAGGACGTGGCCATGGTCGGCCTCGGCGTCGCGCTGGCCGCAGGTGTCTACGCGGTCTTCTTCAACGACGCGTTCTTCACCGGCCAGTGGTGGTTCATCGGTGACCGCGAAAGCGGGGATTACGTGCCGATCTCATCGGTTCTGTTCTTCGACATCGGCGTCTATCTGGTGGTCTTCGGCTCGATCCTGACGCTGGTTCTCGCCCTCGAGGAGGAGGTCTGATGGAACTTCTTGTTGCCATCATGGTCGGCGTTCTGGTCGCCGCCGCCGTGCACCTGATGCTGGCACGCAACGTGCTGCGCTTCATCTTCGGGCTGATCCTGATCTCGAACGCGGCGAACCTGACGATCTTCGCGGCCGGCCGCCTGACGCCCGAGTCGCCGCCGCTCATCCCCTATGGCGAGGATGCGCCGGTCGAACTGGTCGCCAACGCCTTGCCGCAGGCGCTGGTTCTGACGGCCATCGTGATCGGCTTCGGCCTGTTCGCCTTCGCGCTGACGCTGGTCTACCGGACCTACCAGAACCTCGACACGCTGAACTCCGACGAGATGCGCCTCGCGGAGCCTGAGGAGAACAAGGGATGAGCTGGATCCTCGCCGCCCCCATCATCATTCCCTTCGCCACGGCGGTGCTGGCCTTCCTGTTCCGCAGGGGCCCCGAGGGGCGCTGGCTGTCGGTGATCGGATCGGCCGCGCTTCTGATCGCGTCCGGCATCCTCATGGCCGAGGTGCTGGCCGAGGGCGTCGTGGCCGCGCAGATGGGATCCTGGGCGGCGCCCTTCGGCATCACGCTGGTGGCCGACCTGCTGAGCGCGGTCATGGTCGTGATCACCGGGATCACCGGCCTTGCCGTCTCGATCTACGCGCTGGCCGACATCGACGAGCGGAAGGAGGCGCTGGGCTACCACGCGCTCTACCAGGTGCTGCTCGCGGGCGTCGTGGGCGCGTTCCTGACGGGGGACCTCTTCAACCTCTACGTCTGGTTCGAGGTCATGCTGATCTCGTCCTTCGGCC
>CAZGHJ010000291.1:0-3129 GCA_964525355.1 uncultured Roseicyclus sp.
GCGATCTGGGCCTCGAACCAGTTCTTCGCGCCGCTCGACCGGATGCTGCAGGACCACGACCCGGTCTTCATTGCGGGCAAGTTCGACGATCACGGCAAGTGGATGGACGGCTGGGAAAGCCAGCGCCGGCGCGACGGCGGGCACGACCTGGCCATTGTCAAGCTGGCCGCGCCTGGGCGGATCATCGGCTTCGACGTCGACACGAGCCATTTCACCGGCAATTTCGCGCCCGCCTGCAAGATCGAGGCCTGTTCCTTCCGCGGCGACCAGCCGCCGGAGGATACGGAATGGGTGACGATCCTGGCCCACAAGCCGCTCGGGCCGTCGGCGCATCACTTCCACCCCTGCCAGAACTTCGAGAGCTGGACGCATCTGCGCATCCACATCTTCCCCGATGGCGGCATCGCGCGGCTCCGCGCCTATGGCGTGCCGGAGCTTGACGAGGCCAACGCGAAGGGCGAGATCGACCTCGCCGCGGCGCTGAACGGCGGGCGCATCCTGGCCTTCTCGGATGCCCATTACGGCGACTACCAGCGCCTGCTCGCGCCCGGGCGTGGCGTCAACATGGGCGACGGGTGGGAGACGCGCCGCCGCCGCGAGCCGGGCTACGACTGGATGATCATCGCGCTCGGCGCCCGTGGCGAGATCGAGAAGGCGGTTCTCGACACCGCGCATTTCAAGGGCAACTATCCCGACAGCGCCTCGATCCAGGCGGCGGACATGCGCAGTTTCGGCGACGGGCTGACCGATGCGCTGATCACCGATTCCATGTTCTGGGCCGAGTTGCTGCCGCAGCAGAAGCTGAGCGCCGATGCCGAGCATCAATTCCGCGACGAGGTGCGGAAACTCGGGCCCGTCACCCATGTGCGCTTCAACATCTTCCCCGACGGCGGGGTGTCCCGGCTGCGCCTGTTCGGAACGCCGACGCCGTCAGGCCGCACCACCGGGCAGACGTCCTGAACCACGCGGGATGCGCGGCGGTCGACCCGCCCCGACCTCACGCGATCCGTCCGCCGGGCTGCGTGCGCGCCGGGGCGGCGGATACCTCTTTTCTTCGCCGAAACCAAAGGCTACCGTTCGGCCGGATATATCAGAAAAATGTCCAACTTGGGAGAAAGACAATGAAGAAGATCCTGCTGGCCTCGTCGGCCGCGCTGGCTCTGGGTGGCGCCGCACACGCACAGGAAAGCATCTCGATCGGCGTGATCCTGGGCTTCACCGGGCCGCTTGAATCCCTCGCCCCCGCCATGGCCGCCGGGGCAGAAATGGCGATTGCCGAAGTGTCCGACAGCGGCCTGCTGCTGGATGGGACCACGGTGACGCCGATCCGCGGCGACTCGACCTGCATCGACAGTTCGGCGGCCAATGCGGCGGCGGAACGGCTGATCACGTCGGACGGCGTCAGCGGTATCGTCGGCGCGGACTGTTCCGGCGTGACCACGTCGATCCTCACGAATGTCGCCGTTCCGAACGGCATGGTGATGATCTCGCCCTCGGCCACCTCGCCCGCTCTCTCGACGGCCGAGGATAACGGTCTCTTCTTCCGCACGGCGCCTTCGGACGCACGTCAGGGCGTCGTCATGGCCGAGATCATCCTGGAGCGCGGCATCGACACGGTCGCCGTGACCTACACGAACAACGACTATGGCCTGGGCCTCGCGGACAGCTTCGCGTCCGCCTTCGAGGCCGCGGGCGGCACCGTCACGCTTGTGGCGGCCCATGAAGACGGCCGCGCCGACTACTCGGCCGAAGTGGGCGCGCTTGCCTCGGCGGGCGGCGACGCGCTGGTCGTGGCGGGCTACGTGGACCAGGGCGGCTCGGGCGTGGTTCAGGCGGCCCTCGACACCGGCGCGTTCGACACCTTCGTCTTCCCCGACGGCATGGTCAGCCAGGCGCTGGTGGACAATTTCGGCTCGGATATCGACGGCTCCTTCGGCCAGAACCCGGGCACGGACAGCGAAGGCGCGAACATCTACCAGACGATGGCCTCCGAGGCCGGCTATGACGGCACCTCGCCCTTCTCGGCCGAGGCCTATGACGCCGCGGCGCTGATCCTGCTGGCGATGCAGGCGGCGGGCTCCACCACGCCTTCCGACTATGCCGAGCATGTCATGGACATCGCCAATGCGCCCGGCGAGCAGATCCTGCCCGGCGAGCTTGGCCGCGCGCTCGAGCTGATCGCGGCCGGTCAGGACGTCGACTATGTCGGCGCCTCCGCCGTCGAACTGATCGGAGGCGGCGAATCCGCGGGCAACTACCGCGAGATCGAGATCGACGGCGGCGAACTGACCGTCGTGGGCTTCCGCTGATCGCGTGACCATTGCACAACTGGAGCAGCCCGGGCGACATCCGGGCTGCTTCGTTTGAGGGGGGGCCGCGCGTGATCGAGGTTCGGGACATCCACAAGCATTTCGGCGGCTTCCACGCGGTGGACGGCGCCACGCTGCGTATCGAGACGGGCTCCATCACCGGCCTCGTCGGGCCGAACGGGGCCGGAAAGACGACGCTTTTCAACGTGATCGCGGGCGTTCTTCCACCGACCTCCGGCACCGTCATCATGGATGGCGAGGACGTCACCGGCCTGACCCCGCACGAGCTGTTCGCCAAGGGGCTGTTGCGCACCTTCCAGATCGCGCACGAGTTCTCGTCCATGTCCTGCCGCGAGAACCTGATGATGGTTCCGCCCGACCAGTCGGGCGAGAGCCTGTGGAACACCTGGTTCGGCCGCAAGCGCATCGCCGAGGAGGAACGCGCGCTGCGCGCCAAGGCCGACGAGGTGCTGGAGTTTCTCACCATCGAGCATCTGGCCGACCACCCCGCGGGCCAGGTCTCGGGCGGGCAGAAGAAGCTTCTGGAGCTTGGGCGCACCATGATGGTCGAGGCCAAGATCGTCTTTCTCGACGAGGTGGGCGCGGGCGTGAACCGGACGCTGCTGAACACCGTGGGCGACGCGATCCAGCGCCTGAACCGCGAGCGCGGCTACACCTTCTGCATGATCGAGCACGACATGGATTTCATCGGCCGGCTCTGCGATCCGGTCATCGTCATGGCCGAGGGCCGGGTGCTGGCTGAAGGCACGATCGACGAGATCAAGGCCAACGAGCAGGTGATCGAGGCCTATCTCGGCAC
>CAZGHJ010000292.1:0-3109 GCA_964525355.1 uncultured Roseicyclus sp.
GGCGAGCAGATCAAGAAAGAGGCCGACAAGCAGGTCAAGATGACCATCGCCAAGGCCCTGAAGGACAGCGTGAACGGCTGATTGCCGGCACCTGACGTTTCTGAAAGGGTCGCGCCCGGACAAGGGGGCGCGACCCTTTTCGTTTGAAGGACGGCGATGGATTTCAGGGCACTCGCACTGGGGCTGGTCTTTGCCCTGATCTGGTCGTCGGCCTTCACCTCGGCCCGCATCATCGTGGAGGCCGCGCCGCCGCTGATGGCGCTGTCGCTGCGGTTCTTCCTGTCGGGCCTCATCGGGATCGGCATCGCGCTGGCGCTGGGCCAGAGTTTCCGCCTGTCCCGTGCGCAATGGTGGGCGGTGCTGATCTTCGGGGTCTGCCAGAACGCGCTGTACCTCGGGCTGAACTTCGTCGCGATGCAGACGGTCGAGGCGTCGCTGGCCGCGATCATCGCCTCGTCCATGCCGCTGCTGGTGGCGGCGGCGAACTGGGGCCTGTTCCGCGAACGGCTGCCGGTCATGGGCCTCGCGGGTCTTGTCGCGGGCTTCGTGGGCGTGGCGATCATCATGGCCGACCGCTTCGGCGGCGGCGCCGATCCCTTCGGTGTGGCGCTGTGCCTGCTGGGCGCGGTGGCGCTGACGGTGGCGACGCTGGCGGTGAAGGGCGCGGCGTCCGATGGCGCGAACCTGCTGATGGTGGTCGGCCTGCAGATGATGGTGGGCGCGCTCGCGCTGCTGCCGCCGGCGCTGCTGCTCGAGAGCGCTTCGGTCGACTGGTCGTGGCAGCTGGGCGCGGCCTTCGCCTACACAACGCTTCTGCCGGGGCTGGCGGCGACCTTCATCTGGTTCAAGCTGGTGGGGCGCATCGGATCGACGCGCGCCGCGACGTATCACTTCCTCAACCCGTTCTTCGGCGTCGCCATCGCCGCCGTCATCCTTGGCGAGCGTCTCAGCCCGTGGGATGTGGTGGGCGTTCTCGTCATCGCCGCCGGCATCCTCGCGGTGCAGCTGTCGAAGGTGCGCGACTGACGGAGGGCCGCTCACGGTCTCGTTTGGTGACTTCGACCGGGGTCCGCCCCATGTCTCGGCGATGGAGCTTTTCCTTGCATATGGCGCGGGCATCCTGACGCTGATCAACCCGTGCGTCCTGCCGGTGCTGCCCATCGTGCTGGCGGGGGCCTTGCAGGCCAGCCGCTGGGGGCCGTTGGCGCTGGCGGCGGGCATGGGCCTGTCCTTCGTGACGCTGGGGTTCGGCGTGATCGCCGCGGGCCATCTGGTGGGGCTGACGCCCGAGATGGTGGCGCAGGCGGGCGCCGTCCTGATGATCGGCTTCGGCACCGTCCTTCTGGTGCCGCGGTTCTCGTCGCAATTCGCGCTGGCGACGGCGGGCGTGTCGGACCGCGCCGATCGGGGAATGCGCGGGCTGGCGCTGCGCGGCTGGCAGGGGCAGTTCGCCGGCGGGCTGCTGCTGGGCGCGGTCTGGAGCCCCTGCGTCGGCCCCACGCTGGGCGGGGCCATCGCGCTGGCCAGCCAGGGCGACGAGCTGTTGCGCGCCTTTGCCATCATGGCCGCCTTCGCGTTCGGCATCGGCTCGGTCATGGTGGCCATCGGCTACGGCGCGCGCGCGGGCCTGCAACGGCGGATGGGTACGCTCGGGGCCTTCGCGCAGCGCGCGCGCGGGATCCTGGGCGTCGTCTTCGTCTTCGTCGGCGCCGCGATCCTTTTGCGCTGGCACCAGGCGGCCGAGATCTGGCTGCTCGATCATCTGCCGATCTGGTTGCAGGATCTGTCGGTGGCCCTGTGACGCGAAACACCTGAAACGGAGACGAGACCCATGACACGACGCGAGCTTTTCATCGGCGCCTCGGTGCTGGCCCTTCTGCCGCAGGCCGCTTCGGCGCAGGAGATGCTGGAGTACAGCCCCGGCCTTCCCGACGAACGCATGGCCGCCGGCGAAACCGTGCTGATCGCCGTTTCCGCGCCCTGGTGCGGCACCTGCCGGGCGCAGGGCCGGGCCATCGACGACTTGCGCAGCGCCAACGCCGCCTATGACGCCAACATCACCTTCATCCGCATGGATTGGGACACGCATGGCCGGTCGGATTACGCCCGCAGCCTCGGCGTGCGCCGCCGCTCGACGCTGATCCTGATGCGGGAGGGGCAGGTGCTGGGGACGGTCGTGGCGGACCCGCGCGCCGAGAGCATCCGGGACCTGATGGACCTTGCGCTCGCCCGAGGCGCCTAGGGGGCGCGACCCGCGCTTTCGGCAACGACCCAGACATTGTCGAGGCCCCAGTCGCCCGCATCCGCGCCCCCGTCCCGGAGGCGGAGGGTCAACTCGGTGCCCGGCTGGGGCAGCGTGATCCGCACCGTCCAGGGGGTGCGCGGGCCAGATCCGTCCGGTGCCCGGACCATCGTGGCGGGGTCCCCGGCATCGCCTGTCGTCGGCACGAGGCCCTGAAGGACCGCCGCGCCATTCACCTCGACGATCAGCGTTTCGGCGGCCTTCGCGTCGGCAACATAAAGGTCCAGCGTGACCGTGACCCGTGCCGTACCGCGCGGCAGCGCGTAGGATTTCGCGATGGTCCCGCCGGCGAAGGGGCCGAGCAGGCTGGGCACGGTGTCGGCGCCGGGGGTGGCCTCCGCGACGGTCCAGTCATGGGTGCCGAAGCTGAAATCCTCGAAGGCGACGAGACGCTCCTGCGCGGTCAGGATGCGCAGGCCGGCGCCGGCATCCGTCGCGCTGCCGAAGCGCATCGTGTCCGTCCGGATCGTCGTGGCCAGCAGCAGAGCCAGGGCCAGAAGCGACAGCGCGATGATGGTCCAGTCCACCGTGATCAAGCCGCCCGCGCGATGTGGATTTGCCGACATCCGCAAAAGACATCCGTAATGGCCCCAGTTGGACCGTACTTGCCGTGAATTGTGGCAGGACTGTGGCAGCTTCCGGGAGGAAACGCACTGTTTCCCTAAAGGTCGAGCGAGTTCGGACGCGCCCTACCCGATGCGGCCGCGGTTCCCGCCGACCTGCCCGCGGTGCAGCAGAACGTGGTCGAGGATCACGCAGGCCATCATCGCCTCGCCCACGGGCACCGCGCGGATGCCGACGCAGGGA
>CAZGHJ010000293.1:0-3103 GCA_964525355.1 uncultured Roseicyclus sp.
CCGAGATCGAGCATGTAGGTGCAGATCTCGGCGATCACGTCGTAGCGCCGCATCAACGCGTCCTGGTCGTAGCAGGGCTTTTCCTGGATGTCGCCGGGGTCGGAGATCGCGGCGCCGTCGGGCGTGGTGAGGAAGAACTCGCATTCCACCCCGTGCTTGAGGTGCATGTCCTGCGCGGCACCTCGGGCCAGCACGTCCTTCAGGACCACGCGCGGCGCGTTGGCAAAGGGCGCGCCCTTGTAATGGACGTCCGCCGCGAGCCAGCCCACCTCGGGCTTCCAGGGCAGCTGGATCAGGCTGTCGGGATCCGGGATGGCCAGGATGTCGGCATCCGCGGGCGACATGTCGAGCCAGGCGGCGAACCCGGCGAAGCCCGCGCCTTCCACCGCCATCCCGGCGATGGCGCGCGCGGGCACCAGCTTGGCGCGCTGCACCCCCAGAAGGTCGGTGAAAGAGATCAGGAAGAACCGGATGCCCTTCTCTTCCGCGATGCTCGCAAGGTCGGTCATGGGTCGGTCCCCCTGTTCTTGTCTCGTCATGTTCCGGCCTCAGACCCGGCCCGGGATCCAGTCGGTGCCCGCCAGCGGCACGCCCGCCATGGCCGCCGCTTCCACCGTCAGCGCCACCAGATCCTCCGGCTCTAGGTTCAGCACGTGGCTCTTGCCGCAGGCGCGCGCGATCGTCTGCATCTCGAGCGTCATGACGCCCAGGTAATTGGCAAGCCGCCGTCCCGCCGCCACGGGGTCGAGCCGCGCGGCCAGCGCCGGGTCCTGCGTGGTGATACCGGCGGGGTCGTTGCCCTCGTGCCAGTCGTCATAGGCGCCCGCCGTCGTCCCCAGCGCCTGGTACTCGGCCTCCCATTTCGGGTCGTTGTCGCCCAGCGCCACGAGCGCCGCGGTGCCGATGGAGACCGCGTCGGCCCCCAGCGCCAGCGCCTTGGCCACATCCGCGCCGTTGCGGATGCCGCCCGAGACGATCAGCTGCACCTTGCGGTGCATGTCCAGATCCTTCAGCGCCTGCACCGCCGGCCGGATGCCTGCGAGCGTGGGGATACCCACATGCTCGATGAAGACGTGCTGCGTGGCCGCCGTGCCGCCCTGCATCCCGTCGAGCACCACCGCGTCGGCGCCCGCCTTCACCGCCAGCGCCACGTCGTAATAGGGCCGCGAGGCGCCCACCTTGATGTAGATCGGCACGCGCCAGCCGGTGATCTCGCGCAACTCCTGGATCTTGATTTCCAGATCGTCGGGCCCCGTCCAATCCGGGTGCCGGCACGCCGAGCGCTGGTCGATCCCCTCGGGGAGCGTGCGCATCTGGGCCACGCGAGCGTTGATCTTCTGGCCCAGAAGCATCCCGCCGCCGCCGGGCTTGGCGCCCTGCCCCACCACGACCTCGATGGCGTCGGCTTTCCTCAGGTCGTCCGGGTTCATCCCGTAGCGCGAGGGCAGAAGCTGGTAGACGAGCGTCTGCGAGTGCTCACGCTCTTCCGGCGTCATGCCCCCGTCGCCCGTGGTTGTCGAGGTGCCTGCCGCGTTCGCGCCGCGGCCCAGCGCCTCCTTCGCCTGCGCCGAAAGCGAGCCGAAGGACATGCCCGCGATGGTGATGGGCGTCTTCAGGACGATGGGGTTTTCGGCATGCCGCGCGCCGATCACGACCTCGGTGCCGCAGGCCTCGCGGTAGCCCTCGAGCGGGTAGCGCGACATCGACGCGCCCAGGAACAGCAAGTCGTCGAAATGGGGCACCGCGCGCTTCGCGCCGCCGCCGCGGATGTCGTAGATGCCGGTGGCTGCGGCGCGGCGGATCTCCGACAGGGTGTAATCGTCGAAGGTGGCCGATTTCTGCGGCGTGGTGCGCGGCGGGCCGCCCGGAGGGATGGATTGATCGGTCATCTTGCGTCCTCGCCGGCCTCAATACGCGCCGGCATTGTCGATCTTGAAATTGTAGAGCTTGCGCGCAGAGCCATAGCGGCGGAACTCGGCCGGGTCGGCCTCGATCCCTGCGCGTGCAAGAAGCGCCGCAAGGAGCGTCACGTGCTCGGCCCGCATCTCCTTCTCGATGCAATCGGTGCCGAGCCTCGCGACCTTGCCGCGGACGAACAGCCGCGCCTCGTAGATCGAATCCCCGAGATCCGCGCCCGCATCGCCCAGCACAACCAGGTTGCCCGCCTGTGCCATGAAGGCCGACATGTGGCCCACATTGCCGCCCACGACGATGTCGACACCCTTCATCGAGATGCCGCAGCGGGCCGAGGCATTGCCCTCGATCACCAGAAGCCCGCCGCGCCCCGTGGCGCCGGCCGACTGGCTCGCATCGCCGGTGACGCGGACCGTGCCCGACATGATGTTCTCGGCCACGCCCGTGCCGGCATTGCCGCGGATCGTGACCTCGGCGGCCTTGTTCATGCCGGCGCAGTAGTAGCCCGCATGGCCATCGACGGTGACCGAAATGGAGTGTTGCAGCCCGCAGGCCAGCGCATGCCGCCCGCCGGGGTTTGTCAGGTGGAAGGCGCCCGTCTCGGCCGCCTGCAGAACGCCGTTGGCCTCCCGCACGGACATCGCCGCAAGGTCCAGCAGCCCCGCATTCGTCATCTGCGCCGCTGCGGTCATGCCGCCGCCCTCCCGGTCTCGCGGCCCCAGGTATAGACGACGCCCGGCTCCGGCTCCCAGATGCGGGCGTGCTCGACGCCGGGAAGCTGCGCGATGGCACGGAACTCGCTGGCCATGGCGACCCACTGGTCGGTCTCGGCCATGACGGCGGGCTTGCAGGCGATGGGGTCGCGCAGCACCGCGAACCCGTCGCGCGTGCCGATGGTGAGCGTGTAGAACCCGTCGAGCCGCTCCAGCGCGGCCCTGAGCGCGGCGTCGAGCGTGTCGCCCTCGCGCATCCGCCACGAGAGGAACGCCGCCGCCACCTCGCTGTCGTTCCGCGTCTGGAGCGTCTCGCCCCGCGCCTCCAGGAAGGCCCGCAGCAGGTGGTGGTTCGACAGCGAGCCGTTATGCACGAGGCAGGTGTCGGGCCCCGTCGAGAAAGGATGCGAGCCCGAGATCGTCACGGCGCTTTCGGTCGCCATGCGCGTATGCGCGATGCCGTGGGTGCCCGAGCG
>CAZGHJ010000294.1:0-3103 GCA_964525355.1 uncultured Roseicyclus sp.
AGTAATGGGGCCGGATGCCGCCCACCAGCATGTGGTTGCGGTTGATCATCAGGTGATGCGTCGTGATCGTCCCCGCGATGTCGCCATCCGCCTCCGAGACGTAATCGATCCCGTGCGAGGTTGTGATGTGCTCCAGCGTCACCTTCAACTCGGGCAGGGCGCGGCGCAGCGGCTCCAGCACCGTCTCGAGGAAGACCTGCTCGCGGTCGAAGATGTCCACCTCCGCCGTCGTCACTTCGCCATGGATGCAAAGCGGCAGGCCGATCTCGGCCATCCTCTCGAGCACGCCCATCACCCGCGACAGGTCGCGCACGCCCGAGGCCGAGTTCGTCGTGGCCCCGGCCGGATAGAGCTTGACCGCCGTCACCAGCCCGTCGGCCGCGGCAGCCGCCACATCCGCCGGGTCCGTCGCCTCGGTCAGGTAGAGCGTCATCAGCGGCTCGAAGTCCATCCCCTCGGGCAGCGCGGCCATGATGCGGTCGCGATAGGCGCGGGCGTCGTCCCGCGTCACCACGGGCGGCACGAGGTTCGGCATGATGATGGCGCGGGCGAAATGGCGGGCGGTCTCGGGCAGGACGCCGTGCAGCATCGCGCCGTCGCGCAGATGCAGGTGCCAGTCGTCCGGCCGCCGAAGGGTAAGGCGCTCTGTCATGGCGTCTCGCTACACCCAAGGGCGGCCCCGGCCAAGGCCAATCGCGGAGGGCTTGTCGTTCTGCCTCATTCTTGGGCGGTGCGGGCCGCCCGGGCCGCGTGGCGGCGCGCGGCGCTTGCCAGAGCCGACATCGCGCGCCTAGGCTCGCCGTGAAAATGTTCGACCTCGCCGAGACAGACCCGCGTCATCAACGCGTCATGGGCCGCGCCGCCGTGCGGTTCGGCCCCGGCGCGCGCCTTGCGGATCTCGCGCAGGCGGGCGCGGCCAAGGCGATGCTGCCGCGGATGCACGGGCGCGCGCCGGAGGTGGTCTTCCTCAACACGGCCGGGGGTCTGACCGGTGGCGACCGGCTCGATTTCGCGGTCGATCTGGAGGGCGGTGCGGCCGTCGCCACCACGCAGACCGCCGAACGCGCCTATCGCAGCGCCGGCGGCACGGCGCGGGTGCGCACCAGGCTGACGCTCGGGGCGGGGGCCACGCTGCACTGGCTGCCGCAGGAACTGATCCTCTTCGACGGCGCCGCGCTCGACCGCAGCCTCGAGATCCACATGGCCGAGGACGCCACGCTTATCCTGCTCGAGACGCTGGTCCTGGGCCGCGCGGCGATGGGCGAGACGGTGGGCCGCCTGCACCTGCGCGACCGCCGGCAGGTCTGGCGGGCCGGGCGGCCCGTGCTGATCGAGGGCATCCGGCTCGACGATGCGGATCTCGCGCGCGCCGGCGCCGCGGGCCTCGACGGCGCGCGCGCGGTGGCGAGCCTCTCGCTTCTCGGCCGGGATGCCGTGGATCGGCTTGAGGCGATCCGGGCCCTGCTGTCCGACGAGGGCCCCGTCCGCGCCGCCGCCTCGGCCTGGGACGGGCGCCTGACGCTGCGCTTCTCCGCCGCCGAGGCCTGGCCACTGCGCCGCGCCGTCGCGCGCGCCGTCGCGGCGCTCACGCAACTGCCCCTGCCGCGTGTCTGGCAGATCTGAAGGAACGGAAAAGACCCAAGATGAACCTCTCTCCGCGCGAAAAGGACAAGCTCTTGATCAGTCTCGCGGCCATGGTGGCGCGCAACCGGCTGATGCGGGGCGTGAAGCTGAACCACCCCGAGGCGATCGCGCTGATCACCGATTTCGTCGTGGAAGGCGCGCGAGACGGGCGCTCGGTTTCGGACCTGATGGCTGCCGGCGCGCAGGTCGTCAGCGCCGATCAGTGCATGGAGGGCGTGCCCGAGATGATCCACGATGTGCAGGTCGAGGCCACCTTTCCGGATGGCACGAAGCTCGTGACCGTCCATCATCCGATCCGGTAATCAGGGGGTTATGCGATGATCTTCATACAGGTTCCCGGCTGTCGCGCGATCCGGTCGCTCAAAACGGAAGGCGCGGCATGATCCCCGGAGAGATCCTCACCGCGCCCGGCGAGATCGAGCTGAACGCCGGCCGCCCGGCCCTGACCCTGACAGTCTCGAATACCGGGGATCGCCCCGTGCAGGTGGGCAGCCATTACCATTTCGCCGAGACCAACGCCGCGCTCGATTTCGACCGCGACGCCGCGCGCGGCCACCGGCTCGACATCGCGGCAGGCACGGCGGTGCGGTTCGAGCCGGGCCAGACGCGCGAGGTGCAGCTCGTGCCGCTTGGCGGCGCGCGCGCGGTCTGGGGCTTCAACCAGCAGGTCATGGGGACGCTGTGAGATACGTGCCTCCCTTCGACGCATGGCGCGCGGGGCTGGGACCGGCGCGGCTCGGGATCGAGGCGCAGGCGGTGGTCTGGCTGCGCGGCCTCGGCGCGGCGGGCGCGTGGAACACGCCCTTTGACGAGGGCTGGCGCCCGTGGCGCGAAAAGCCCGACGCCTTCGCCGCGGCACTGGCCGAGGCGGCGCAGGCGCTTCTGCGCGGACAGGGCGCGGTGCAGGTGGTCGCGGCGGCGACCGATCCGCTGACGCGGCGCGTGCGCGACAACCGCGCGCGGCTGGAGGGGCGCGGGCGGCGCCGCTGGCCGGCATGAGGCGGGCGGGGGCGATCGCGCTTGCGGCGGTCCTGCTGGCCGGGCACGCGGGCGCGCAGGGCCGCGACTGTTCCGCCATGGCCACGCAGATGGAGATCAACGCCTGTCTCTCGGAAAATTTCGGCGCGTGGCAGGCCGAGATGGAGCGCCATTACGCCTCCGCCCTCGCGCGGCTGTCCGAGACGGACGAGATGCACATGCGCGCGGGCCAGCTCGCCTTCGTCACCTATCGCGACATGATCTGCGAGGTGGAGGCGGGCGCCATGCGCGGCGGCTCGGGCGAGCCGATGATGCGCCTGCAATGCCTTGGCCGGCTGACCGAGCGACGGGCGCGTGATCTGCAGGCTTATCTGGGCTGGTTCGAGTAGCGCGGGGCTGCGCGACGGCCGGAGGAAGAAGGAGAAGACCCCATGTGCGATATTTGCGTGATGAACCGCGTGAAGGAGCGGATGCTGTCGCG
>CAZGHJ010000295.1:0-3015 GCA_964525355.1 uncultured Roseicyclus sp.
CCGATCTCGCTTATGCTGAGGGGGACGCGAACGAAGGCGCGACGCCCGCGATCTTCGCTAATGCCTATACCAACGCAATCAATGGAAGGACCGCCAGCGAGACGTTTCAGTATGCGCTCGATGCCGAGACGGATGCGCTGGTGAGCCTTGCCAACAACGCCGGGACGCTGGCCACTGTCGCCTCTGTCACGGTGGATGGTGCAGCGGTGGATCTCTTGCCGATGGGTGGGTTCGACATCGTGTCCCCTGCCGAGGGTGAAGATATGGCCTATGCCATTCTGCATCTGGAAGGCGACGCAACCGCAGGTCTTTTTGCCATCGACCTGGCGACCGGCGCGGCAACGCCGCTGGCCGATCTGCGATCGGACCGGATCGTCGGTTTTGCAGCCTCGCTTGGCATGTGAACGGCATGTGGCAGGCGTCATTTTGCTGGCGCCTGCCACGTCTCTTCACCGGACGAAGCGGCGCGCCGGGCCGGGCCGGGCCGGGCATCTCGGCCGCATCGATTGCATCGGTTCGATCCGTGGCCTAACAGTTCGCCGCATGCCCTGGGGAAAAGGCGCAACTCTCACACGTGTCCGAGACGAACGAAATCGAAGACCTCATCGCCCGGATTGCCCTCCGGGACCGGGAGGCGTTCGACAGGCTCTACGATGCCACAAGCGGCAAGCTCTTCGGGATCTGTCTGAGGATCCTGAAGAACAGGGGCGAGGCCGAGGACAGTTTGCAGGACGTGTACCTGCGCATCTGGAACAAGGCTGACCAATACGCCGTGACAGGCCACTCGCCGATGACGTGGCTTATCACTATCGCGCGGAACATCGCCATCGATCGCCTCCGGGCCCGCCGCAAAGGCGAGGTCGATATGGAGGAGGCTGGAGAAGTGCCAGCACCGGGTGCGGGGCCCGAGGCCATGGCCATCGCGCGTTCCGAAACGCGGCGGATCAATTCATGTCTCGACGAATTGCCCGCCGACCGCGCCGACGCCGTGCGCGCCGCCTATCTCGACGGTGCGGCCTACAAGGACCTCGCGTCGCGTTATGATGTGCCCTTGAACACCATGCGGACATGGCTCCGCCGAAGCCTGATGAGTCTGAGGGAGTGCCTCGCGCGATGAGCGACCGGCCTGACATGAGCGAAGACGACGCGCTCGCCGCCGAGTATGCCCTGGGGCTGCTCGATGGCGCGGAACGCGCGGCCTTCGAGCGTCGTCTGCTGGATGAGCCGGGTCTGCGGGCGATGGTGCTGGCCTGGGAGGCCGACCTCGTGCCGATGACCGAGGAGGTGCCCGAGGTCGCGCCACCTGCCGCGGCGAAGGCGCGCCTGATGGCGGCACTGGACGACCCGCGCCCGGCGCAGCCGCGGCGGTTTGGCTGGCTAGCCCTTTCGGGCATGGCGGGCCTCGCACTTTTGGCGTTCCTTCTGCTGACACCGGTCCTTCGGGGCCCCGCCTTCGATCCGACGCTGCAGGCTACACTCGCAACGGATGATGGGTCGCTCCTGATCGCGGCCGGATTTTCGCCAGAGGGGTCTCTCTTGCGCGTGGTCCGCGAGGCCGGATCCGCCGGACCCGGGCGCGATCTGGAATTGTGGGTCATCGGTCCCGAGGCCGACGCGCCCGTCTCGCTCGGCGTCATTCCATCCGATGCCGAGACCATTTTCGAAGTGCCTGCCGAGATTGCCGCGCTGATGCAAGACGGTATCCTTGCGGTCTCCGATGAGCCGGAGGGTGGATCGCCCACCGGGGCGCCGACGGGCGACATTCTCGCCACGGCTCCTTTTGACGACGCCTGATCAGGTGACCTCAAAAAATCGCACGGGCTGAAACTTCTCTCGCTTGCCCTCCGTGTCTCCTGACATCGCCGGGATGCTCCGGCATGACCAACAGGGAGACATCGGATGTCTATTCGCACCTTTACTCTTACCGCAGCCCTCTCTGCAGTGGCCGCCGCTGGCGCCGCACAGGCCAACCCGACCGTCGGTGGCGCAGCCATGTTCGAAGAGCGCAACATCGTCGAGAACGCGGTGAATTCGCCGATCCACACGACACTGGTGGCCGCCGTGACCGAGGCGGGCCTCGTCGACACGCTGGCCGGTGAAGGGCCCTTCACCGTCTTCGCACCCACCGATGACGCCTTCGCAGCACTGCCTGCCGGCTCTGTCGAGGCTCTGCTCGAGCGCCGCAACCGCGACCGTCTGGTCGAGATCCTGACCTGCCATGTGGTGGCGGCAGAGGCCTTCTCGAACACGATCGCCGGCATGATTTCCAGCTCCGGCGGCGCACAGCCCATCGAGACCGTCGGCGGCTGTACCTTCACCGCCCGCATGTCCGGTGGCCAGATCATGATCGAGGACGAACAGGGTCGCATGGCCACCGTCACGATTGCCGATGTGGATCAGTCCAACGGCGTGATCCATGTCATAGACACGGTGCTTCTGCCTGACGCCATGTAACCCCCGACATGGGCGTTCATTAACGAGTGACCGAGTGTCCCGGCCGGGGGAGCCGACCCCGCTTTCCCGGCCGGATCTGGGGCGCAGGAACTGCATCATGGCATGCCGGTCCGGATCTTTCGCCAAGGTCGGGGCGTATGATGCTCAACCGGAGTCGATTTCCATGAAACGCCGCACTTTCCTGTTCAGCGCCACCGCGATGGCTCTTGCAGGCCGTGGTGTCGCCAACACGTCCTGTGGTTTCGAGATCTGTCGAACCGAGGCCGAATGGCGCGCACGCCTGACCGCCGCCGAATACGGTGTTCTGCGCGAGGAAGACACTGAACGGCCCTATTCCAGTGCCCTCAATGACGAGACGCGGCCCGGGCAATATCTTTGCCGCGGCTGCCTGCTGCCGGTCTACAGTTCCGAGACGAAATACGACAGCGGCACGGGCTGGCCCAGTTTCTACGACAGCCTGCCCGACGCCATCGGTACGCGGGAGGACAGACGCCTGATTTTCCAGGTCCGCACCGAGGTTCATTGCCGCCGCTGCGGGAGCCATCTGGGACATGTCTTCGG
>CAZGHJ010000296.1:0-3014 GCA_964525355.1 uncultured Roseicyclus sp.
GCACGATGACCGAGAAGATGAGCGTACGAAAGTACGATCCCGTCGCGCGCAAGCATGTCGAATACAAGGAAGGCAAGATCAAGTAATCGACCTTCCACTTCCGACTAACGAGGCCGCGCGAGAGATTGCGCGGCCTTTTTTGTTGCCCGATCGCCCCCAGAACGGAGGCCGCACATGCCCGACACGATCACCATCAGGCCCTCGGCCGCCGACGACCTGGCCCGGATCGACGCGCTTCTTCAGGCGAGCTATCGCGCGCTGCTCAAGTCCGACTACCCGCCCTCGGTGCTGGTCACCGCGCTGCCGTTGATCTCGCGGGCCGACCCCGCGCTCTTGCGCTCGGGCCGCTATGTCCTGGCCGAGGACGGGAACGGGCGCGTGCTGGCCGTCGGCGGCTGGAGCATGTCGCTGCCACAGGGCGGGATCGGCCCGCGCGACATCGGCCATGTCCGCCACGTCGCCACCCATCCCGGCGCGCTGCGCCAGGGCCTGGCGAGCGGCATTCTCGAGCGCTGCTTCCGCGAGGCGCGGGCCGCGGGGCTCACCTGGCTTCTGGCGCAGTCCACGCGCACGGCGGTGCCCTTCTGCCGGGCCATGGGGTTCGAGGACCGGGCCGAGATCGAGGTGACGCTGCGCCCCGGCATCACCTTTCCGGCCGTGGAGATGGCTTGCGCGCTCTGAGCCGGGCGGGGGTGCCGTTTTTCGTACGAAAAACGGGGTGGGCGCGCCCGGCGTCGGCCCGCGCGCCTCAGAGGTCCAGCGTCTCGCCCGGATCGGGGTCCAGAACCCGCACGCCGGGCAGCGCGGCCTTCAAGGGGTCGGCCGACTGCTCCAGCAGCGGGAAGGTCCGGTAATGCACCGGGATCACGGTGGAAAAACGGAAGAGCCTGGACGCGGCATAGGCCGCGCGCGTCATGTCCATGGTGAAATGCCCGCCCGCGCAGAGGATGCCGATCTCGGGGGCGTGCAGATCCTGCCAGACCCCCATGTCGGCCATCACGTCGGTGTCGCCCGAGACGTAGACGCAGCGCCCCTCGCCCGCGATCATGTAGCCCGCCTCGGCACCGGCATAGAGCGGCCCATCCTCGGTCGGGACCGAGGAGGAATGGCTGGCCGCGACCATCGTCACCGCCACCTCGCCGATGCGCACGGTGCCGCCCTTGTTGAAGCCCACCGTCTCGACGCCCTGCTCCGAGGTTTCCCACCAGCCCATCAGGTCGGCGATGCCGTAGACCGGCACCTTCAGCTCGCGCGCCAGGTCGGGCACGCTGGCCACATGGTCGAAATGACCATGGGTCACGAGGATCGCCGTCGCGCCTGCAAGCATCTCCGCGCGACGGTCCTCGGGGAACATCGGGTTGCCGTCGAGCCAGGGGTCGATCAGCAGCACCTCGCCGCCGATCTCGAGCCGGATGCTGCCATGTCCGAGCCAGGTGTATTTCATCGCCCAATCCCTCCCTGCGGGTTCCGTTTGGCGGCAGTCTAGCGCGGGCGCGGGCCGCAACGCAAAGCCCCATGCGCCCGGCCCGCCCGCGCCCTTGCCGCGCCCGCCTCCCTGCCCCACCTTCGGGCGGGACGGGACGGCACAAAGGGTGCTGCCGCGACGGATGCGACCACGGACATGAGCCTTTTCGACTCGATCGACATCTATTGCGAGCGCCTTGCGCCCGGCCTCTGGGCGGAGCCCGTGAACGCGGCGACGAACCTTGCCTTCATCGCCGCCGCCGCGCTGGTCTTCGCGCGGCTGGGCCCCGCGCCCGCGCCGCTGGCGCGCGCGCTCTGCGTCAGTCTCGCCGCGATCGGCGTGGGCTCGGGCCTGTTTCACACCTTCGCCAATGGGCTGACCGCGATGCTCGACGTGGGCGCCATCGCGGTCTTCGTCTTCGTCTACGTCTTCGCGGTGAACCGGCATGTGCTGGGCTGGTCGCGGGGCTTTGCCTGGGCGGGGCTCGGGGCGCTCGTGCCATGGCTCGTCGTGGGGAGCATCGCCTTCGGCGCGCTGCCGGGATTCAGGGTCTCGGCGAGCTATTGGCCCATCGCGGCCCTGATCGCGGTCTACGGGCTCGCGCTCCTGCGGACGCGGCCGGATTTCGCGAAAGGCCTTCTGATCGGGGCGGGGATCCTGTGCGTCTCGATCGCCGCGCGGTCGGTGGACGCGGGACTTTGCGCCGCCCTGCCCCTTGGCACGCATTTCCTGTGGCATGTGCTGAACGCGATCCTGCTGGGCTGGATGATCCTCGTCTATGCGCGCGCCGCGACCGTGGCGCCCGAGCCGCTTGCAGAGCCCCCGGCGCGGCGATAAACGGCCCCGAGACGCCCGATCCCCAAGGAAAGAGGCCCCGCGCCCATGTCCATCGACACCGCCACCGCCGCCAAGGTCGCCAAGCTCGCCCGCATCCGCGTGGAGGAGGAGGACCTGCCCGCGCTCGCGCAGGATTTCAACGCGATCCTGGGCTTCATCGAGCAGCTGGGCGAATTGGACGTCGAAAACGTGGAGCCGATGACGAGCGTCACGCCCATGCGCCTGAAGCGCCGCGATGACGTGGTGACCGACGGGGGCCAGCAGGCCAAGGTGCTGGCCAACGCGCCGGACGCGCGCGAGGGCTTTTTCGCAGTGCCGAAAGTGGTGGAGTGAGCGCGATGGGCGAGTTGAACGCATTGACGATCGCCGAGGCGCGCGACGCGCTGCGCAAGGGCGAGGTGACGTCCGTCGAGCTGACCGAGGCCTGCCTGAAGGCCATCGACGGGGCCGACGCGCTGGGGGCCGTCGTGCACAAGACGCCCGAGGTGGCGCTGGAGCGCGCGCGGGCGGCCGATGTCCGGATCAAGGCGGGCGACGCGCCGGCGATGTGCGGCATTCCGGTGGGCATCAAGGACCTGTTCTGCACCGAGCATGTGCCGAGCCAGGCGGCGTCGAAGATCCTCGAAGGGTTCCGGCCCGAATATGAGAGCACCGTTTCGGGCCAGCTGCGCGATGCGGGCGCGGTGATGCTGGGCAAGCTCAACATGGACGA
>CAZGHJ010000297.1:0-2997 GCA_964525355.1 uncultured Roseicyclus sp.
CCACGGTGACGCTGTCGCCGGTATGCACGCCCATCGGGTCCACGTTCTCGATGGAACAGACGATGATGGCGTTGTCCGCGCGGTCGCGCACGACCTCCATCTCGAATTCCTTCCAGCCGAGCAGGCTTTCGTCGACGAGGATCTGCGCGACCGGCGAGGCCTCCATGCCGGTGCGGCAGTAGTACTCGTAATCCTCGCGGTTGTAGGCCACGCCGCCCCCGGTCCCCCCGAGCGTGAAGGCGGGCCGGATGATCGCGGGCAGGCCGACATACTCGATCGCCTCGATCGCCTTCTGAAGGCCGGCCTTGATGTCGTACTTGCCTTCGGCGGTCTTCGGCGCGCTGACGATGGTGGCGCGCGGGTTCTCCAGCCCGATCCGCTCCATCGCCTCGCGGAAGAGCTTGCGGTCCTCGGCCATCTCGATGGCCTCGCGCCGCGCGCCGATCATCTCGACGCCGAATTTCTCCAGAACGCCCATCTCCTCGAGCGCGAGCGAGGTGTTCAGCCCGGTCTGCCCCCCCATGGTCGGCAGGAGCGCGTCGGGCCGCTCGGCCTCGATGATGCGGGCGACGACCTCGGGGGTGATCGGCTCGATATAGGTGGCGTCGGCCAGTTCGGGATCGGTCATGATCGTGGCGGGGTTGGAGTTCACCAGGATCACCCGGTAGCCCTCCTCGCGCAGCGCCTTGCAGGCCTGCGCGCCGGAATAGTCGAACTCGCAGGCCTGGCCGATGACGATGGGCCCCGCGCCGATGATCATGATCGAGCGGATGTCGGTACGTTTCGGCATCGGATCCCCCTTGGCCGGCCCTCGGTCGGGCGGCGCGCAAAATTGTCGGCGTTATAGACCTGCGGCGCCCGGGCGCAAGGGCCTCGGACGCGCGGGGCGGCCACCCGGGCCCTTGCAAAACGCCCGCATCCCGTCCAGTCGGACGCGGCGCAGACCTCAACGGAGACCCGCCGCCATGCCCTGGATCCTGCTCGTCCTCGCCATCCTCGCCGAAGTGATCGGCACCACCGCGCTCAAGGCCTCCGAAGGGTTCACCCGCCCCGGCGCGGTCGCGGTCGTGGCGCTGGCCTACGGGATCGCCTTCTATCTCCTGTCACGGGTGCTTCTGGTGCTGCCGCTCGGCGTGGCCTACGCCATCTGGTCGGGCCTCGGCGTGGCCTTCGTCACGCTGATCGGCTGGACGGTCTACGGCCAGCGGCTGGACCCGGCGGCCTGGCTCGGCATCGGCCTGATCGTGACGGGCGTGATGGTCCTGAACCTGATGTCCCAGACCACCTCCGTCTGAGTTGGTGCGCGCCTTCCCCTTCTTCTTGTTCCAAATACGGTCGGGGGGAGGCGCCGCAGGCGCCCGGGGGGCAGACAGCCCCCCGCCACCGGCCGACGTCTATTCCGCCGCCGACAGCTGGGCGGGCGGGGCGGGTGCATACAGGTAATCCCGGGTGAGCGGCACCGCGTCCTGCGAACGGGCGAGCTGCACCTGGAAGACGCATTGCCGGTTCAGGCGGAAGGTCATCTCGCTGGCCTTCAGGTAATAGCGCCACATCCGGCAGAAACGCGCATCGTAAAGCGCCTCGGCCTCGGCCTCGCGCGCCACGAACCGGTCGTGCCAGTGCCGCAGCGTCTCGGCATAGTGCAGCCGCCAGACCTCCAGATCGCACGGGTAGAGATCCGCCGCCTCCACCGCCGCACTCATCTCGGACATCGCGGGCACATATCCGCCGGGGAAGATGTATTTCGTGATCCAGGGCGAGGTCGCGCCCGGCGGCGCGGCGCGCCCGATCGTGTGGATCAGCGCCACGCCGTCCGGTTTCAGGCGCGCGCGCACGGTGTGGAAATATTCGCGGTAATGGGGCACGCCCACATGTTCGAACATGCCCACCGAGACAACGCGGTCGAACGCGCCCGTCACGTCGCGGTAATCCATCAGCTCGAACCGCACCCGGTCCGACAGCCCCGCCGCCGCCGCGCGGGCGCGCGCGACCTTCAGCTGTTCCTCGCTGAGCGTCACGCCCAGCACCCGCACGCCGTGCTCGCGCGCCAGCGCCAGCGACAGCCCGCCCCAGCCGCAGCCGATCTCGAAAACCTCCATCCCCGGGCGCAGCAGCAGCTTCTTCGCGATATGATCGATCTTGGCCGCCTGCGCCTCCTCGAGCGACATGCCGGAATGGCTGAAATAGGCGCAGGAATACTGCCGGTCGGCATCGAGGAAGAGATCGTAGAGCGCCCCCGACAGGTCGTAGTGATGGGCCACGTTCGCCTGCGCCCGACCGACCGGGTTCCACTGGTCGAGCGCCCGCCGCGCCCGCCGCCAGGCCTGCGTCGCCCGCCACCAGCCCGGCCCGTCCGCGCGCGCGGCGTTTTCCGTCAGAAGCCGCAGGAACCCCTCGAGATCGTCGCCCGCGATGGTGAGGGTGCCGTCCATGTAACCCTCGCCCAGCGCCAGATCGGTCCCCAGCAGGAGCCGCCGTGGCAGGGCGGGGTCGTGCAGCCGCACGGTGACGGGCGGGGCGCCACCCTTGCCGTAGAACCGTCGCGTGCCGTCGGGGTATTCCAGCTCGAGCGCGCCCCGGGTCACGAATCCCTCGAGCAGACTGTCCAGCATCCGGCTCCACATCGCGTTATCCCCTCGCAATCATGGCCTGCCGAAACCTGCGCCACAAAGTGTACAAAAATCCGGCGCTCGAAAAAAGGGCGGTCTCGGTGGCGAGTCGCTTGATCTCAGGGACGGTAAGGGGCGATGGGGTGCGCCGCCTTGACGGCCAACAAGCGCGGAGCGTTTCGGGCGAGCCTGGTCGCGGTAACGCGGCGGTTCCGGGCAGAGGGGGCGCAGCGGCCTTGGCGGGCCGATCGCGCGTGGCACGGGCGCCGCGCTCCTGCGGCCCGGAGCGGGATGCGCCGAACGCGGCGGCGGCGGTCTGGCGTCCGTGTGGCGTGGGGTATCGAGAGGCCGGGACGGGGCGCGCGCAACGGCGCCCCTTCGCGTCGCC
>CAZGHJ010000298.1:0-2984 GCA_964525355.1 uncultured Roseicyclus sp.
ATCGTGGCGGGGTTGTCGTCCTGCTCGATATGGGCAAGCGCGGCCTTGGCGGCGGCGATATTGGGCAACATCAGGTCCTCATCAGATCGTCTAGCTCGTCGTAATCGGGAAGCGTTCGGTCGATCTGGATGCCGTTTCGCAGAACGACCCGGTCGGATTGCGGGCGGGCGAAGAACTCGGACCACGCGCGCGCCTTGAAGATCACGAGATCCGCGGGCGCGCCGGGGGCGAGCGAGGGCGCTTCGAAGCCGCAGGTCTCGGCAGGCCGGGTCAGGAAACTCGTGACCCAGTCGGCGCGGGAATGATCCAGATGGCCGATCCGCGTCGCCTCGCGCATGACCTCGACCATGTCCATGTCGCCATAGGCGTAGAAGGGATCGCGCGTGTTGTCGGAGGCGAAGCTGACGGGAATGCCGCGGTCGCGCATCTCGTGGACCAGCGTGAGGCCCCGCTGGCGCGGGGTGCGTGGGGTGCCGGGCTCGGTCCGGTCCTGCAGGTAGAGGTTGCACATCGGCAGGCTGACCACGTGGAGCCCGGCGCGCGCCACCAGATCGAGCGTGTCCATCGCGCGCGCCTCGTCCTGGGCCGAGAGCGAACAGCAATGGCCGACGACGACGCGGGACGAAAAGCCGGTCTCGAGGACGAGCTCGGCGATGTCCCGCAGCGTCTCGACGCCCGGGTCCATCGTCTCGTCCACGTGGAAGTCGACCGAAAGCCCCCGCGCCTCGGCCTGGGCGAGAAAGCCGCGGATGCGCGCGCGCAGGTCGGGCATGGGATAGGTCACCATGCCGAGCACGCCGTCCTTCGTCGCGGCCACCAGGTCGGCGGTGTGCCCGAAGGGACCACCGTCGTCGGTCCAGGCGTCGCAGCCGATCAGGTTGACCCCCTGCAGCGCGATCCGGTCGGCCCATTCGGTCTGGATCTCGCGGAAGAGCGGCCAGGTGATGTCGTCCTGCGGCGGGATCGAATCGAGATGGGTGCGGATCGCGCGTGTCCCGTGGGCGAGTGCTGCGCGCAGAGAGAACTCCATGCGCGGGCGCAGATCCTCGGCGCTCCAGTGCGCGGCGCTGTCGGCGCGCACGGTCGTGAGCGCGCCCATGAAGGTGCCGTCGGGATTGGGACTGCGCGGCCAGATATGGCCCTTGTCGAGATGGGTGTGCATGTCGACGAAGGCGGGCAGGACCATCGCGCCGCCCATGTCGATGGCCATGGGCTGGGGCGGCGCGATCAGCCCCTCGGCGATGGAGATGTCGGTGCGGATCAGGTCTCCGTCCTGGCCCAGAAGGCAGGCGGGGACCGTGACATTGGCGAGCGTGAAGGCGCCCGTGGGAAGGGTCTTGAAATCCATCATCGCTCCCGCGCCATGGCGCTTTCGTGCCAGTTCCTGAGCAGCAGGTGCGACAGGAAGCTGAGGGCCGCGAAGATGAACACGCCCATCGCCGCCACCATGGCGAGGGCTGCGAACATCCGCGCGATGTTGAGCCGGTAGCCCGCCTCCTGGATGCGGAAGGCGAGGCCCGAGCCGATGCCGCCTGTGCCGGCGACAAGCTCGGCGACCACCGCGCCGATCAGGGACAGCCCGCCCGCGATCTTCAGCCCGCCGAGGAAATAGGGCAGCGCCGAGGGCAGTTGCAGGTAGCGCAGCCGCTGCCAGCGGTTGGCGCCGTAGATGCGGAAGAGGTCGCGCAGGTTGTGATCGACGGAGTTCAGGCCCAGCGTGGTGGAGGACAGCACCGGGAAGAAGGCCACGATCCACGCGCAGAGAAGCATGCCCGCGATCTTCGAGTCGACATAGATGAAGATGAGCGGCGCGATGGAGACGACGGGCGTCACCTGCAGGATCACCGCGTAGGGATAGAAGGACAGCTCCAGCATCCGGCTCTGGTTGAACAGGATCGCGAGGCCCGCCCCGCCGATCACCGCGAGGATCAGCGCAAGCAGCGTGATCCAGCCCGTCAGATAGGCCGCGTCGATCAGGATGTCCCAGTCGGTCACGAGGCTGTCCCAGACCCGGCCGGGGCCGGGCAGGATGTAGTGCGGGATCTCGTTGGCCGCGACCACCCAGGCCCAGCCCGCGATGGCGAGCACCATGATGGCGACGGGCAGGATCCATTTCGCCACGCGCTCGACCTGGGCGGCGCGGGCGCGGCGGATCTCGTCCTCGTCGCGTGTCGCGGCGGCGGAAAGGCCGTGGTCGTCTGCGATGCTCATGCGGGCTCTCCCATGGCTACCTTCAGCGCCTCCGAGGCGCGGCGGGCGTGGGCGGCGTAGTCGGCGGAGGTGCGGAACTCCTCGCCGCGGGGATAGGGGGCGTCGACCTCAAGCTCGGTCAGCACGCGGCCGGGGCGCGCGGCCATGACCACGATGCGGTCGGACAGAAAGACGCTTTCGAAGACGGAATGGGTCACGAAGATCACGGTGCAGCCGATCCGCGCCTTGAGCCGCAGCAGATCGTTGTTGAGCTTGTGGCGCGTGATCTCGTCGAGCGCGGCGAAGGGCTCGTCCATCAGGATCAGGCGCGGGTTCGTCACGATGGCGCGCGCGATGGAGACGCGCATCTTCATGCCGCCCGACAGCTCGCGCGGATAGGAATTGGCGAATTTCTCGAGCCCCACGAGCTTCAGCACCTCGAGGACGTCGTCCTTGACCTGCCCGTAGCTTTTGCCCGCCAGCCGGAAGGGCAGCCAGACGTTCTGCGCCACCGTCGCCCAGGGCATCAGCGTGGGTTCCTGGAAGACGACGCTCAGATCGCCATGGGCCTGCGCGCCCTGCCAGTCGACGCGGCCGCGGGTGGGGTGCATCAGGTCCGAGATGATCCGGAGCGCCGTGGACTTGCCGCAGCCCGAGGGGCCCAGAAGCGAGATGAAATCGCCCTGGTCGACCCGCAGGTTCATGTCGCGCAACGCCACCACGTCGCCGCCGAAGACCTTGTCGACATGCGACAGGCGCAGAAGCGGCGGGCGCTGGCCGAGGGGCAGGGTGCC
>CAZGHJ010000299.1:0-2963 GCA_964525355.1 uncultured Roseicyclus sp.
ATGAAGGCGGACGTGCAGGGCTCGGCCGAGGCGATCATCCAGGCGATGGAGAAGATCGGCAACGACGAGGTGCGCGTGCGCGTGCTGCACTCGGGCGTCGGCGCCATCACCGAGAGCGACATCGGCCTGGCCGAGGCTTCGGGCGCGCCGGTCATCGGCTTCAACGTCCGGGCCAATGCGCCCGCACGGAACGCGGCGAACCAGAAGGGTGTGGAGATCCGATACTACTCGGTGATCTACGACCTCGTGGACGACGTGAAGGCGGCGGCGAGCGGTCTTCTGGGCGCCGAGGTGCGCGAGAACTTCATCGGCTATGCGGAGATCAAGGAGGTCTTCCGCGTCTCGGGCGTGGGCAACGTCGCCGGCTGTCTCGTGACCGAAGGCATCGCGCGTCGCTCGGCCGGGGTTCGCCTGCTGCGCGACGACGTGGTCATCCACGAGGGCACGCTGAAGACGCTCAAGCGCTTCAAGGACGAAGTGAAGGAAGTCCAGTCCGGGCAGGAATGCGGCATGGCGTTCGAGAATTACGACGACATCCGCAAGGGTGACGTGATCGAGATCTTCGAACGCGAAGAGGTGGAGCGGACGCTGGCCTGAGGCGCGGGACTTGTCCCGTCACCCTTTCGCCAAGGCGGGACAAGTCCCGCCCTACTCTCACTCGGCGGGGACGCTTGCTTGCGACGGGTTCCGGGCCCAGACGCTGGCGTTCAACGCCCCGGCGACCGTCACCCAGACGAGATAAGGCACGATGAGCGCGCCGGCTATCCAGTCGAGTGTGAAGAAGCTGACCATCGTGCCCGCCACGGCGGCCCAGAGACCGACCATCACGAAAAAGGCGGCCTTGATCCGGTGCAGTCCGAAGAACACCGGCGTCCAGAGCGTGTTGAAGGCGATCTGCATGGCCCAGAACGCCATGCCATACGACGCCCCGTCGAGCGGCGCCACCCGCGCCGCCGCATAGGCGGAGGAGAGGTAAAGCACCATCCAGACCACCGGGAACATCCAGTCCGGCGGCGTCCAGGACGGTTTCGACAGGTCGCGATACCACGCGCCGGGCATGAACATGGAGCCTGTGGTCGCTGCCGCCGCGCAGGCGAGCAGGAAAATAGTGAAAAGTCCCCAGTCCATGTTATCCGCCCCTGTCCATCAGCAGGAGATAGGGCGTCAGGCGACCTCCGCCAAGCCGCGTCGGTCGCGTTCGCGCGATTCGAGCTGCGTGAGCACCGACAGGAGGTTGTCGCCCCAGCCCGATTTCGCCGGGTCGGGATGGGCCGCGGCCTCGACAAGAAACGCCACTTCCGGCAGCGGCGGCGCGAACAGCACGGGGTTCTGCGGTGTCACGACGGAGGCCCCGGCCCGCAGGAGCGACAGGCCCAGAAGCCCGATCTTGTGGGTCCGGGTCGTGTAAACCCGCCGCGTGATGCTGTCGTGCCCCACGCGCCCCAGCTTGCGCCCGATGGCGTCATAGCAATACCGTGCGGCATAGATGCCGGGGCGTGCAGCAAGGGGCAGGCGCGCGATGCCGGGCTCGGAGCGGAAATAGAGCCGGTTGGCCTCGGCCAGAAGCCGCCGGACCATGCGGCGGACGCGCGGATCGGCGGTGCCGAGCGCGAAGATCTCGTCCGCTTCCATGCCCGCCTCGTCCAGCCAGTCGGTCGGCAGGTAAAGCCGGCGGGCGCGGGCGTCCTCGCCCACGTCGCGCGCGATATTCGTCAGCTGCATCGCCACGCCCAGGTCGCAGGCCCGCGCCAGCGCGTGCGGATCGCGCACGCCCATCAGCACGCACATCATGGCCCCCACGGCCGAAGCCACGCGCGCGGAGTAGGCGCGCAGGTCCGACAGCGTCGCATAGCGCCGCTCCATCCCGTCCCAGGCGAGCCCCTCGAGCAGCGCCTCGGGCAGGGCGCGCGGCATGTCCCAGGTCTCGATCAGCGCCGCCATCGCCCGGTCGGCCGGCGCGTTGCGGGGCCGGCCTGCATAGGCCAGGTCGAGCCGGTCGCGCAGCGCGAGCACCGCGGCGGGCTTGTTGGCACCGAAATCCACCTCGTCATCGGCGACGCGGCAGAAGGCGTAAAGCGCAAGCGCCGGGTCGCGCACGCGGGCGGGCAGGAGTTTCGAGGCGGCGTGGAAGGAATAGGACCCCTCCGCGATCGCGGCCTTGCAATGGTCGAGATCCGCCGGGGCAATCATTCTGCCGCGAGCCTCAGCTCCGGGGTCACCGGGCGCGGCGCGGCCGGGACGAGTTTCGTGAGAACCTCGGACGACGTGACCACCGAGGGGATGCCGGCGCCGGGATGGGTGCCCGCGCCGACCAGAAAGAGGTTCTCGACCTCTTCCGAGATGTTGTGCGGCCGGAACCACGCGCTCTGAAAAATGCGCGGCTCGAGGCTGAAGCCCGCGCCATGGGGGCTGAGATAGCGGCTTTCGAAGGTTTCCGGCGTGAAGAACGTGCTGGCGGACAGATGCGCGGCGAAGCCCGGGATGAGGTGTTCGTCGAGGACGCGGGCCAGCGCCTCGCGATAGGCCTCGCCCATCTCCTTCCAGTCGACGGCGCCCTCCCCGTGCAGGTTCGGCACCGGCGAGAGCGCGTAGAACGTGTCGTCGCCTTCGGGGGCGACACCGGGATCGGTCACGGAGGGCCGGTGGAGGTAGACCGACATGTCGCGCGCGAGGTGCCGGCGCATGAAGATGTCGTGCAGAAGCCCCGTGTAGCGCGGTCCGTTCAGGATCGTGTGGTGGCCCACGTCGCGCCATTTGTCCTTCGTGCCCTTGGTGCCGAAATACCAGACGAAAAGCCCCATCGACCAGCGCGAGCGGTCGAGCCGACGGTCGGTCCACCGCCTGCGCGGGGTCTTTCGCAGAAGGCGGGAATAGGTGTGGCCGGGATCGGCGTTGGAGACGACGATATCGGCGGCGATGTCCTCGCCTTCCGTCGTCACGACGCCGGTGGCGCGGCCGCCGCT
>CAZGHJ010000300.1:0-2949 GCA_964525355.1 uncultured Roseicyclus sp.
ACCTCGACCGGAACCGATGGCCCGGCCTCCTTCACGCGCTCGCCATGGTCGTTCACGAGCGCGCGGACCTTGCCCCACTGTTCGCCCACGACGAAGATATCGCCCTGTTTCAGCGTGCCTTTCTGGACCAGCACGGTTGCAACGGGTCCACGGCCCACGTCCAGCTGCGCCTCGATCACGGCACCTTCCGCGGGCCGGTTCGGGTTGGCCTTCAGCTCGAGGATCTCCGCCTGGAGGGCGATCGCCTCGAGCAGTTCCGGCAGGCCCTGACCCGAGATCGCGGAGACCTCGACATCCTGCACCTCGCCGGACATCTTCTCCACGACCACTTCATGCTGCAGAAGATCGGTTCGAACCTTGTTCGGGTTGGCGTCGGGCTTGTCGATCTTGTTGATCGCCACGATCATCGGCACCCCGGCGGCCTTGGCGTGGTTGATGGCCTCGACCGTCTGGGGCATGACTGCGTCATCTGCGGCCACGACCAGCACGACGATATCCGTGACCTGCGCGCCACGGGCCCGCATCGAGGTGAAGGCCGCGTGGCCGGGCGTGTCGAGAAAGCTCAGCACCGCGCCGGAATCGGTCTTCACCTGATAGGCGCCGATATGCTGCGTGATGCCACCGGCCTCGCCCGAGACCACATTGGCCTGACGGATCTTGTCCAGTAACGAGGTCTTGCCGTGGTCCACATGGCCCATGATCGTGATGACCGGGGGACGCGGCTGCAGGTCCTCGTCCTTGTCCTCGGTCGTGGCGATCACGTCCTCCACGTCGGCGTCCGAGACGCGCTGCACGCGGTGGCCGAATTCCTCGACGATCAGTTCCGCGGTATCGGAGTCGATCGATTGGTTCTGGGTGACCATCATGCCGTTCTGCATCAGCGCCTTGACCACGTCGGCCACGCGCTCGGCCATGCGGTTGGCAAGCTCGGAGACGACGATGGTCTCGGGCACCTTTACGTCGCGCACGACCTTCTCGCGGTCCTGAGAACCTCCCATGGCCTTCTGGCGCGCGCGTTCCTGCTTGCGCTTCATCGCCGCCAGGCTGCGCTGCCGGCCGCCTTCGCCACCGGCGAGCGCCTGGTTGACGGTCAGCTTGCCGGAGCGGCGGTTCTCGCCATCGCCACGGCCGCCCCGGCCGCGCTTGTCGTCGCGCTCGGGCTCGCGGCGGGCGGGTGCCTGCTTGCCGCCACGAGGAGCGCCGCCCGGCGACGCCGCGGCGGCCTCGATCGCTGCGGGGTCGGCGGCAGGCGCCGCCTTCGGCGCGTTGCGGCGCGCTTCATCCTCGGCCTTGCGCCGCGCGTCTTCCTCTTCCTTTGCCTTCAGCGCTTCTTCGCGCTCGCGTTCTTCGCGTTCCTTGGCCTCGGCCTCGGCGCGGCGGCGGGCGCGTTCTTCCTCGCGCTCGCGCTCCTCGGCGGCGCGGCGCGCCTCATCCTCGGCCTCGCGGGCCTTGGCGGCCTGCAGTGCTTTCAGCCGGCGCTCGAGCTCGGCGTCGGGAACCGACTTGTCCCGCTTGCCCCCTTCGGCGTTCTGCGCCGCTGCGCTCTGGGTGCCGGGCTTCGGCACCATCACGCGCTTGCGCTTCGTCTCCACGACGACGCTTTTCGTGCGCCCGCGCGAGAAGCTCTGGTTCACGCGGCCGGACCGCGCGCCACCAGACAATCCAAGGGGTTTCTTTCCGTCCGTATCGCTCATGCGACTCCATCGTCCTTTCCGGCGGACCCTCCGCCGTCTGCCTTGCGCAGGCCCTGCAACTTTGCCGCCTCCTCTACAACACGAGGGGCAAGACCACCAGCGGCAAGCGCGCCATGTATCACACTTTGGCGTCCGAATGCCAAACCCAATTCCCGGGCGGTCAGGACGCTGAAATAGCGGGCGCCCGTCGGCGTCCAGAGCTTCGATTTTCCCCGCTCGGACCCGTCGGTCGCCTGCAGGAGGACCGCCACGTTGCCGGCGGCAAGCCAGTCCTTGACCTTCTCGAACCCGGCGACGGCCTCGCCCGCCTTGCGCTTGAGCGCGATCAGGTCCGTCAACCGCCGCGCCAGCGCCGCCTCCACGCGATCCGCGAGATCGGCTGGCACACGCACCGGGGCTTTTGCAGCGCGCGCAAACAGCTTCTTCGCCACCGCGGTCTCGATGGCGTCCCGCTCCGCGCTGACCCATATCCCGCGGCCGGGCAGCTTTTCGAGGATGTCCGGCGCGATCTCCCCGTCGGGCGAAACCACGAACCGGATCAGGCCGCGTTTCGGCCCGGTTTCCCCGGTGACGATGCAGCGCCGCTCGGGCCCGTCATCGCGGTCCTTTTTCCGGCCGCCCCGCGTCATCGCGGCGCTCCGCCCGGGCCTCAGCCCGCGGCTCCGACGCCCTCTGCCTCGGCATCCGCTTCGGCGGCGGCGGCTTCGGCCTCGGCGGCGGCCTGGGCCTCGAGCTCCTCGATGCTGACCCAGCCGAGCTTCACGCGCGCGGTCATCACCATGTTCTGCGCTTCCTCGAGCGAGACGTCGAAGGGCTCGAGCAGGCCGTCATCCTTGATGCGCTGGCCGTCCACCGTGGTCCAGCCCCCGGCCAGTTCCCAGTCGGCGCAGGTGGCGAAATCGTCGAGCGTCTTCACGCCATCCTCGCCCAGCGCCACCAGCATCTGGGGGGTGAGGCCCTCGAATTCAATGAGGCTGTCCTCGACGCCAAGCTCGCGCGCGTGCTCCAGCGCCTTCTTGTTCTGCTCCTCCAGGTAGTCGCGGGCGCGGGCCTGAAGTTCCTCGGCGGTGCCCTCGTCGACGCCGTCGATCACCAGAAGCTCGTCCATGTCCACATAGGCGACCTCCTCCAGCGAGGAGAAGCCTTCCGAGACCAGAAGCTGCGCGAAGAACTCGTCCAGATCGAGCGTGTCCATGAAAAGCTTCGTGCGCTCCTCGAACTCGGCCTGGCGGCGCTTGGATTCCTCTTCCTCGGT
>CAZGHJ010000301.1:0-2936 GCA_964525355.1 uncultured Roseicyclus sp.
AATAGAACTCGTGCGGCCAGATCTCGATCCAGAAGAAGAAGAAGCGCCGGTTCGCCAGGTCCAGAAGCACCGCCTGGTCGGGCAGGTTCGGCCCGCGGTCGAAGCGGATCCACGGCGTCACGTAGTAGATGCCGAGCGTGACGATCAGGATGATCCACTTGAGGTTCCGGAACTTGCCGGAAACCCGCTTGGGGAACACGGGTTCACGGGCGGCGTAGAGCTTCTGCGGCTCTTCGGTCGTGCTCATGGCGAAAATCACCTTCCGGGTCGAAAAAATTGTCCTGTCTCGCGCAGTCTCGTTCTAGGGCGGCGGCTCGGTCAGCCTCCTTGACGTGGATCAAGCGGCAGGGGTCGGTCACGGTGCTGTGACAATCCGCCCGGCCAGCGGGAGTGCCGACGAAGAGCCGCCCCGTCCCGGCAACCCGGGCGGGGCGGCTTTCGAAAGGGCGGCACCGGTCCCGTAGGAAACGCGCGAACAGGACCGGGACCGGTGCCTCCGGCGACCGGGAGGGGCCACCGGATGGTGTGGGCTGCGGCCTATTGGCCGCCGCCGAGAGAGTGGACGTAGACCGAGACCGCGCGGACCTCCGCCTCGCTCAGGCGGCCCGCGTCCGAGGCCTCCGCCGACCAGGGCGGCATCACGCCGAAGCGTGAATAGCGCACGGTATGCTCGATCGCATCCGGCGAGCCGCCATAGAGCCAGATCGCATCCGTCAGGTTCGGTGCGCCGAGGAAGGTGTCGCCGGTGCCATCGTCCATGTGGCACGAGCCGCAGTTGTTGTAGAAAACCTCGCCGCCCAGCTCGACCTGGGCCGCGTCATGCTCCTGTCCCGAGATGTTGCGGACATACTGCACGACCGCCGAGATCTCCTCGTCGGTGAGGATGCCCTCGAAGGCCGTCATCTCCGAGTAGCGCGCGTCCATGTCGTCCTCGTTGCGGATGCCATGGGCCACGGTGTGATAGATCTCGTCGATCGTCCCGCCCCAGAGCCAATCGTCATCGAGCAGGTTCGGATAGCCCGAGGCCTGCACCCCGGCCGCACCCGATCCGTGGCATTGCGAGCACCAGGTCTGGAAGGTCGAGGCCCCGCCCTGGATCGCGTAATTGTAGAGGTCGGGATTGTCCTGCGGGTTGATCGCCGCCAGGTCCACGTCGGCGATACGCGTGCGGATATCGGCGTTCATCGCGTCGAAACGCTCGATGTCCTCGGCGACGTTGGCGCGCGTGGAAAAGCCCAAAAGCCCCGGCGTCGCCCCGTTCACCAGCGGCCACGCGGGGTAAAGCACCGTGTAGCCGATCCCCCAGACGATGCAGGCGTAGAAGGTCCACAGCCACCAGCGCGGAAGCGGGTTGTTGAACTCCCGGATGCCGTCCCAGGAATGGCCCGTGGTCTCGGGATCGCCCTCCAGCAGCTTCTGCTCGTCCGGGTGCTCGTTTTGGTGGTCGCTCATTGCCGCGCCTCCTTGAAGGGCTCTGTCCGGTCCGGCGCGTCGTCGCCGGCCGGCTTGTCGTCGTAGCGAAACGGGATGTTGGCCGTGTCGCGGTGCAGGCTGCGGCTTCCGGGGCGGAAGGTGTAGACGATCACGCCCAGAAACACGAGGAGCATGAACATAGCCCCCCAGCTGCGCGCGATGACCTGCAGGATGGTGTAGGTGTCTTCCATCGTCTCGGACCCTCCCTTAACGGCTCTGGAAGGCGTCTTCGTCGGAGAAGGTCGAGAAATCGACCAACGTGCCGAGCATCTGGAGATAGGCCACCAGCGCGTCCATCTCCGTCACCTCCGGGTTGCCGTCGAAATCCCGCTGCTGCGCACCGGGATAGCGCTCGACCACGCCGCCATCGCCGAAATCGGTCGCCTGCTGGACGAAGTCGAAGCGGGCGTTCTCGATCATCTCGTCGGTATAGGGGACGCCTACCATGCGGTGCGTCTCCATCAGATCGGTGATGGTCTCGCCGTTCAGCCGCGCATCCGCCAGATAGGCGTAGGAGGGCATGATCGATTCAGGCACCACCGATTGCGGATCGATCAGGTGATCCACGTGCCATTCGTCCGAATAGCGGCCGCCGACACGGGCGAGGTCGGGCCCCGTCCGCTTGGAGCCCCACTGGAACGGGTGGTCGTACTGGCTTTCGGCGGCGAGGGAATAGTGCCCGTAGCGCTCAACCTCGTCGCGCATGGGCCGGATCATCTGGGAGTGGCAGACATAGCAGCCCTCCCGGATATAGATCTCCCGGCCCGCCAGTTCGAGCGGCGAGTAGGGGCGCATGCCCTCCACGTCCTCGATCGTGTTCTCCAGGTAGAACAGCGGCGCGATCTCCACGATCCCTCCGATCGTGACCACGAGAAAACTCAGGCCCAGAAGGAGGGTCGCGTTGGTTTCGATCTTCTTGTGACCGTCAAGAACCGACATCTGTCAGGCCCTCCTTATTCTGCGGGTGCCGCGACGGGAGCGGCCTTGCGAGCCTCGCCCTTCGTCACGGTCATCCAGAGGTTCCAGCACATGATCAGCGCGCCGCTGAGGAACATCACACCGCCCAGACCACGCACCACGTACATCGGGAATTTCGCGGCCACGGTGTCGGCGAAGGAGTTCACCAGGAAGCCCTGGTCGTCCACTTCACGCCACATCAGGCCTTCCATGATCCCCGTGACCCACATCGACGCGGCGTAGAGCACGATGCCGATGGTCGCGAGCCAGTAGTGCCAGGAGACGGCCGAGAGGGAATAGAGCCGCTGGCGGTTCCAGAGCTTGGGGAACAGGTAGTAGAGCATCCCGAAGGTGATCATCCCGTTCCAGCCCAGCGCGCCCGAATGCACGTGCCCGATGGTCCAGTCGGTGTAATGGCTCAGCGAGTTCACCGCCCGGATCGACATCATCGGCCCCTCGAAGGTGGACATGCCGTAGAAGGCGACCGAGGTGACCATCATCCGCAG
>CAZGHJ010000302.1:0-2928 GCA_964525355.1 uncultured Roseicyclus sp.
CAGGGCGGCGAATGCGACCTGCAGGACCAGGCGATGGCCTATGGCGTCGACTTCTCCCGCTACCGCGAGCCGAAACGCGCGGTGGAGGATCTCGACCTCGGTCCGCTCGTCGAGACGCACATGACGCGCTGCATCTCCTGCACCCGCTGCGTGCGCTTCATCACCGAGGTCGCCGGCATGCCCGAGCTCGGCCAGACGGGCCGCGGCGAGGATGCCGAGATCACCTCCTATCTGGGCCAGACGCTCGATTCGGAGATGCAGGGCAACATCGTCGATCTCTGCCCGGTGGGCGCGCTCACGAACAAGCCCTACGCCTTCACCGCGCGGCCCTGGGAGCTGACGAAGACCGAGACCATCGACGTGATGGACGGCCTGGGCTCCAACATCCGCGTGGACACGAAGGGCCGCGAGGTCATGCGCATCCTGCCGCGCAACCATGACGGCGTGAACGAGGAATGGCTCGCCGACCGCTCGCGCTATGTCTGGGACGGGCTGCGTCGCCAGCGGCTCGACAGGCCTTACATCCGCGAGAACGGCAAGCTGCGCCCCGCAAGCTGGGGCGAGGCGCTCAAGGCCACTGCGGACGCGATCCGGGGGGGCTCGACGCTCGCCGGTCTCGTGGGCGATCTCGCCCCGACCGAGGCGGCGTTCTCGCTCAGGCAGCTGATCGAAGGGCAGGGCGGCCGCGTGGAATGCCGGACAGATGGCGCGAAGCTGCCCGCGGGCAACCGCTCCGCTTACGTCGGCACCGCCACCATCGAGGATATCGACGACGCGCAGGCCATCATGCTGATCGGCACCAACCCCCGCGTGGAGGCGCCGGTCCTGAACGCGCGCATCCGCAAGGCGTGGCTCAGGGGTGCCGATGTCGCCCTCGTCGGCCCGGCGGCCGACCTGACCTATGACGTGGACCATGTCGGCACCGACCGCGCCGCGCTGGAACGGCTCGTCGGCACGGAACAGCCCGACGCGATCCGCGAGGCACCCTCGGTGGTGATCGTGGGGCAGGGCGCGCTGCGGGATGCCGACGGCGCGGCGGTGCTCGCCGCGGCGATGAAACTGGCCGAGGATACGGGCTCGGGCCTGCTGGTCCTGCACACGGCCGCGGGCCGCGTGGGCGCGATGGACGTGGGCGCGGTGACCGAAGGCGGGATCGAGGCGGCGCTCGAGGGCGCGGACGTGATCTTCAACCTCGGCGCCGACGAGGTGGAGATCGCCCCCGGCGCGACGGTCATCTACCAGGGCTCGCACGGGGACCGGGGCGCGCATCGGGCCGACATCATCCTGCCGGCTGCCGCCTACCCCGAGGAGGCCGGGCTTTTCGTCAACACCGAGGGCCGTCCGCAACTGGCCTTCCGCGCCAGCTTCCCGCCCGGCGACGCACGCGAGAACTGGGCGATCCTGCGCGCGCTCTCGGCCGAATTGAACGCGGTCCAGCCCTGGAACACGCTGGCCGAGTTGCGCCGCGCGCTGGTCAAGGCCGTGCCGCATCTGGGGGCGGTCGACGAGGTGCCGGCGAACGACTGGCAGCGCCTCTCCGCGGCCCCGCTCGGCACGGGCGAGTTCCGGCCCGCGATCGCGGATCACTACCTCGTCAACCCGATCGCGCGGGCCAGCACGCTGATGGCCGATCTCAGCCGCGCCGCGCAGGAGCGGGCCGCCGCGCCGATGGCGGCGGAGTGAGCGCGCTTGACGCTGCGGCAGGTCGCGCTCGGAGCGGTTCCGGCGGTGCTGGCGGCCTGTCAGCCTGCCTCGGCGCCCGCGGACCGGACGCCACCCGCGCCGGTCTCCGCACCGCGGCATGAAGGCGTGGAGACCCGCGCGCTCGCACCCGATATCGTCAACCTGACGCTGCGGATGTCGGGCTCGGCCACAGCCGAAGACCTCATCGCCTACGCCCGATGCGCCGTGGCCGGATACGCGTTGAGACAGGGCTACGGCTTTGCGCGACATGTGCGCACAAATATGAAGATCGAGGGTAGCCATCGGGTGGCGGATGCGATTTACACCGTGTCGCCGACGCTCCCGCGAGGGTTGCAGACCATCGACGCCGAAGTGATGGCGTCGGACTGCGCCGAGCAAGGTATACCGACGGTGTGAAGGACGACCAATGGACGGCTTCTTTTCGACCACTCCGGGACTGATGCTGATCATCGCAGCCCAGTGCCTGCTGGTGATCGGCTTCGTCATGATCAGCCTGCTGTTCCTCGTCTATGGCGACCGGAAGATCTGGGCCGCCGTGCAGATGCGGCGCGGACCGAATGTCGTGGGCGCCTTCGGGTTGCTGCAGACGGTGGCCGACGCGCTGAAATACGTGGTGAAGGAAGTGGTGATCCCGGCGGGCGCGGACCGGCCGGTGTTCATGCTCGCGCCGATGACGTCCTTCGTGCTCGCGATGATCGCCTGGGCGGTGATCCCGTTCAACGACGGCTGGGTGCTGGCCGACATCAACGTGGCCATCCTTTATGTCTTCGCGATCTCCTCGCTCGAGGTCTACGGCGTGATCATGGGCGGCTGGGCGTCGAACTCGAAATATCCCTTCCTGGGCAGCCTGCGCTCGGCCGCGCAGATGATCTCCTACGAGGTCTCCATCGGGCTCATCATCATCGGGGTGATCATCTCGACGGGCTCGATGAATTTCGGCGCCATCGTCGCGGCGCAGGACACCGGCTACGGCCTCTTTGGCTGGTACTGGCTGCCGCATCTGCCGATGGTGGTGCTCTTCTTCGTCTCCGCCCTGGCCGAGACGAACCGCCCGCCCTTCGACCTGCCGGAGGCGGAATCCGAGCTCGTCGCGGGCTACCAGGTGGAATATTCCTCGACGCCCTTTCTTCTGTTCATGGCGGGCGAATACATCGCCATCTTCCTGATGTGCGCGCTGATGACGCTGCTGTTCTTCGGCGGCTGGCTCTCGCCCATCCCGTTCAT
>CAZGHJ010000303.1:0-2922 GCA_964525355.1 uncultured Roseicyclus sp.
GGTGACGGGACCACCGCAACCGTGGAGGCTTTAAATTCCCGAGGACCTGTTTTTACAGGTGGGCGCCAGGTAACCGGACCACGATCCGGGCAGAGCCAGCTCCCTCGGAAATGCTTAAGGCCACCGGAATTTTGCCACAGGCACGAGAAGGGCAGAACCCGTCCCGACTCTACCTAGGCGTCCGGACGTGCCCCGGCAAGGGCCCGCCAGACGCCGCTTTTGCCGCGCGCGGGCCAACGCGGCGGGATTGCAAATGTTCCGCTAATGTTCCATGCTTCGCCCATGGATCGGACCGCGCCTCCAACGCTCATGCCGGGACAGCTTCTGGCCCGCGGCGTCTGCCGGCATCTTGCCGGGCACGGCTTCGCCACGCTGGAGGAGTTCACGCCCGAGCGCGGCAAGCGGCTCGACGTGATGGCGATGGGCCCCAAGGGCGAGTTCTGGATCGTGGAATGCAAGTCGAGCCGGGCGGACTATGCCTCGGACGGGAAATGGCCGGGCTATCTCGACTGGGGCGACCGGTATTTCTGGGCCGTCGGCGCGGATTTCCCGGTGGAGCTTCTGCCGGAGGAGACGGGCCTGATCATCGCGGATGGCTATGACGCGGAGATCCTGCGCATGGGGCCCGAGACGCGGCTTGCCGGGGCGCGGCGCAAGGCGGTGACGCAGCGGTTCGCGCGCGTCGCGGCGCTCAGGCTTCAGGGGCTGCGCGATCCGGGCGCGGCGCTGGGGGGCTGAGCGGCGCGGACCTTCGAGACCGCCAGCATGGTCGCGGGCGGGCCGATCAGTTCGAAGACCACCGTGGTGCCCACGGTCAGCGTCAGGATGGTCTCGCGCCAGTCGGGAAAGGCCTCGCCCGCCACCAGCGCCATGCCGATCGCCACGCCCGCCTGCGGCAGAAGCGCGGGGCCGATCCAGCGCCGCTCGACCTTCGGCAGGCCGGCGAGCCGCGCGCCGAGATAGCCGCCCGCCACCCGCGCGAGGCTGCGCAGGACGATGAAGGCGCCGCCGATCAGGCCGATCTCGGGCAGGTGGTGGACCTCGAGCGTGGCGCCCGCGAGCAGGAAGAAGATCAGCATGAAGGGCCATTCCACGTGCTCGATCTCGTGGAAGGCGCGTTCGTGGTGGCGGGCGAGGTTCGCCACGACCGCGCCGGCGGTGATCCCGGCCAGCAGCACCGAGACGCCGAGCCACGAGGCCAGCCCCGCGGTCAGGAACACGACGCCCAGCGCCTCGGCCTGGAGCGGTTCGCCGGGCGACAGGCGCCCGGTGAGGAAGGCCGCCGGCAGCCCGGTCAGGAGCCCCACGGCCAGCGCGCCGCCGAGATCGTAGGCGCCATGGGCCAGCGGCGTGTCGCCATGGCCGGGCGCCGCGCCGTTGCCGCCCGCCGCGATCACGACGACCATGACGATGCTGAACACGATCAGGCCCCAGGCGTCGTCGACGGCCACGATGCCGCGGATGCGCTCGGCGAAGGGGCCCGTGGCGCGGGTCTGGGTGAGGATGTCGAGCGTGGCCGCGGGCGCGGTCGCCGTCCCGATCGCCGCGAGGATGAGCGCAAGGCCCGGCGCGACGCCCAGCGCGGTCAGTCCCGCGGTCATCACGACCAGCGTGACCAGCACGACGGCCGTCGTCACGAGCAGGATCTCGCGGCCATGGGCCGCGAGATTCTCGCGCGTCAGGGAATTGCCGAGCACGAAGGCCACCAGCGCCAGGGCGGCGGTGGTCGCGACCTCGAACCAGTGCTGCGCGCCATCGGTGACGATATCGAGGCCGGCCGGCCCCGCCGCGATGCCGATGAGGATCAGGAGCGTCACCCGCGGCAGGCGCGTGCGGCGCCCGGCCATGTCGGCGGCGAGCCCGGCGAGGAACAGCGCGCCGAGCGTGATGAAGAGCAATGCGGGATCGTCCATGGGCGGCACCCTGTGGCCCGGGGCGGGGGCGCGCCTTGACCCGTGTCAAGCCGCGCGGGGCTAGCGCTTCTTGCCCATCCGGCGGGCTGCTGCCGCCGCCGCGCGAAGCTCTTCGGCGATCTCCTCGGCCTCGTCGGGCTCGAAGTCGAGCGGCAGGTCGATCCCGTCGCCCTCGAGGTAGATCCGCACCATGCCGAGCGTGGTGGGCCCGATCTGCAGGTTGGCGGCGGTGTCGCTCTCGCTGTTGATACCCATGGCATGCGTCTCCTGAACCGGGACAGGAGGTAGCGGCCGATGCCCGTTTGCGCAAGCGACGTCGCGTTCGACAGGGTGCGTCCCGGCGATGCGGGCTGGGTGATCCTGCGCCACGGCGCGCTTTACGCCGCCGACGCGGGGTTCGACGGGAGTTTCGAGCCGGTGGTCGCCCGCATCCTCGCGGCCTGCGTCGAGAGCCACGATCCGGCGATGGAGCGGGGCTGGATCACGCGCGCGGGCGTGCGGCGGCTGGGCTCGATCTTCTGCAGGCGCGGGCCGGCGCCCGGGGTCGCCAGGCAGCGCCTGTTCCTGGTGGAGCCGGAGGCGCGCGGGCTCGGCCTGGGGCAGGGGCTGTGTGCGGCCTGCCTCGCCTTCGCGCGGGAGGCGGGATACGCGCGCATGAGGCTTGCCGTCCGTGAAAGCCATCGGGCGGCCTGCGCGCTTCATGCGAAGTCGGGGTTTTCCTGCACCCGCTCGGAGCCCGTGCGGTCCTTCGGTGTGGATCTCGTCGCGCGGGGCTGGACCCGCGATCTCTGATCGCGCGGAAAACATCCTGTTTTCCGGTGCCGTTTTTCGTACGAAAAACGGCGTCCCGCCCCACGGTCCGCCGTTGAGCCGGCGCAGGCCGAGGCGGGTCTTGCATTCGGATCGTCGCGGCGTTATCCCGCGCGCCAGTGCCGCCTTAGCTCAGTTGGTTAGAGCGCTGGATTGTGGATCCAGAGGTCCCCCGTTCAAGCCGGGGAGGCGGTACCAT
>CAZGHJ010000304.1:0-2918 GCA_964525355.1 uncultured Roseicyclus sp.
TGGTCGAGGACAAGGGCCTTCTGGCCGAGGTCGCGGGGCTGGTGGAATGGCCCGTGGTGCTGATGGGCGAGATCGGGGCGGCGTTCCTCGACCTGCCGCCGGAGGTGTTGCAGACCTCCATGAAGGAGCACCAGAAGTTCTTTTCCGTGAAGAACCCCGCGACGGGGCGGATCGAGCGCTTCGTGACGGTCGCCAACCGCGAGACGGCGGACCACGGCGCGACGATCCTGGCGGGCAACGAGAAGGTGCTGTCGGCGCGGCTGTCCGATGCCAAGTTCTTCTGGGAGAACGACCTGCGGATCGCGCGCGCCGGCATGGGCGACTGGCAGGAGGCGCTGGCCGCCGTCACCTTCGAGCGGCGGCTGGGCAGCGTGGCCGATCGGGTGGATCGGATCGCGGCGCTGGCCGGAGAGATCGCGCCTGCCGTGGGCGCCGAGCCCGAGGAGGCGCGGCGTGCGGCGCGCATCGCCAAGGCGGACCTGGCCTCGGAGATGGTCTACGAATTCCCCGAATTGCAGGGCGTGATGGGCCGCTATTACGCGCAGGCCGCGGGGCACCCGCCCGAAATCGCGGCCGTCGCGGAGGCGCATTACAAGCCCCTCGGGCCCTCCGACGCGGTTCCGACCGCACCCCTGTCGGTCGCCGTGGCGCTGGCCGAGAAGCTCGACACGCTGACGGGGTTCTGGGCGATCGACGAGAAGCCGACGGGCTCGAAGGATCCCTTCGCGCTGCGCCGTGCGGCGCTGGGGGTGATCCGTATCCTGCTGGAGAACCGCCTGCACCTGCGGCTCGACCGGTTCGTGGACAGCCAGCTTCTGCTGCACAAGATCGCGCTGAACCGGCCCAGTGTGGGCGACGACGTGATCGACACTCTGGAGGAGATCAACGAAGAGATCGCCAGGCACGGCGTCTTCGGCGCGGCTTTCCACGCGGTTCTCGACCGCCTGCGGGCCCGCGGCGTGGAGCCCGACCTGAGCGACGGCTCGGTGTTGCGGGCCGTGGGCGACCTGGTGCCCGATCTCTCGACCGATCTGCTGGCCTTCTTCCATGATCGGCTGAAGGTGCATCTGCGCGGCGAGGGCGTCAGCCATGACGTGATCGATGCGGCCTTGTCGAAAGACCCGGTGGACGACCTTGCGCTGGTGGTGGCCCGTGCGCGGGCGTTGCAGGCCTTCCTCGGCACGCCGGAGGGGGAAAACCTGGTGCAGGGTTACCGGCGGGCGGCCAACATCCTGACCCAGGCCGAGGAGGCCGACGGGGTCGAATACCGCTTCGGCGCCGACGTGAAATTCGCCGAGACCGACGAGGAGCGCGCGCTGTTTGCGGCGCTCGGCACGGCCTCGAAGGCCATCGTGCCCGCGCTTGCCGCCGAGGATTTCGCCGCCGCCATGGGCCACATGGCGGCCTTGCGCGCGCCCATCGACGCCTTTTTCGAGGCGGTGCAGGTCAATGCCGAAAACCAGATCGTGCGCCGCAACCGCCTGAACCTGCTGCACCAGATCGTGGAGACCTGCGGCCAGGTGGCCGATCTGGGGCGGCTCGAGGGCTGACCGGAGCGCGGGCGCGCGGCGGAGCTTCCAATCCGCCGCAGCGCGCATCTGTCCGGCAAACTGGACACATCGCGTGCAATTTGTATGCTATGCTGCATCCGCGAAAGCCTGCGGAAGTTGCGGACGGCATATGCTCACCACACCCGATTTCACCGAGATCACGCCCACGGCGGAGATCCGAAAGAGCCGCCACGGCAACCGTGCCAAGTGCCTGCAACGGCTGATCCGGCTGGACTTGCCGGTGCCGATGACGGTCGCGCTCCCCTTCGACACGGTACGCGCCATCGCGGGCGAGAAACTGCCCGACATGAAGGCGCTCATGGGCCTTTTCGGGGACGGCGCGCTGGTCTCCGTGCGCTCCTCGAGCCTTGCGGCGGATTGGGGCGGGCCGGGCACGATCCTGAATATCGGCATGAACGACGCGGTCCATGAGCGGCTGGCCGAAAGTTTCGGACAGGAGGCGGCGGACGCCTTCTACGTGGGGTTCATCCGGGCCTATGCGGTCAACGTGGTGCGGCTGGATGCGGACGGCTTCGACGGCCCGCTCACGCCGCGGCGCGCGAAGGCGGAGTACGAGGACGAGATGCAGGAGGCGTTCCCGCAGGACCCCGCCGTGCAGCTTGCCGAGGTGCTCAAGAGCATGGCCCGCGCCTGGGAGGGGACGTCCGCGCGGCTTTTGCGGCAGGCGCAGGGCGCCCCCGCCGATGCGGGGCTGGGCCTCGTGGTGCAGCGCATGGCGCGCGGGCCGGGCCGGGGGATATCCGGCGCGGGCGTGGTGCAGTTCGTCAATTCCGAGACCGGCGAGGCGCAGGTCACGGGCCGCTACCTGCCACAGGGCCAGGGCCGCGCGGCGCTGTCGCGCTCGGAGGCGATGTTCATCGAGACCGACGACCGCGGTCCGGCGCTGGAAGATGCCGCCCCCGAGCAGGTGGCCGAATTGCGCCGGTTCGGCGATCTGGTGCGCCGGCGCCTGCGCGAGGAAATGCAGATCGAGTTCACGCTGATGGACGGGCAGGTGCGGGTGCTCGACGCGGTCCGCGCGCCGCGCTCGGCGCGGGCGGAGGTCGCCATCGCCGTGGCCCTTGCCGAGGAGGGGATCATCGGCCGCGACGAGGCGCTGTCGCGCATCGCGCCGGGCACGCTCAACCAGCTTCTGCACCGGCAGGTCCGGGCGGATGCGGACCGGGACATCCTGACCACCGGCATCGCCGCGGCGCCGGGCGCGGCCACGGGGCGGATCGTGTTCTCGGCCTCGGCCGCGCAGGCCTCGGCCGCGCAGGGCGAGCCCTGCATCCTCGTGCGGCGCGAGACCAGCCCCGAGGACATTCGCGGCATGCACGCGGCCGAAGGCATCCTGACCGAACGCGG
>CAZGHJ010000305.1:0-2909 GCA_964525355.1 uncultured Roseicyclus sp.
GCCGAGACGGTGTCGAGCTGCGCCTCGATGAAACTGTCGCGGGTATGCACCTGCCGGTCCTGCATCAGCCGCGTCAGCCGCGTGATGCGCTGCGTATCGCCCCAGTCGTAGCTGACATGAAGCGGAAACTCGCGGTCGATGCTCTTGTTGTTCGTGTTGCCCAGAAGCCCGCCCTCAGGGTCGAGGAAGCGGGGATTTGCGAAATATTGCGTCACGCCGAGCCAGCGGTTCTCCTCCTCCCAGCCGGGGGAGGGCATGCGCGCCTGGGTGGCGTGGCGGGTCGAGCGCCAGGGCATGTGGCCCACGACCTGCATGGCGATGCGCCCCTCGGCATCGGCGATCATCAGGTTCTGCGCAGGCGCCACGAAATCCTCGCCGGCCTCCAGCGCCTCCTCGATCGTGCCCGCGCGCATCAGCTTCAGCCCCGTCTGGATCGAGGTGTTTTCGTCGGTCAGTGCCGTCCAGCCGAGGCTCATGACATGGCCGGGCGGCGTGACCGCGCCGAAATTCCAGTGGCTGCCCGGAATCACGGGGCCGTTCTCGGTGCGCCTGAGCGTGATCGTGACGGGGGCTGCGCCGTCGATCTCGATGATCTCGCGGCTGGTCTCGAAGGGCGCCCAGCCGTCCGGCGTGCGGTATTCCTGCGGGTTGTCGGGGTTCAGCTCCTCCACGAAAAGGTCCATGTCGTCGAGATAGGAATAGGTCACGCCCCAGGCGAGCCGCTCGGACCGGCCGGCGAGGATCACGGGCATGCCGGGGATCGTGCCGCCGATCACGCCGCCCGTGGAAAGCTCGAGCCTTGCGAGATACCAGATCGTGGGCGCGCTCAACCCCAGATGCGGGTCGTTGGCTAGGATCGCGCCGCCCGCCGCCGAACGCCCGGAGCTGGCCGCGAAGACGTTGGACGCGCCGCCCAGACGCGGGCCGTGCCGATTGGGATGCAGCGGGTGGCGGGGCCCGGCCTCGGTCTCGGCGTAACGGGGCAGGGCCGCGTCGAAGAGGCTGGCGTAATCGGCAAGATCCGCCGCGCCCGCGCCCGGCGCATCGGGCAGGATGTCGCGCAGCCGCTCCGGATCGCCCAGCGCCAGCGAGGCGCGCGCGCGCAGCACCTCGTTCTCGTGCTGCACGGCCAGTTGGAGGGCCATCATCTTCGTGACCGCCACGCTGTCGGCCGGCCGCCAGGGCGCGATCTCGGGCTCGAAGAGCAGAAGCTCCGGCGCCCCGCGACCCAGCGCCTCCTGCGACACCAGCCTGATCCAGGCGTTCACGCCGGCCGAATAGGCCTCGAGCGCCGCCAGCGTCTCGGGCTCCAGCGCGTCGACCGAGGCGCGCGCATGACCGTCGAGGTCGAGCCGCCGCAACAGGTCGTCGATCTGCAACGTGGCGGTGCCGAAAATCTCCGAAAGCCGTCCCTGCGCCGTGCGCCTGAGCGTCAGCATCTGCCACAGGCGGTCCTGGGCATGGGCGAAGCCCAGCCCGTAGAACACATCGGCGTCGGTCTCGCCGAAGATATGGGGCACGGCGGCGGTGTTGCGCACGATCTCGACCGGCGCGGTCAGGCCAGGCACCGTCCAGTCCGCCTCGTAGTCGGGGATGGAGCGCGACGCGATCCAGCCCGAAATCGCCAGGGCCGCCACGCTGAGCGCGACGCCGAGGCTCACCAGGCGCAGGAGCCAGCGAAGAACAAGGGCCATGGAACCTCGGGCAGTCAGACTGCGCCCGGTCTAGCCGGGAGCGGGGGAAATGCAAGCCGCGCGGGCGCAGCCTGCGCCCTCAAGGCAGGATGCGCGTGTAGCGCGTGCCCTCGAGCGTCGCGCCCGCGATCAGGCCCGCCTGGCCGTAGACCACCGCGATGACCGGATCGAGCAACACCGTGGTATCCACGCCCAGCGTCGCCCCCGTCGAGCGCACCGCGTAGCGCACGTCCGCCCCCGCCGACCAGCCGGGCGAGTTCCGGAAATTCGCCAACGCCTGCTGCGTCATGAAGAACAGCGTGTGGGAATATTGCTGCGCCCCGATCTGGAAGCCGAAGCTGCCCGCGACGGCCGAGTAGTAGTCCACGGTGACGCCGTTCACCCGGAGCGCGCCGCGCCCATAGGCGCCACCGATCCCGAAGCCCGCCTCGGTGACGAGCGGCATGACCAGCATGCCCGCCGCCTCGCGGACAAGTTCCTCGGTGCCCGGCACCTCGCGGATCATGAAGGCGGTGGCCGCATCCACGCTCGCGTCGATGCGCTGGGGCCCGCCGGAGTTCAGACCGTTGCCACAGGCCGCCAGAAGCGGCACCGCCCCCCCGCCGACCATGAATGTCCTTCGCGAAAGCCCTGTCATCTTGGCCCTGCCTCTCTGGTTGTCTTGCCTGATCCTCGTGCCGCGCGGTCGTTCGGTGCCGCGCGCGCCACGTCTCGCAATGTACGGGAGGCAGGCGGCCCTGTCATCCGGCAAAGCCCGCGCCTCCGCGATTTCCCGCCGAGCCGCGCCGGTGCCGGGCGCGCTCAGCCCGCGAGAACCCGCGCCACGCGCGGCGCGAAATAGGTCAGCACCCCGTCGCAGCCCGCCCGACGGAAGCACATCAGGCTCTCCAGCATGACCTTCTCGCCGTCGATCCAGCCATTTGCCGCCGCCGCCTCGATCATCGCGTATTCGCCCGAGACCTGGTAGGCGTAGGTCGGCGCGCCGAAGCGATCCTTCACGGCGCGCACCATGTCGAGATAGGGCTGGCCGGGCTTGACCATGACCATGTCGGCACCCTCGGAAAGGTCGCGCTCCACGCAGCGCAGCGCCTCGAGCCGGTTGGCAGGATCGATCTGGTAGGTCTTCTTGTCGCCCTTGAGCGCGCCCGACGCGCCCACCGCGTCGCGGAACGGCCCGTAATAGGCCGAGGCGAATTTCGCCGCGTAGGACATGAT
>CAZGHJ010000306.1:0-2909 GCA_964525355.1 uncultured Roseicyclus sp.
ACCCCATGTGCGATATTTGCGTGATGAACCGCGTGAAGGAGCGGATGCTGTCGCGCCGCGACTTCTTCAAGGGCAGCGCCTCGGCGGCGGCGGCTACCGGCGCCGCGGCGCTGGGCGCTGTCGTCGCCACGCCGGCGCTGGCCGACGGGCATGGCGGCGTCGTGGACATGACCCACGAGCTGCACGAAGGGTTTCCGACCTTTCTCGGCGGCCAGGGCCTGTTCTATGACAAGCAGTTCGATTTCGCCTCGGACGGGTTCAACCTGTATCACCTGACGGTCGACGAACACGTGGGCACCCATGTGGACGCGCCGCTGCATTTCTCTGCCGATGGCCAAAGCGTCGCCGAGATCGAGGTGGGCAGCCTCGTCTGCCCGCTGGTGGTGATCGACATCGCCGCGCGCGCCGCCGAGAACCCCGACACGCAGGTGACGCCCGACGATCTCGCGGCGTGGATCGCGGCCCATGGCGACATTCCCGACGGGGCCTGTGTCGCGATGCATTCGGGATGGGCGCCCAAGGCGGGCGATGCGGCGGCCTTTCGCAACCCCGATGACGCCGGCGTGATGCACTTTCCCGGCTTCCACATCGAAGCGACCCAGATGCTTCTGGAGCAGACCGGCGCGGTGGCGATGGCGGTGGACACGCTGTCCACGGATTTCGGGGCAAGCGCGGATTTCGCGACCCATTACGCCTGGCTGCCGGCGGGACGCTACAACATCGAGTGCCTCGGCGGTCTCGACCAGGTGCCCGCGGCGGGCGCGACGCTGATCGTGGGCGCACCGAAGCATCGCGGCGGCACCGGCGGGCCGGCGCGCATCTTCGCGTTGGTCTAGGCCATGGCGACGGTCCGGCTTCTGTCCGACAACGAACTCGCGCCTGAGGCCCGCGCGGTCTTCGATGAGATCCGGGCCGCGCGGGGCGTCGATTACGTCAACGATTTCTGGCGCGCGATGGCGCACGATCCGCCCGCGATGCGCGCGCTGTGGGACCGGTTGAAGGTGGTGATGGGGCCGGGCGTTCTCGATCCGCTGGTCAAGGAGATGATCTATGTCGCCGTCTCCAGCGCGAACGGGTGCAACTATTGCATCCACAGCCACACGGCGGCGGCGAAGGGCAAGGGGATGAGCCCCGAGATGCATGCCGAGCTTCTGGCGGTGATCGGGATGGCGATGCAGACCAACGGGCTCGTGACGGCGCTCGGCGTCGAGCCCGACGAGGTGTTCAGGGCGTGAAGCACGCGCGGGAACCGATTTGGCGCGGAATCAAGGCGCAGCCGCCGCGCCATCGACGGTTCGCCCGTCGCACCGCAGGTGCGCAGCTGTTCGTCGGCTCGCCTCCGGCGAGACGGCACGTCGATTTGTCAAGGCTGGGCGTGCCGCTCGGTGGTTTTGCGGATGTGGCTGGGATAAAGCGCTGGCTCGACGGTCGCATCGACGCACCGCGGCCCGTCGATGGCGCTGGTGCCAAGCGTTTGTCCGGGAGCATTGCAATGCAGATAACGCGTGAACAGAGAGATGCCTGGGCGGCAAATCCCGAGACTGACGAATGGGAAGCCGTTATTGGTCCGGTCTACAAAACCGCCGAGGGCGTAGACGTCGAGGCACTTTTCCGGATCGCCGACCTCAACGGCCTGCAAGACGCCCGCGAGCGCTATGGCCATCTGAACACGGGCCAGATCGCAATGAATATTCGAAACAGACTGCGTCCGATCTGGCGCGCTGGATCTCTCAGACTGGAGACGTAAATGCCCACCCGCATCCCCCGCACCACCTATGCCGACATGTACGGCCCCACCACCGGCGACCGGGTCCGGCTTGCCGATACCGACCTGATCGTGGAGGTGGAGCGCGACCTCACCACCTATGGCGAGGAGGTGAAGTTCGGCGGCGGCAAGGTCATCCGCGACGGCATGGGCCAGAGCCAGGTGACGCGGGCGGGCGGCGCCGTGGACACGGTCATCACCAATGCGCTGATCCTCGACCATACCGGCATCTACAAGGCCGATGTCGGTCTCAAGGACGGGCGCATCGCCGCCATCGGCAAGGCGGGCAATCCCGACACGCAGCCGGGCGTCGACATCATCATCGGCCCCGGGACCGAGGCCATCGCGGGCGAGGGGCGCATCCTGACCGCGGGCGGCTTCGATGCCCATATCCACTTCATCTGCCCCCAGCAGATCGACGACGCGCTCCATTCGGGGCTGACCACGATGCTCGGCGGCGGCACGGGGCCGGCGCACGGCACGCTTGCCACCACCTGCACGCCGGGCCCGTGGCATATCGGGCGGATGATGCAGGCGGCCGACGCCTTCCCGATGAACCTCGCCTTCGCGGGCAAGGGCAACGCCTCGCGGCCCGAGGGGCTGGTGGAGCAGATCGAGGCCGGCGCCTGCGCGCTCAAGCTGCACGAGGACTGGGGCACCACGCCCGGCGCCATCGATTGCTGCCTGTCGGTCGCCGACGACATGGACATCCAGGTGATGATCCACACCGACACGCTGAACGAAAGCGGCTTCGTGGAGAACACGCTCGCCGCCATCGGGGACCGCTGCATCCACGCCTTCCACACCGAAGGCGCCGGCGGCGGTCACGCGCCCGACATCATGAAGGTCGTGGGTTTCCAGAACATCCTGCCGTCGTCGACCAACCCGACCATGCCCTACACCGTGAACACGCTCGAGGAGCATCTCGACATGCTCATGGTCTGCCACCACCTCGACCGGGCGATCCCGGAGGACGTGGCCTTCGCCGAGAGCCGCATCCGCAAGGAGACCATCGCCGCCGAGGACATCCTGCACGACATGGGCGCCTTCTCGATCATCGCCTCCGACAGCCAGGCCATGGGCCGGGTCGGCGAGGTCATCATCCGCACCTGGCAGACCGCCGACAAGATGAAGAAGCAGCGCG
>CAZGHJ010000307.1:0-2872 GCA_964525355.1 uncultured Roseicyclus sp.
ATTTCTGGAACCCGCCGATCATCGAGGCGCCCACGAGCGTGCCGAAGATGTTGCCCACGCCGCCCACGACCACGGTCATGAAGCTTTGCACGATGTAGTTGGCGCCCATGTCCGGCACGACCTGCGCGAAAAGCCCGATGGCCACGCCCGCGATGCCCGCGATGCCGGAGCCCAGGCCGAAGGTCAGCATGTTGATCCGGTCGGGGTTGATCCCCATGGAGGCGGCCATGGCCGGGTTCTGGGTGACCGCGCGCACCTCGAGGCCCAGCCGCGTGCGGTTCAGGATCAGCCACAGCAGCACGAAGAAGATCGCGGCGAGGAGGAAGATCGCGACGCGGACCGAGCCGATGGAGATCACGTCGTTCACCACCACCGAGCCCGCCAGCCAGTCGGGCGGCGTCAGCGGCTGCGCCAGCGCGCCGAAGGTCAGCCGCACGATCTGCTGGAGCGCGATGGAGATGCCGAAGGTCGCCAGCAGCGTCTCGAGCGGCCGGTGGTAGAGCCAGCGGATCACCGAGCGCTCCATGGCGACGCCCGCCGCGAAGGTCACGAGGAAGGCCAGGGGCAGCGCCACGGCAAGCGAGAGCGTGGCGTCGGGGATCAGCGTCTGCACGACGAAGCCCGTATAGGCGCCGATCATGATGAACTCGCCATGGGCCATGTTGATGACCCCCATGACGCCGAAAGTGATGGCAAGCCCGATGGCCGCGAGAAAGTAGATCGAGGCGAGCGAGATCCCGTCGAGCGACAGGTCGAAGAAGCGATAGACGGCCACCCGCGTCTCGATCCCGTCGAGCGTCTCGCGCGCGGCGGCGGTCACGGCCTGGCTGTCTTCGCGGTAGACCTCGAAGAAGACGTATTGCGCGAGGCTTTGCGCGACATCGGCCTCGGTGGGCGCGGGCGGCGCGAGACCGGCCTCGACAAGCGCGGCATAGGCCCGGTCGCGCGCGGCTTCGGTGTTCAGCTCGGCCACCGGCACGCCGCCGACCGTGTCGCCCTCGATGTTGTCGGTCAGGCTGCGCAACCGGTCGGAGCGGTCCACGAGCGGAGGCGCGAGGCCCTCGTCCACGAGCATCGCGTAGGCGTCCGTGGCGCCCAGCGCCTCGGAGCCGGGCTCGAGCACGCGGGCGATGTTGACGCCCTCGGGGAGTGTCTCGGCGATATCGGTGCGCGTGACCAGCAGCGGGTTGAGCGTGGCGCGCGCGGCGAGGCTGACGTTGCCCGCGAGGCTCTGGATCGCCTCGACGCGGGGGGCGTCCTCGTCGGAAAAGGCGATGACGAGCGCGGGCAGGAGCAGTTCGGCCCGCTCTCGCACGTCGTCGTCGGGCTCGGTCTCGATCAGGGACCGGACCAGGGTCAGGTGGTCTTCCTCGGGGTCGCTGGCGATGGCCTCGAGCGCGGCAAGGCGCAGGGCGGGATCGTCGGAAGCCAGCTGGAACTGGACGAGCGTGGCACCGATCACGGTCTGCACGCCGCGATTGGGCCGAAGCTGCGTGACCTCGCGGCTGCCGGCGGTGCCCAGGACCGCGCCGGTGGTGATGTCGAGAAGCGTCAGCGGATCGGCGTCCGGGTCCTCGACATAGACGAAAAGCCCGTCGCTGTCGCGCTGGTAAAGCTCGCGCGCCTGCCAGGTGGTCAGGAACGCCTGCACCTCGGGAAGATCGCTGGCGACAAGGATGTCGAGCACCTGCTGCACGGTGCGGCGGGAGGCATCCGCGACGAGCGCGGCGTTGTCCTGAAGGATGGCCTGGAGGTCGCGGTCCTGCGCGGGCTGGGCCTGCGCGGCGCGCGGCGCGGACAGGATCAGACAGACGCCGACAAGCGCGGCGAGGAGAGTGCGTGTCATTCTTCTTGCTGCCCCGGTGCGGTGACGGGCGGGCAGTCGCGCCGCCCGTCGCCTTCACGATGTGTCAGTAGTTGGACTGAAGCTGGACGCAGGTCTCGGTCTCGGTGTTGTACATGCCGCAGCCGAGGCCGGGCCAGTCGGAGACGAGAACCGAGGATTCCGGCAGGAAGTCCGTCCAGGCATCGCCCGGCACCGGGTCGGTCTGGCTGATGATGTCGAACTGACCGTCGGCCCGGATCTCGCCGATGAGGACCGGCTTCGTCAGGTGGTGGTTCGGCAGCATCTCGGCCATGCCGCCCGTCAGGTTCGGCACCTGAAGCCCGTACATGGCCGCGCGCACCGCGTCGGGCTCGGTCGTCCCCGCCGCCTCGACGGCCTGCACCCACATCTGGAAGCCGATGTAATGGGCCTCCATCGGGTCGTTGGTCACGCGGGTGTCGTCGCCGGTGAATTCGTGCCAGGCCGCGATGAAGGCCTCGTTCTCGGGCGTGTCGGCCGACATGAAGTAGTTCCAGGCCGCCAGGTGGCCCACGAGCGGCTCGGTATCGAGGCCCGAAAGCTCTTCCTCACCCACGGAGAAGGCGACCACGGGGATGTCGTCGGCGGTCACGCCCTGGGCGATCAGCTCGTTGTAGAAGCCCACGTTCGCATCGCCGTTGATCGTGGAGATCACGCCGACCTGTTCGCCGGTCTGGCCCAGCGCGACCACGTCGGCCACGATCGAGGACCAGTCGGAATGGCCGAAGGGCGTGTAGTTGACGAAGATGTTCTCCTGGGGCACGCCCGCGTCGAGCAGGTATTGCTCGAGGATGCGGTTCGTGGTGCGCGGGTAGACGTAGTCGGTGCCCAGAAGCGCGAAGCTTTCCACGCCCAGTTCCTCGAGGAAATAGTCCACCGCCGGGATCGCCTGCTGGTTCGGGGCGGCGCCGGTGTAGAAGACGTTGAGCGAGCTTTCCTCGCCCTCGTACTGCACGGGGTAGAAGACGATGCCGCCCAGTTCCTCGACCACCGGCAGGATCGCCTTGC
>CAZGHJ010000308.1:0-2832 GCA_964525355.1 uncultured Roseicyclus sp.
GCGCCGGACCCTCACCCACGTCCCAAGGGGATGCAATGGGCCAGCCGGTCGCGCCGCCATGGGGGCCGGCCCGCTCAGGGCCGCGCCGCGTCCATGGCCGCGCGCATCCGCTCGATCGCGGGCCCGAGGCCCAGGAACACCGCCTCGCCGATCAGGAAATGGCCGATGTTCAGCTCCGCCACCTCGGGCATGGCCGCGACGGGGCCGACCGTGTCGTAGGTCAGCCCGTGGCCCATATGGACCTCGAGGCCCAGATCGGCCGCCCGCTTCGCGCCATCGGTCAGCCGGGCCAGTTCGGCATCCCGCGCGGCCCTGTCGCCCTCGGCGTGGAAATCGCAATAGGCGCCGGTGTGAAGCTCGATGACGGGCGCGCCGATCCGGTGCGCGGCCGCGATCTGCGCGGGCTCGGCGGCGATGAACAGCGACACCCGCAGCCCCGCCTCGCGCAGCGGCGCGATGTACCCTGCCAGGCGGGCCTCGTCGCCGGCGACCTCGAGGCCACCTTCCGTCGTCCGCTCCTCGCGGCGCTCGGGCACGATGCAGGCCGCGTGCGGCTTGTGCGACAGCGCGATGGCCTGCATTTCCTCGGTGGCGGCCATCTCGAAGTTCAGCGGCACCGTGATCGCCGCCATGAGCCCGGCGATGTCTGCATCGCGGATATGCCGCCGATCCTCGCGCAGATGGGCCGTGATCCCGTCCGCGCCGGCCTCCTCGGCGACGCGCGCCGCACGCACCGGATCGGGCAGCGCGCCGCCGCGCGCATTGCGCAGCGTCGCCACGTGGTCGATGTTCACGCCAAGCCTGAGCCTGTTCGCCATGGCCGTCTCCCGTTTAGCCTGTCTGCCGTCAGTCCAGCGCGCCCGCCTGCCGCCGCAGCTTTTCCATCTTCTTGCGCAACCGCGCCGCGCGCCGCTTCTGGTACGCGCGGATCACCGGAACGCTGAGGTAGTAGCATACCAGGCCGCAGACCACCCCGGGGATCAGCCCGCCGATCAGCCAGGGGTAGAAGACATCCCTGTAGAAGATCGAAAGCTCCTGCCACTCGGCCTGCGCCGGCGTGAAAATGGCGAGGAAATTGTGCCACAGGTCGCCCGCGGCGCCCGACATCTTGGCAAAGACCGATTCGTCCACCTCGCCCCGCGGTGTCGTGCCCAGCAGAAAGTGGCCGAACTGCAGCGAAAGCACGGCGATCGGGACATAGGTCAGCGGGTTGCCGATGAACGTGGCAAGAAGCGCCGCGATGATCGAGCCGCGCATGATCCAGGCGAGCAAGACCGCCAGAAAGAAATGCAGGCCGAACAGCGGCGTGAAGACGACGAAGGCGCCGGCGAAGATGCCGCGCGCGATCTGCTCGGGCGTGCCGGGCAGACGCCTGAGCCTGTGCTGGACATACTGGAAGGCCCGCCCCCAGCCGCCGCGGGGCCAGAGCGCATGCCCGATCGCACTCAACCAGGACCGTGGGTCTCGCCGCTTGAAGACCAAGACCTGTCCTTCCCTTCACACCGCTCGTCGCGCCGTCGCCGGCGCGACGCGACCCGTCACCTCCGGGGCCGATCCGTCAGGGCCGCCGGTCCATGTCCCGAAACCTCTGCACCGCGGCGACATCGCTGTCGGCCTCGACCGCCATCATCACCGCGTGCAGGTGTTCCGCGTCCCGCACATCCACGTCGATGAGAAGCCGGTAGAAATCCGGTTTCCGGTCCATGAAGTGCAGATCCGAGATATTGGCGTTCTGCTCGCCGATCAATGTGCATATGCGCCCCAGCACACCCTTTTCGTTGGACATGGTCACGTCGATCGTGACGTTGTTCACGGCGGCGTGGCGGCCCTCGGTCCAGTGCGTGTCGATCCAGCGGTCGGGGCTTTCGTCGAACTCGGCCAGCGCGGCGCAGTCGATGGCGTGCAGGATCGGGCCCTTGCCGGGATAGGCGATGCCCACGATCCGCTCGCCGGGGACCGGCTGGCAGCACTGGGCGCGGCGCGTGGCGCTGCCCGGCGGCAGGCCGATCACGGCGCGGCGGTCCTCGATCTCGCCATGGCCGTCGCCCTGCACCAGTTCGGGATAGAGCGAGGCCACGACCGAGCGCGCCGACAACTCGGCCGAGCCGATCCGCGCCAGAACCTCCGACCCTTCCGAAAGGTTGAGCATCTTGGCCGCCGTCGACAGCGCCTTGTCGGTGGCTTTCTTGCCGATCTGCTCGAAGGCCACGCGCGCCAGCTCCCGGCCAAGCTTGATGTAGCGCTCGCGGTCCACCTCGCGCAGGTTGCGCCGGATCGCGGCCTTCGCGCGCCCCGTCGTCGCGATGTCGAGCCAGGTGGCCTGCGGCGACTGACCCTCGGCGGTGAGGATCTCCACCGACTGCCCGTTCTTCAGCCGCGTCCAGAGCGGCACGCGCAATCCGTCGAGCCGCGCGCCCACGCAGGAATGGCCGATCCGCGTGTGGATCGCGTAGGCGAAGTCGATGGGCGTCGCCCCCTTCGGCAGCTTCACCACGTCGCCCTTGGGCGTGAAGCAGAAGACCTGGTCGGAATACATCTCGAGCTTCACGTGCTCGAGAAACTCGTCGTGGTTCTCGGCCGATTCGAAGCGCTCGGTCAGGCTTTCCAGCCAGTTGGCGGGATCGACGGCAAAGGGGTTCTGGGTGCGCACCCCGTCGCGATAGGCCCAATGCGCGGCGACGCCGGCCTCGGCCACCTCGTGCATCTGGCGCGTGCGGATCTGCACCTCGACCCGCTTGCCATCGCGCCCCGAGACGGTCGTGTGGATCGAACGATACCCGTTCGACTTGGGCTGGCTGATGTAGTCCTTGAACCGCCCCGGCACCGCGCGCC
>CAZGHJ010000309.1:0-2813 GCA_964525355.1 uncultured Roseicyclus sp.
GCAGATCTCGTCCCAGAGATCGACGAAGGCGCGCATCTTGCACATCTCGGTGACGAAGCGGATGCCGGCATTCACGAAGAACGAGATCCGGCCCACGAGGATCGGGAAATCCTCCGCCGGCACGCGCGGACGCAATTCGTCCAGCACAGCCACCGCCGTGGCCAGCGCGAAGGACAACTCCTGCTCGGGCGTGGCCCCCGCTTCCTGCAGGTGGTAGGAACACACGTTCATCGGGTTCCATTTCGGCACGTGCTTGTAGCAGTACTCGGCCACGTCCGCGATCATGGCGAGGCTGGGCTTGGGCGGGCAGATATAGGTGCCGCGGCTCAGATACTCCTTCATCAGGTCGTTCTGCACCGTGCCCTGCAGCTTCGAGACATCCGCCCCCTGCGCCTCGGCCACCGCGATATAGAGCGCCAGAAGCCACGGCGCCGTGGCGTTGATCGTCATCGAGGTGTTCATCCGCTCCAGCGGGATCTCGTCGAACAACGTCTCCATGTCGCCCAGATGGCTGATCGGCACGCCCACCTTGCCCACCTCGCCGCGCGCCAATTCATGGTCGCTGTCATAGCCCGTCTGCGTGGGCAGATCGAAGGCCACCGACAGCCCCGTCTGCCCCTTCGCCAGATTGCCCCGGTAAAGCGCGTTCGACGCGCTGGCCGTGGAATGGCCGGCATAGGTGCGGATGAGCCAGGGCTTGTCCTTCTGCGGTGCGGACGGGGTGTCGGGCGAGGTCTCGGTCATGGGCGGCGGCCCTCCAGAATCGATCTTCGGCAACATCGTTGCGTCAATTGCGGTATATGCGGAAGAAAATGTCTCGTCAATTCGCTGCGGCGCAGCACAAACGACTTTTGTATTGCCAGCCCAAAGGACGCCACCTACGATCTCACGATAACGATATCTTAATTAATTCTGAATTATTGCCAGTATTCAAGAAGTTCCGCGCGCCCGATCCCGTGCCCCAAACTACGAATTACACGACGAACAGCCTTCCGATCGAGACGGCGCGGCTGCTGGCAACGGTGTTGCTGGTCTCCTTCCACGTCATCGGCTCGGGACCGGAGGCCGGGCTCCGGGTCGCCTATCCACACCCTGCACGGCTCTTCGCGGAATTCTTCGCCGACCTGCGGATGCCGCTCTTCGCCTTCATCGCCGGCGTTGTCTACGCGCTCAAGCCGATCTCGCCGCCGCGTCTGGGCGGGTTCTTCACGGGCAAGCTGCGCCGCCTCCTGCTGCCCGGCACCGTCGCGATCGTCCTGTCCGCCGTCGTGACCACCCATTTCGGCCTCAGGCTCGCGCCGGACGGGCCAATCTGGCACCTCGCCGTCCTTCCCTATCTCCACTACTGGTTCCTGTGGTCGATCTTCCTGATCTTCGTGATCTACGCGCCACTTGACGCGCTCACGGGCGGCCGCGCGCTCCTGCCGTGCCTGGGTATCGCGCTGGCGGTGAACGCGGCGCAGCTGACGATCACGCCGAACCTGTTCTCGATCAACGGCGCCATCCGCCTCTTCCCGTACTTCCTGCTGGGCGTGCTGTTCCTGCGGTCGTTCGACCGCGTCCAGCGTCACAGGATCCCGCTTCTTGGGCTCGCCGCGACACTTGTCCTCGCCGCGACGCTGGCAGATGCCGCTGCCTACGCGGAAACGGGCGTCCTCTCGAACCAGGGGCGCGGCCTGCAAACCATGGCCTTCGCGATCGGGGGCTGCCTGCTCGCCTTCCTCGTCCTGCCGAACCTGCCCTGGCTCAGCTGGTTCGGGGCGATGTCCTTCACGATCTATCTCTACCATGTCTTCGGCACCTCCGCGGCCCGGCGCGCGCTACATGCCGCCGGGATCGAGGACATGACCGCACATATCGTCCTCGGCGTGGCAGCCGGTTTCGCCGTGCCGATGGCGCTGCATATGCTGGCCCGGCGATCCGCGCTGACCCGGACGGTCGTCCTGGGCCTGCGCCAGCCGAGGGCAGAGCGCCGCGCAACCCCGGCCTGACGGGGGCAGTGCCCCGACCGGGGGGTGCGCCCGACCCGCCCATCGAGGGCGGCTCGGGCGCCGCCCGGCATTCGGCCGGGCGGGCGCTCACCGCGACGAACCTCCATGGGGACCAGCCGCCGCACGCGCCCCGGTGCCCCTGACACATTGCCCGCGCCGCGCTTTCCTGCCACCGTGCCGCGCGATGTCCAGCACCGTCACCCTTCCGCTCTGGCTGTTCCTGCTGATCCTGCTTTTCGCGGGGGTGACCTTCGCGTCGCATTTCCTGTTCCCCTCCGTCCGCTGGTATCTGCGCCGGCGCCTCGAGACGGCCGTGGCGCGGCTGAACGAGCGGCTCGACCGGCCGATCCAGCCCTTCAAGCTCGCCCGCCGCATGGATACCGTGCGCCGGCTGATCTACGACCCCGAGGTCGCCCAGGCCATCGCCGAGTACGCGCGGGCGAAGAACATCCGCGAGGACGTCGCCTTCCAGACCGCCGAGCGATACGCACGCGAGATCGTGCCGGGTTTTTCGGCCTTCACCTATTTCTCCTTCGCGATCCGGGCCGCGCGGCTCCTCAGCCAGTCGCTCTACCGGGTGCGCCTGGTGCAGGACAATGCCCACGCGCTGGCCGCCATCCCCGAGAACGCCACGGTGGTCTTCGTGATGAACCACCGATCGAACATGGATTACGTCCTGGTGACATGGCTCGTCGCGGAACGCTCGGCGCTGGCCTATGCGGTGGGCGAATGGGCGCGGGTCTGGCCGCTCAGGACGCTGGTGCGCGCCATGGGCGGCTACTTCATCCGGCGGCGCTACAACAACGCGCTCTACCGCAAGGT
>CAZGHJ010000310.1:0-2801 GCA_964525355.1 uncultured Roseicyclus sp.
GATCATGTGGTTCTTGGCGCCGCCGAAGCACTGCACGCGCTTGCCGTTGGCGCAGCCGCGCTCGTAGATGTATTGCGCGATCGGCGTGGAGCCGACGAAGCCGATCCCTGCTACGTCCGGGTTGTCGAGGATCGCGTCCACCGCCTCCTTGTCGCCGTTCACGACCTGCAGGACGCCGTCGGGCAGCCCCGCCTCCTGCATCAGTTCGGCCAGCATCATCGGCACGGAAGGGTCGCGCTCGGACGGCTTGAGGATGAAGGCGTTGCCGCAGACGAGGGCGGGCGCCATCTTCCACATCGGGATCATGGCAGGGAAGTTGAAGGGTGTGATTCCGGCAGCGACGCCAATGGGTTGGCGCATGGAATACATGTCGATGCCGGGGCCCGCGCTGTCGGTATACTCGCCCTTCAGCAGATGCGGCGCGCCGATGCAGAACTCCACCACCTCGAGGCCGCGCTGCACGTCGCCCTTGGCGTCCGGCAGCGTCTTGCCGTGCTCGCGCGAGAGCGCCTCGGCAAGCTTGTCCATGTCGCGGTTGAGAAGCCGCACGAACTCCATCATCACGCGCGCACGGCGCTGGGGGTTCGTCGCGGCCCAGGCGGGTTGGGCCGCCGCGGCCTGCGCCACCGCGGCGTCGAGCTCGGCCTTCGAGGCCAGCGCGACGCGCGCCTGCACCTCGCCCGTGGCCGGGTTCCAGACATCCGCAAAGCGGTCCGACGTGCCCGCAACCCGCTTGCCGCCCAGCCAGTGTCCGATCTCTTCCATCGCTCTCTCTCCCAGGGTGATGTCGTATTGGCACGCATCATAGTCTTGCAAAGACGCCGGTAAAAGCGGCAGGTTGCCAAAGTCGTTTTGCGCTTTTGCAAAGGGGGCGGTCTTGAACTGGGACGACATGCGCGTGTTTCTCGCGGTGGCCCGCGCCGAGGGGCTGTCGGGCGCGGGCCGGCGGCTCAGGCTCGACCCTGCGACGGCCGGACGGCGGATCGCGCGGCTGGAACGGAGCCTGGGCACCGTCCTCTTCGCGAAATCGCCGCAGGGCTACCAGCTGACGGAGGCGGGCCAGCGCCTGCTGCCGCGCGCCGAAGCCGCCGAGGCGGCGCTGGCCGGGGGCGGGGAGGCGGCGGGCGAGGCGGGGCGGCTCTCGGGGCAGATCCGCATCGGCGCGCCGGATGGCTGCGCGAACTACCTTCTGCCGCAGGTCTGCGCCGAGATCGCCCGCGCCCATCCCGATCTCGACATCCAGATCCTCGCACTGCCGCGGGTCGTGAACCTGTCGCGGCGCGAGGCGGATCTGGCCATCGCCGTCTCCGCACCCAAGGCCACGCGCCTGCGCGCCGAAAAGCTCGCCGATTACCGGCTGTCGCTGGCCGCCGCGCCGTCTTTCCTGCAGCGCGCGGGCGTGCCGCGACGCCGCGAGGATCTGCGGGGCGCACGCATGATCGGCTACATCCCCGACATGATCTTCGATGCCGAACTCGATTATCTCGCCGATCTGGGCGTGGAGCGGGTGGCGCTGGCCTCCAACGCGGTATCGGTGCAGATGAACCTCGCGCGGGCCGGGGCGGGGCTGGCCATCGTGCACGACTTCGCGCTGGCCTCCGCGCCCGATCTGGTGCGCGTTTTGCCGGACGAGGTGGGGCTCGCGCGCACCTTCTGGCTCGTGTCCCATGACGGGCCGCGCGACGCGCGCATCGACCGGGTCTCGCGGCTTCTGGGCGAGGGGATGCGGGCGGAGATCGCGCGGCTCGAGGCCGCGGTCGCCTGAGCGGTCCTGCCTGCGTTGCCAGGCACTGCGCGCGCCCGGCCAGAACGTCGCGCCGCCCGCGTTTTCCTTGACAGGCGGTGTGTTGCGGGCCGACGCTGCTGCTGTGGGGCGTGCGGGAGGCGCGCCCGGACGACACGAAAGAGCGAAGCGGCTTGGGAGGCGCGGCGATGCTGGTAGGACAGATCCTGAAATCGAAATCCGACGACGGTATCGTGACCGTCGAGCCGGGCACGAGCCTGGCCGAGGCGGCCCGGCTTCTGGCGACGCGGCGCATCGGGGCGGTGGTCGTGTCGCCCGACGGCAAGTCGGCCGTGGGCATCCTGTCGGAGCGCGACATCGTGCGCGAGCTTGGCCAGACGGGCGCGGGCTGCATGACGCAGAACGTGGAGGCGGTGATGACCGCCGAGATCGTGGGCTGCCGGCTGTCGGACAGCTCCGACGCGGTCCTGTCGGCCATGACCGAGGGCCGGTTCCGCCACATGCCCGTGATCGAGGCCGGCGAGATGGTGGGCCTCATTTCCATCGGCGACGTGGTCAAGGCGCAACTGGCCAAGCTGGAGATGGAGAAGGACGCGCTCGAGGGGATGATCAAGGGGTTCTGAGCCCCCCGGCCGGATCGGCCCGCCGGCCGCGAGAAGGGTTGCAAAGCCCGTCCTGCGGTGGTTGGGTCCGCGCGCGACCGAAGGACAGACCGGGACGGACAGCGGACAGCGATGCGGACAGGGCTTTACCCGGGCACATTCGACCCGATCACGCTGGGTCACGTGGACATCATCAAGCGGGCCTGCCAGCTGGTCGACCGGCTCGTGATCGGCGTGGCCATCAACCGCGACAAGGGCCCGCTTTTCTCCCTTGAGGAGCGCGTGGCGATGGTCGAGGCGGAATGCGCGCAGCTCTCGGCCCGGACCGGCACCGAGATCGTGGCCCACCCGTTCGAGAACCTCCTGATCGACTGTGCGCGCGACGTGGGCGCGGGCATCATCATCCGCGGCCTGCGCGCCGTGGCCGATTTCGAATACGAGTTCCAGATGGTCGG
>CAZGHJ010000311.1:0-2781 GCA_964525355.1 uncultured Roseicyclus sp.
CGGACAGCCGAAATTGAGCTCCACGCCGTCCGCGCCGGTCTCCTCGACCAGCGGCAGGATGAACTTCCAGCTCTCCTCGTCGCAGGGCACCATCAGGCTCACGACCATCGCCCGGTCGGGCCAGTCGCGCTTGACCTCCTTGATCTCGCGCAGGTTCACCTCGAGCGGCCGGTCGGTGATGAGCTCGATGTTGTTCAGGCCGAGAAGCCTGCGATCCGCGCCCCAGACCGCGCCGTAGCGCGGGCCGTTCACATTGACGATGGGCGGGCCCTCCTCGCCGAGGGTCTTCCACACGACGCCGCCCCAGCCGGCCTTGAAGGCCCTGACGACGTTATAGGCCTTGTCGGTCGGCGGCGCCGAGGCGAGCCAGAACGGATTGGGCGAGCGGATGCCCAGGAAGTCGGTGGAAAGATCTGCCATGGTCCTTGTCTCCCGTTTGGCGCGTGTTCGAATTTTCGTACGAAAATTCGCAGTGTGCGATTATTCGTACGAATAATCGGCTCGGCGCGTCAGGCGCCGACGAATGTTCCCGCTGCTTTCAGAACCGTGGGCCACGGCCTCAGTGGAGCGATCAGGCATGTCTCCGGTCTCCCCCTCTGCGCGGTCACTTCAGCCGCCGTTTCGTTTTCACGTCCATGCTGCGCTGCGCGGCCACGACGAGCCGCCGCAGTCCGAGCCGCCGCCCGATCCCGCGCAGCACCGGCGCAACCACGCCGAACCGCGCGACAAGCGACTTCCAGATCGCGATGCGGTTGGTCAGGCCGAGCCAGCGGATGTCCCAGGCGCTCAAGGCCACCGGCGCCACGCCAGAAGCCTCGTAGCCCGATTGCGCCAGCCGGGCGCCGATCCGCGCCTCCACCAGCGCGACCTCACGGTCCGACAGCTTACGACGCCATTGGTAGGCCAGGCGGGCGTCCGGCGCGTCGTAGGTCGTCGTCTCCGGGTAGGACAGCATGTCCGGGTCGTAGTCGAACCCCGCGAAGCCGCAGACTTCGCGCAGCCGTGCCTCTGGGTCGGCAAGCAGATCCTCGTAGCGCAGCACGTGGATCGGGTTGTCCGGGCCATCCGCGACAAAACCGGTCCAGTCGTCCTCGGTGCGCATCCACGGCTCGGCGCCGCCATAGACATGCCCGGCCCAGCCCATGCCGATGGCCGAACGCGCGGAATCCCGCGGGTCCCGTGTGAAGCGCAGGATCGGCACCGGACCGAGAAGTTCCACCGCCCGCTCGATGCCATGGTGCAGCATCAGCACCGGCAACGGCTTGCCCCCCGCGATCTCGGCCAGAACGCCCTCCAGTGCCGCTCGCGCATCGCCCGCCTCGGGCAGGCGCAGGCCGGTGGCTCGGAAAATCCGGTCTTCTTCAAGACGGTCGAGATCGTAGTGCCAACCTGCCCCGTCGCGGCGCAGGAAATCGACGACCCAGTCGCTCTCGCCGATACAGGCCATCCGGCTGTGGCCGTTCAGCATCAGGCGCAGCATCGTCGTGCCGCCGCGCAAGGGCCCGTAGGCGATCAGGCATCTCGGCGGCGCTACGCCGTCTTTCGGTGTCTCTGGGTCCTGCGTCATGATCGGTGCGGTTCGTCCTGTTGCCTCAAAACTGCCGAACCGCCCCCTTAAAGGGCCGCGTGGTCAATTTCACGTCGACAACGTGGCATGGATGTCCTCGGCCGCATCGCGCCCCTCCGCGACGGCCGTCACGGTCAGGTCGTCGCCCCCCGCGGCGCAATCGCCGCCGGCCCAGACCCGCTCGACCGAGGTCCGCCCCGGCCCCTCGACCGCGATCTTGCGCCCGGCAAGTTCCAGCGCGTCCGGCGCGCCCTCCAGCGCCTGGCCGATCGCCTTCAGCACCTGGTCGCAGGGCAGATCGAAACTCTCGCCCGTGCCGACCAGCGTCCGGCCCTCGGCGCGCGTGTATTCCACGCGCAGGCCGGTCACCGCCCCGTTGCCGAGGATCTCCATGGGCATCGCGTTGAAGACGAAACGCACGCCCCTGGAGGCGGCGAGATCCTGCTCGTAGCGGCTGGCCGGCATCGCCTCGCGACCGCGGCGGTAGATCACCGTCACGTTTTCCGCACCCAGAAGCTTCGATTGCACCGCGGCGTCGATGGCCGTCATGCCGCCGCCGATCACCGCGACGTTCCGCCCCACGGGCAGCGCGGCGAGGTCGCCCGACTGGCGCAGGTCCGAGATGAACTCGACCGCATCCGCCACGCCCGCCCGTGTCTCGCCCGCGGCGCCGAGCGCGTTCACGCCCGACAGACCCATGCCGAGGAACACCGCGTCGAACCGCTCCCGCAACTCCGCCAGCGTCATGTCCGGCCCCAGCGCCTTGCCCGTCTCCAGCGTGATGCCGCCGATCTGCATCAGCCACCGAAGCTCCGCCTCGGCGAAACCCTCCACGGTCTTGTAGTACGCGATGCCATATTCGTTCAGCCCGCCGCCCTTGGGCCGCGCCTCGAAGATCGTCACGTCGTGCCCATGCATCGCGAGCCGATGCGCGCAGGCCAGACCCGCGGGCCCCGCGCCCACGACGGCGACGGTCTTGCCGGTCGGCGCGGCGCGCTCGTAGGGGTGCACGCCCGCAGCCATCAGCGTATCGGTGGCGAAGCGCTGCAGGCGGCCGATCTCGACCGGCTTGCCCTCCGCCGCCTCGCGCACGCAGGCCTCCTCGCAGAGCGTCTCGGTCGGGCAGACGCGCGCGCACATGCCGCCCAGGATGTTCTGATCGAAGATCGTCTTCGCCGCCGCCTCGGGCGTGCCGGTCGCGATCTGGCGGATGA
>CAZGHJ010000312.1:0-2774 GCA_964525355.1 uncultured Roseicyclus sp.
AAGCACGAGAACCACACGCCCACCGGCTCCTTCAAGGTGCGCGGCGCGCTCACCTTCATGGACTGGCTCACGCGCACCCACCCCGAGGTCCGCGGCATCTGCACCGCGACCCGAGGCAATCACGGGCAGGGCCAGGCCTGGGCCGCCACCAAGGCCGGGCTGACCGCGAAGGTCTACGTGCCCCACGGCAACTCGGTGGAGAAGAACGCCGCCATACGCGCCTTCGGGGCGGAGGTGATCGAGTTCGGTGGGGATTTCGACACGGCCCGCGAGGAGGCCTACCGCGTGGCCGAGGCCGAGGGGCTCTTCATCGTGCCGCCCTTCCACCCCGAACTGGTCCGCGGCGTGGCGACCTATGGCTACGAGCTCTTCTCCGCCGTGCCGGATCTCGACACGGTCTACGTGCCGATCGGCTGCGGCTCGGGGATCTGCGGCACCATCGCCGCGCGGGATGCGCTGGGCGCGACGGCCGAGATCGTCGGCGTCGTCAGCGAGAACGCCCCCACCGCGAAGCTGTCCGCAGAAGCCGGCCGCCCGGTGGAAACCGAGACCGCCCGCACCTTCGCCGACGGCATGGCCGTGCGCGTGCCGGTGCCCGAAGCGCTCGGGATCTACGGCACGCGGGCCGCGCGCATCGTGAGCGTCTCCGATGCTGAGGTCGCCGAGGCGATCCGCGTCTTCTACTCGGACACCCATAACCTCGCCGAAGGGGCGGGCGCGGCGCCGCTGGCGGCCCTCATGCAGGAGAAGGATCAGATGCGCGGCAGACGCGTCGCGGTGATCCTGTGCGGCGGCAACATCGACCGCGACTGGTTCCTGACGGTGATGCAGGGCGGCGTGCCGCAGGTCTGAGCGCCTTCGGGGCCGCTTTCCGGCCGCGCCCTGGCGTCATTCCACCGTGACGGATTTCGCGAGGTTGCGCGGCTGGTCCACATCCGTGCCCTTCTGCAGCGCCGTGTGATAGGCGATGAGTTGCGCCGGAACGGCGTAGAGCATCGGTGCGAAGATCGGGTCGATCGTCGGCATGGTGAGCGTGGCCCAGGTGCCCTCGCCGGCGGCTTCGATCCCGTCGGCATCGCTCACCAGCCAGACCAGACCGTCGCGCGCCAGCACCTCCTGCATGTTCGACACGGTCTTGTCGAACAGCCCGTCGCGCGGGGCCAGCACGATCACCGGCACGGTGTTCTCCACCAGCGCGATGGGCCCGTGCTTGAGCTCGCCGCTGGCATAGCCCTCGGCATGGATATAGCTGATTTCCTTGAGTTTCAGCGCGCCCTCGAGCGCCAGGGGAAACATCGGCCCGCGGCCCAGGAACAGGACCGAGCGCGCCTCGGCCAGCTTGGCGCATTGCGTGTGGATGCGCGCATCGAGCGCCAGCGCCTGGTTGATCAGCCCCGGCAGACCATGCAGCGTGGCCACCAGCTCCGCCTCGCGCGCCTCGGTCAGGTGCCCGCGCTGGCGCCCGGCGAGGATGGCGAGCGCGGCGAGCGCCCCCAGCTGGTTCATGAAGGCCTTGGTCGAGGCCACGCCGATCTCGATGCCGGCCATGATCGGCAGGGCGATGTCGCTTTCGCGCGCGATCGAGCTTTCGGGCACGTTGACCAGCGAGAGCACCGACTGCGCCTTGCCGCGCACGTAGCGCAGCGCCGCGAGCGTGTCGGCCGTCTCGCCCGACTGGCTGACGAAAAGCGCCGTGGCCCGGTCCGAGACGGGCGGCGCGCGGTAGCGGAACTCCGAGGCGATATCCACGTCGCAGGGCAGGCCCGCGAGCTGCTCGAACCAGTATTTCGCCACGAGGCACGCGTAATGCGCCGTGCCGCAGGCCACGAGGATCAGCCGGTCGGTGGCCGCGAAATCGAGCGCCGCGCCCGCCTCGGGCAGGGCGATGCGGTTGCCTTGGGTGTAGTTCGACAGACACTCCGACAGCACCGTGGGCTGTTCGAAGATCTCCTTGGCCATGAAGTGCTTGTGCCCGGCCTTGTCCACCTGCGTGGCGTTCGCGGCGATGGTCCGGCGCTCGCGGTGGACCTGGCACCCGTCGGCGTCGCGGATCTCGGCGCCGGCCCGAGTGATGAAGGCGTAGTCGCCCTCCTCGAGATAGGTGATCGCGTTGGTCAGCGGGCTGAGCGCGATGGCGTCCGAGCCCACGAACATCTCGCCCTCGCCATGCCCGATGGCCAGCGGCGAGCCCCTGCGCGCGGCCACGATCAGGTCGTCCTCGCCCTCGAAGAGGAACGCCAGCGCAAACGCGCCCTCGAGCTGTTTCAGCGTCTCGGCCGCCGCCTCGCGCGGGGACCAGCCGGCCTCGAGGTAGCTTTCGCAGAGATGCGCGACGGTCTCGGTGTCGGTCTCGCTTTCGAAGCCGACATCCTTCAGCCGCGCGCGCAACTCCCGGTAATTCTCGATGATCCCGTTATGCACCACCACGACGCGGCCCGCCCGATGCGGATGCGCGTTCGCCACGCTCGGCCCGCCATGGGTCGCCCAGCGGGTGTGGCCGATGCCCGTCTTGCCCGCGAGCGGCTCGTAGACCAGCAGGTCCGAGAGGTTGTGCAGCTTGCCCACCGCGCGCCGCCGGTCGAGCACGCCGTCCTTGACGGTCGCGATCCCGGCGCTGTCGTAGCCGCGATATTCCAGCCGCTTGAGCGCCTCCACGAGGATCGGCGCCGCTTCGTGATTGGTGAGCACACCCACGATCCCGCACATGGTTCTCAGTCCTTCCGTTTGCCGGCCTTGATCGCCCGGAGCCGGTCCATCAGCCGCCGCGCGAGGCC
>CAZGHJ010000313.1:0-2768 GCA_964525355.1 uncultured Roseicyclus sp.
AACTCCGCCAGAAGACCGCTCGCGGAAAAATCGCGGGTCCGCGCGTCGGTGCCCAACGCCAGCGGCCGCTCGGGCGGTCCGCCCTCCAGCAGACGCGGCAGAAGGCCCAGCGGCAGGTTGTCGATCGCCTCGAAACCCAGATCCTCCAGTGCGTTGATCGCCGTGCTTCGGCCCGCGCCGGACGGGCCGGTGACGAACACCACGCGCGGTCGAACGCGCCAGGGCTGAAGGTCGCCGTCGCGGGGATCCGTCATCGGGGCATCGGCCTCACTCGCTGCGATGCTGCGTCCAGGGCGCGTCGCGGCCGTGGCGCAGCATGTGCACGACTGCATCGGCCAGTGTCGGATGCCCGAGGCCGAGGATCAACGGGCGCTCGGCACGGCCGGCGGTGACCATGCGTCGCGGCGGCAGGCGCTCGGGCTCGACCCGGTCGAGGTCGATGGCGAGCACCAGCTCGGCGCGGCCGCAGACGGGCCCCGCACGCAACAGGCCGATCCCGCGGCTCTCTATCAGATCGGTGGCGTGGTCGGGTCGCTCGAGGAAGGGCACGGTCCCGGCGGTATCGACCCGGACACCGTCATCGGCGATCAGGCTTGCCCCGCGCGTCAGAAGCTGCAACGCGAGGCTCGACTTGCCGGTGCCCGACGCGCCGCGGATCAGCACCCCCCGCCCCCCGAGCGCGACGGCGCTTGCATGGAGCGTCAGCCGCCCGCCGGTGTCGTCCATGGCCCAGTCGGTCAGGGACACCGGCGCGGGGTGCGGCATCATGGGTTCAGACCGGAAGCCCGACCACGAACCGCGCGCCGAGGGGTTCGGACACGATATCGAGATCGGTGGGGCGGATGTTCTCGGCCCAGATCACGCCGCCATGGGCCTCCACGATCTGCTTGGAGATGGCGAGGCCGAGGCCGGAATGGTTGCCGAACTGGTTCTCGGGGCGTTCGGAATAGAACCGGTTGAAGACCTTGGTCAGCGCCTCCTCGGGGATGCCGGGCCCGGTGTCCTCGACCACGACCAGCACGCGGTTGGACCGCCGCCGCGTCCAGAGCCGCACCGCGTCGCCCTCCTCGCAGAAGGAGATCGCGTTGGACAGGAGGTTGACGAACACCTGCGCCAGGCGGCCTTCGAGACCCGAGATCATGATCGGCTCGGACGGCAGGTCGGTGATGAAATCGACGCCTTTCTTCTCGGCCTCCTGACCGTGGTATTGCGACAGGTTCGACAGGGTGCGGACGAGGTCGAACTCCTCCTCCTCTTCCTTGACCAGTTCGGAATCGAGCCGCGACGCGTTGGAGATGTCCGACACGAGGCGGTCGAGGCGCTGCACGTCGTGTTCGATCACCTCGAGCAGGCGGTTGCGCTGCTCGTCCGTCCGGGCCACGCGCAGCGTGCCCACCGCCGACCGCAGCGAGGCCAGCGGGTTCTTGATCTCGTGGCTGACATCGGCGGCGAACTGTTCGTTGGCGTCGATGCGGTCGTAAAGCGCCGAGACCATGCCGCGCAGCGCGCCGGACAGCCGCCCGATCTCGTCCGGGCGGCCCGTCAGATCGGGGATGCGCACGCGGGTCGGGCTCATCTTCCGGGCGTTCCTGTCCCGCCCGAGCTCGGCCGCGGCGGCCAGGTCGGACAGCGGGTTGGCGATGGTCGAGGCCAGAACGAGGCTGAGGACGATCGAGACCAGCAGCGCGACGACGAACATCTGCAGAAGCTGCTCGCGTTCGGCGCGCACGAGCTGGTCGATTTCACCCGCCGCGGTGATCACGACGAGCACCCCCAGCACGCCCGCCGGGCCCTCGATCGGCGTGGCGGCGGCGAAGGCCGCGCCGGTGGTCCCCGAGGTGCGTTGCAGGACCGTCGCGCCCGATTGCGCGGCCTCGACCAGCGACCGGGCCAGATCCTCGGGCGGCTCTGTCTGGGGCGAGGACGGGTTGGCGCCCACGAGGTTCGAGAGACCGGACCAGACGCTGTTGAGGAAGTCGGTGATCAGCAGCGTTTCATCGCTGCGCGGCGCGAGGCCGCTCACGGGCCGGGCCGGGCTGCGCGGCGTGGCGAGCGTGGAGGCCACGAGCGTCCCGTCATCGGCGAAGACGAACACGTCGACCGCGTCGGCAAGGCCCACGCGCGCCAGCACTTCCTCGGCGTCGATACCGTCCCCGGTGACCAGATCGGCCGGCGTGCTCTGCGGCAGGCTCGCCTCGAAGACGTCGGCCATCAGCTGCGCCTCGACCGCCAGGGCGCGTTCGCGCTGATGCACGAGGCTGTCGCGGAACGGGTTGAGATACATCACACCGGCCACGAGGATCACGATGGCCAGCAGGTTGAACATGATGATCTTGCGCGCCAGCGGCGAGCGGTTGAGCGCGATCAGACTCCGCCGCCGCCGCGCGGCACGCGCCTCGCCATCGGGGGTTCCGGCAGGCCGGTCCCAGTCCTCGCCGAGGACGATGTCGGCCCGGTCGCGTGCGCGCCGATTGGTCATCGAAAGATCGGCCGGCACGCCCCTGGGACCCCTATTCCTCGTTGTAGCGGTAGCCGATTCCGTAAAGCGTCTCGATTGCCGAGAAATCGTCGTCCACCGTGCGCATCTTCTTGCGCAGCCGCTTGATGTGGCTGTCGATGGTGCGGTCGTCCACGTAGACCTGCTCGTCATAGGCCACGTCCATCAGCTGGTCACGGCTTTTCACGAAGCCGGGCCGCTGGGCGAGCGCCTGCAGCAGCAGGAATTCCGTCACCGTCAGGGACACGTCCTGGCCCTTCCAGGCCACGGC
>CAZGHJ010000314.1:0-1281 GCA_964525355.1 uncultured Roseicyclus sp.
CTGTCAACGCCGCGTGAATTTTCCCCAGAAGTGGCGCGCGAATTTTCCCCACATTGAACGAAGGGTTATTGGCTGGGCTGTTGATCGGGGCTCCTGTTTTTGGGTGGTCTGCCGCGGCGCTTTGGCGGCGCCGGCGGCGGTGATGTGGACGGCCGCGCCAGGGTGTTTTCGGGGATCAGGCCGGCGTGCTGACGCAGGCGATAACTGGCGCCCTCGATCTGGATGACGACGGCGTGGTGGAGCAGGCGGTCGAGCAGCGCTGTGGCGACGACGGGATCGCCGAAGACGTCGCCCCACTCGGCGAAGCCGCGGTTGGACGTCAGGATCATGGCGCCGCGTTCGTATCGGGCATTGACGAGCTGGAAGAAGAGATTGCCGCCGCCGGCGATGACGGGCAGGTATCCGATCTCGTCGACGATCAGCAGTGCCGGCCGGCACAGGAAGCGGATACGCTCTCGCAGGGTGCCCTCGCGCTCGGCCTTGGCGAGCGATCCAATGATTTCGGCCAGGGTGGCGAAGTAGACGCTGCGGCCAGCCTTGACCGCCTCGACGCCCAGCGCCAGGGCGAGGTGGGATTTTCCGGTGCCGGGCGGGCCGAGCAGATGCAGCACCTCGTGGCGGTCGATGAACTCGAGCTGGGCCAGAGTGAGGATGCGATTGCGGTCGAGCGACGGCTGGAAGGAGAAGTCGAAGTCGGCCAGTGTTTTGACCGTGGTCAGCCGGGCCATCTGCAGGGCGGCTTTGACGCGGCGGCCCTCGCGGCCGGTGTATTCCTCGGCCAGCAGGGCGTCGAGCGCCTCCAGCGGGGCCAGTTCGCCGCGCTCCAGTTGGCGGACGGTATGGTCGAGGATCTCCAGGGCGCGCGGCATCTTCAGGCCGACCAGGTGGCGCCGCAGGCTGTCGACGGTGGATGCGGCGCCGGTGGTGGTCACGGTGTTGATCGCGGTCGTGGTCATGGCCGCGCCTCCTCGGCCAGTCGGCGCCCGACCTCGGCATAGACGTCGAGCGGGCGGATTGGAACTTGGCTGCCCTCGACGCCCATCGGCTCCGGTGGCGGATCGCGGGGGGTCTGGCTGTTGGAGGGTGGCGGCGCCGTGCGGTGGCCATCGGCGATACGGCGCAGCCCCCGGCCGTCGAGCACGGGGTGGCTGGCGATGAGCGTGTCGTCTTCGAAGATACGGATCTCGTCGGCCAGGACATGGACCTCGACGGCGCGCCGCCGGGTGCAGTCGGGAACGCTGTAGAGGTTGCCGCCGACGGAGACCATGCCGTCGCGCGTGA
>CAZGHJ010000314.1:1381-2761 GCA_964525355.1 uncultured Roseicyclus sp.
TCGCCCTGGACGGCCGTCTTCATGCGGTCGAAGAGCACCTGCTCGGGGATCCCGCCAATGGCATTGAAGGCGGCGGAAAGGCAGCGCAGCACCGTCTGCAGGTCCTGGTGGGGGACGAACCGGCCCCACAGGAACCGGCTGTGGCCGAGGACGAAGGAGAACAGCCACACCACCCGCTCGGTTCCCGGTTCGTCGGTGAAGGTGGCACGGAAGTGGGCGAAATCGACCTGGGCCTGGCGGCCCGCCGGGGTCTCGAACCGGCGCTCGAAGGCGGGACTGGCGGCGGGCCGGACGCTGCGGAGGTAGTCCTTCACGGCCGTGTAGCCGCCTTTGTACCCGCGTTCGCGGATCTCGCGCAGCAGCCGCTTGGCGGTCAGTTCCGGCACGGCCTGGACGCGCTGCCGCAGATAGTCCTGCCAGGGCGCGATGATGGGCTCCCTGGGCGGCCGGGGCGCGTAGACCGGCGGCTCCAGACCACGCTTGATGCATGTGCGGACCGTCTTGCGGTCCAGCCCGGTCCGCCGGGCAATGGCCGACAGGCTCAGGCCCTGCCGATGAAGATCAAGGATCATGACTACGTCCCCAAGTGTGACCACCGTGCCCTCCGCCCCTTCTGTCGCTGAAGGAGATCTGGGGGGCGCGGCGTTCGCGTAACCCTGGGGGCTAGCCCCCAGGGTTACGCGGCGGTTGCGTCAGGGTGGGGAATTTTCAAACGCCACAAGTGGGGAGTTTTCATCCGGCACTGACAGCCGTCCGGGCCTGTTCCTCGGTCAGACGCCGCCAGCGGGGGTGACCGGTCCGCTCCGCGCCCTTGCCCACGGACCCGTCGCGGACGAAATCGACATAGACGTAGTCCTGATCGGTCGGCCAGTGCGCCTGAAAATCGTCCAGGAAGGATGGCCAGTCCGGCGGCAGGCGATGGACCTCGAAGTACCGCAGCGGAAACGAGAAGCCGTGGTCGATGCCGACCAACGTCGGGGTATCCTGCGACAGCGCCTCGACCAGCCAGTGGGCGATGCCCTTGCGGGTCCAGTATTTTCGCGGGCTGGGTGGCGGCGCCACCTCGACGGGTGGAGCATCGCCTTCGGCCATATAGACCCGCAGTCCTTTCAGGCTGGCCTCCGGCGTCTGTGCGCCGGAATAGTCGATGCCGATGTACCGGGAAAATGCGACCATCCCTCTCGTTCCATCCGGCTGTTACCACCGTTCCACAAAGCGCGGCTTGGCGAAGCGCTGTCAAGCCTCCCCCGCCACCTGTTCCAGGCGCGTCATGATCAGGTCCAGCGCGCCGGAGTGGAAGGCGTCCTCGAACGGGCCGTAGCCCTGTCCGATGTCGCCGTGGCGGAAGGCGCGGGCCAGGGTGTGCAGCATCATGCGCAG
>CAZGHJ010000315.1:0-2742 GCA_964525355.1 uncultured Roseicyclus sp.
GCGACGTGGCCGACGAATTCGGCGCGCTCACCTATCTCGACGAGGTCCACGCGGTGGGCATGTACGGCCCCCGCGGCGGCGGCGTGGCCGAGCGCGACCGGCTGATGCACCGTCTCGACATCATCAACGGCACGCTCGGCAAGGCCTTCGGCGTCATGGGCGGCTACATCGCGGCCTCGGCGAAGATGTGCGATGCCGTGCGCTCCTACGCGCCGGGCTTCATCTTCACCACCTCGATCCCGCCCGTCGTGGCGGCGGGGGCCGCGGCAAGCGTGCGGCACCTCAAGGGCGACCAGGCGTTGCGCGACCTGCACCAGGAACGCGCCAAGGTGCTGAAAACGCGCCTGAAGATGCTGGGCATGCCGATCGTCGATCACGGCTCGCACATCGTGCCGGTGATCGTGGGCGATCCGGTGCACACAAAGCTGATCTCCGACATGCTGCTGGCCGATCACGGCATCTACGTGCAGCCGATCAACTATCCCACCGTGCCGCGCGGCACGGAGCGGCTGCGTTTCACGCCCTCGCCGGTGCACGATCCCAGGATGCTCGACGGACTCGTGCGCGCGATGGATGCACTCTGGAGCCATTGTGCGCTGAATCGCGCCGAGATGGCGGGTTAACTCTTTCTGCACGTGCAAGGCTTGCCGCTCCCGTGTTAACCGGGAGGCAAGGGATCGCTGCCGTGGGAATCAGCGGGACCGAGGGGTACGACATTGCTGGCGTCGGGCTGCCACCCGCTCGAGATCGAGGTGGCGCGCCCGCGAGACGGGACGGGACACGCCACATGGGCCAGGGCGACGGCCACGAGTGGAATTCGGACATCACGCAGGGCGCCGACAGGCGCACCGGCGAAAATGGCGTGTTCGGCGCCATGTCCGAGCCGTCGCCGGCGCAGCCCGCGTTCGACGCCTATGACATGCTGGACGTGCCCCTGGGCGATCTGATGCGGGGCGAGCGCGCGACGCTCGGCAAGTCGCTGCTGGACGTGGAACGCGAACTGCGCATCCGCGCCCCCTATATCGCGGCCATCGAGAACGGCGATCTCGGCGCCTTCCAGAGCCCGGGCTTCATCGCGGGCTACGTGCGCTCCTACGCGCGCTATCTTGGCATGGAACCGGAATGGACCTTCGCGCGCTTCTGCGACGAGACCGGGTTTCGGGGCGTGCATGGCGGTGCGACGCGGGCGACGCCCGAGCGGTCCCTGCCGCAGCCCGCGCCAGGGCGGGTCGACCCCAATGACGTGATGCGGCGGGCGCCGATGATGCTCGCGCCCGAGCGCGAGCCCTTTCTGGCGCGGCTCGAGCCCGGCGCGCTCGGCTCGATCGCGGTGCTTCTCGTGCTGGCGGCCGGCATCGGCTATGGCGCCTGGGCGGTCCTGCAGGACATCCAGCGGCTGTCCATCGCGCCGGTGGACGAGGCGCCGGCGACCCTGGCGCAGCTCGACCCGCTTGCCGGCGCGGGCGAGGGCGGTGTCACCCCCCCGCAGCCCGGGTTCGACATCGCCATGCCCGGCGCGGAAGAGGCCGGGCGCTCGCTGCGGCCCGCGCCGCTGGAGACGCCGCAGATGGCGCCGCGGGACCAGGCGCTGGCCACGCTCGACCCCGACGAGGTCGGCACGCTGTCGGGCCTTCGCCAGAACCCGCGCGGCGCCGGCGCGCCGCAACTGGCCGACGCGGGTGCCGGCGCGGCGCAGGTCACCGAGACCGCGCGCGCCGACGAGGTCCTGCTTTTCGCCGTGCGGCCCACCTGGATCCAGATCACGTCGGACAGCGGCACGACGCTGTTCGAGGGCACGCTGAATGCCGGCGACAGCTGGGTTCTGCCCGAAGGCGACGCGGCGCCGCGGCTGCGCTCGGGCAATTCCGGGTCGCTCTATTTCGCGGTGAACGGCGTGACGCTGGGCCCCGCGGGCGTCGGCGCGTCGATCGTGCGCGACGTGGAACTGTCCGCGGACGCGCTCAGCGCGACCTACGCCATGGCCGATGGCAGCGCCGACCCGGAACTGGCCGAGGTGGCCGAACTTGTGCTGGGCGCCGGCGCCGAGTGAGCGCCGACGCCGGCTGCCCGACGCGCGGCGGGGCGGGAACTCTTTTTTTCCTGAGCCGTTGAGGCCCGCGCCCGGGCAGTCTATTCTCCCGCTCGACACATGCTTTCCGTGAGAGGCCGCGCCCCACCCATGTCTCACAACCCGATCCGCCCGTGGCGCAATATCGACCGTCGCAAGACCCGCCAGATCCATGTGGGCCCGGTGCCCGTGGGTGGCGACGCGCCGATCAGCGTCCAGACCATGACCAACACGCTGACCACGGATGTGAAGGCCACGATCGCGCAGATCCAGGCCTGCGCCGAGGCCGGCGCCGATATCGTGCGCGTCTCGGTACCCGACGAGGCCTCGGCGAAAGCCTTGCGCCAGATCGTGCCGGAAAGCCCGGTGCCGCTCGTGGCGGACATCCATTTCCATTACAAGCGCGGGATCGAGGCGGCCGAGGCCGGCGCCGCGTGCCTGCGGATCAACCCCGGCAATATCGGCGACGAGAAGCGCGTGAAGGAGGTGATCCGGGCCGCGCGCGACAATAATTGCTCGATCCGGATCGGGGTGAACGCGGGCAGCCTCGAGAAGCACCTGCTGGAGAAGTATGGCGAGCCCTGTCCCGACGCGATGGTGGAATCCGGGCTCGACCACATCAAGATCCTCGAGGACAACGATTTCCTGAACTTCAAGATCTCGATGAAGGCCTC
>CAZGHJ010000316.1:0-2737 GCA_964525355.1 uncultured Roseicyclus sp.
TGGAAAGCTCGCGCGAGGTGCGGATCCTGAAGGACCTGCGCGGCGAGATCGCGGGCCGCGACGTGCTGGTGGTGGAGGATATCGTCGATACCGGCCACACGCTTTTGCACGTGTCGCACCTGCTGCGCTCGCGCCTGCCGCGGCGGCTGAAGACGATCGCGCTGCTCGACAAACCCACCCGGCGCGAGGTGGATATCCGCGCTGACTGGACCGGCTTCGAGATCCCCGACGAATTCGTGGTGGGCTATGGCATCGATTTCGCGCAGCGCAACCGCAACCTGCCCTATATCGGTCGGGTGCGGATGCTGGAGTAGCGGCCGACGGCGACGGCGGCGCGCAGGGCATGACGGGCGGCGCGCGTCGCCGGTGGTCGCAATCCGGATGCCGCAAATCCGGGGCCGCACCAAGGCCGCCTTGGCGAAAATGACAGGCAAATGAATGTTCTGCGCTCTGACGCAGGGCCAGAAGAGGTTTGCCTCGCCCGTCGGCCGATTGACAGGATGTCGCACTGTTCTAGGATCATGGCGTACGACAAGGCCCACCCCCAGTCGAGAGAGACCCCATGACATCGCGCCTCACCACATTCGCCACCGCCACCGCCATCGCTGTCTCCGGCATCGCCACCATGGCCGCCGCGCAGGACGGCCTGCCCCTGCCCGTCGAGGCCCGTCAGGGCCAGTTCAACATGATGGCGCTGAATGTCGGCGCGATCGTCAGCATGGTGCGCGGCGAAACGGAATACGACCCCGCGACCGCGCAGGCCGCCGCCGACAACCTCGTGGCGCTGTCGTCCGTCGACCAGAGCTTTCATTGGCCCGAGGGCACCGACAACATGAGCCTCGTGGGCACGCGCGCCCTTCCCGAGATCTGGGACAACCTGCCCGACGTGCTGGCCAAATGGGACGCGTTCGGTGCCGCAGCCGAGGGCCTTGCGGAGGTGGCCGGCGACGGGCTCGAGCCCGTGCAGGCCGCGATCGGCCCGCTTGGCGCGACCTGCAGCGACTGCCACGACACCTACCGGGCCGAGCAGTGACGCGGCCCGGCCGGCCCGCCTGACATGCGTCGCGTCCTCATCCTGCTGGTCGGCCTGGCCGCACTCGGTGCCGGGGCGTTTTTCGCGCTGACGGTTCCGCAGCGGGTCGACCCGGCGGAGATTGCGGGCCTCACCGGCGACCCCGCGCGCGGCGAGACCGTGTTCTGGGCCGCCGGCTGCGCCTCCTGTCACGCGGCCGAGGACGCCGGCGGCGAGGCGCGGCTTGTCCTGTCGGGCGGGCGCAGGCTGGTCTCGGATTTCGGCACCTTCGTCGCGCCCAATGTCTCGATGGACCGCGAACACGGGATCGGCGACTGGACCGTGGAGGAGTTCGTGACCGCGCTCGCCTACGGCACCTCGCCGGAGGGGCGGCACTACTACCCGTCCCTGCCCTACACGTCCTACGCGCTGGCGGAGCGGCAGGATCTCGTCGATCTCTGGGCCTTCTGGCAGGGGCTGCCTGCCTCCGACCGCCCGTCGGAGGCCCATGAGCTGGGCTTTCCCTTCACGATCCGGCGCGGGATCGGCCTGTGGAACAGACTGAACATGCCGGAGGGCTTTGTCCTGACGGGAGATCTTTCGGAGGAGGTCGCGCGCGGCCGTTACCTGTCCGAGGCGCTCGCGCATTGCGCCGAGTGCCATACGCCCCGCGACGCCACCGGCGGCCTCGACCGGTCGCGCTGGATGGCGGGCGCGCCCAATCCCTCCGGCACCGGCACGATCCCCGGGCTCACGCCTGACGACCTGAGCTGGAGCGCGGGCGAGATCGCGGCCTACCTGAAGGATGGGTTCGCGCCGAATTTCGACACGGCAGGCGGAAGCATGGCCGACGTGGTGCTGAACCTCGCCAACCTGACCGACGCGGACCGAATGGCCATCGCGGCCTATATCAAGGCCCTGCCCGAGCCGGCCGGGGACTGAGCCGCCGGCTTCGGGCAAAGGCTCAGGCGCGGCCGAGCCGGTCCATCCGCGCGGCGCGCAAGCGCTCGAAATCCTCGCCCGCGTGATAGCTCGACCGGGTCAGCGGCGTGGCCGAGACCATCAGGAAACCCTTGCCATAGGCGGATTTCTCGTAGGCCGCGAACTCGTCGGGATGCACGAACCGGTCGACGGCGTGATGCTTGGGCGTCGGCTGGAGGTACTGGCCGATGGTCAGGAAATCGACATCCGCCGCGCGCATGTCGTCCATCACCTGCAGCACCGACTGGCGATCCTCGCCGAGGCCCACCATGATTCCAGACTTGGTGAACATGGACGGGTCGAGTTCCTTCACCCGTTGCAGCAGCCGAAGCGAATGGAAGTAGCGCGCGCCGGGACGCACCTCCGGATAGAGGCCGGGCACGGTTTCCAGATTGTGGTTGAAGACGTCCGGCCGTGCCTCGACGACGACCTCCAGAACGGAGGGGTCGCATTTCAGGAAGTCCGGCGTCAGGATCTCGATCGTGGTCTCCGGCGCACGCTTGCGGATCGCGCGGATCGTCATGGCGAAATGCTCCGCCCCGCCATCTTCCAGGTCGTCCCGGTCGACCGAGGTGATGACCACGTGGTTCAGACCCAGCTTCTGCACCGCGTCGGCCACGCGGCCGGGCTCGAACACGTCGAGCGATTGCGGCCGGCCCGTGGCCACGTTGCAGAAGGTGCAGCCGCGGGTGCAGATCTCGCCCATGATCATCATGGTCGCGTGACCCTGGCTCCAGCATTCGC
>CAZGHJ010000317.1:0-2715 GCA_964525355.1 uncultured Roseicyclus sp.
CGGGCCAGCTGCGCGATGCGGGCGCGGTGATGCTGGGCAAGCTCAACATGGACGAATTCGCCATGGGGTCCAGCAACGAGACATCGGTGTATGGTAACGCCGTGAATCCCTGGCGTGCGGAAGGATCCGACGCGGCGCTAACGCCGGGCGGCTCCTCTGGCGGCTCGGCCTCGGCGGTGGCCGCCGACCTGTGCCTGGGCGCCACGGGCACCGACACGGGCGGGTCGATCCGGCAACCGGCGGCCTTCACCGGGACCGTGGGGCTGAAGCCGACCTACGGGCGCTGCTCGCGCTGGGGGATCGTGGCGTTCGCCTCCTCGCTCGACCAGGCGGGGCCGATGACGCGCACGGTGCGGGACGCGGCCATCATGGGCGCCGCGATGATGGGGCACGATCCGAAGGATTCGACCTCGGCCGACCTGCCCGTGCCGGATTTCGAGGCGATGCTGACGGGCGACATCCGCGGCAAGGTCATCGGCATCCCCAAGGAATACCGGATGGAGGGGATGCCCGCCGAGATCGAGGCGCTGTGGTCCGAGGGCGCTGCGATGCTGCGGGACGCCGGCGCGGAATTGCGCGACATCACGCTGCCGCATACGAAATACGCCCTGCCCTGCTATTACGTGATCGCGCCCGCCGAGGCGTCCTCGAACCTCGCGCGCTATGACGGGGTGCGCTTCGGCTACCGTGCGAAGCTCGAACAGGGCGACGGCGTGACGGAGATGTACGAAAAGACCCGCGCCGAGGGCTTCGGGGCCGAGGTCAAGCGCCGCGTGATGATCGGGACCTACGTCCTGTCGGCGGGGTTCTACGACGCCTATTACAACCGCGCCCGCAAGGTGCGCGCGCTGATCAAGCGCGATTTCGACGAGGTTTTCGCCAGCGGCATCGACGCGATCCTGACGCCCGCGACACCTTCGGCGGCCTTCGAGCTGGGCCAGACCCACCAGGACCCGGTCGAGATGTATCTCAACGACGTCTTCACGGTGACGGTGAACCTTGCCGGGCTTCCGGGCATCGCTGTGCCCACGGGCCGCGACGCGCGCGGCCTGCCGCTGGGCCTGCAGCTGATCGGGCGGCCTTGGGAGGAAGGCGCGTTGCTGAATACCGCCCATGCGCTGGAGACCGCCGCCGGATTTGTGGCGAAACCGGCGAAATGGTGGTAGCCTGCCGCGCATAAGAAACGGGTTCGAGGCCGAGCGAATGACGACGATCTACCGGACAGGGGCCCTGGGCCTGCGCGCGATTGGCTGCGCGGCGGCGCTCATGGCGCTTGCCGCTTGCGGCACGGGGACCGCGCCCAGCGACGTGTCCGAAGGCGTGGGCTTCAGCGACTACCAAGCCTACCAGGCCCGCCGTGCCGCGCTGGCCGCGCCGCCCGCACCGCAGGCGCCGCCGCGCCAGGCACAGACCGCGCTGCCGCCCGCCGATGTCGCCGCCCAGCCTTTCGCGCCCGTCACCGGAAGCCAGGCCTGGGTGCCGGTCGCGCCTGAAGCGGGCGGCACGCCGACGCGCGCGGCGCAGACCGATGTGGCGAGCCTTGCCTCCGCCGCCATCGCCGAGGCCGAAACGGCCGCTGGTGGCAGCGGCCTGCCGCCGGTGGCGGCCCCGGCCGACGATTTCGTGGCGCCGCCCCTGCCCGAGGGCATGGTGGTGCTGGGCGCGAACGTGGTGGCCTTCGCGCTGTCGACCGACAACGCGGTGGGCGAGCGGGTCCATGCCCGCTTCCCGCTCCGGCTGGGCCGGCCCGAGGTTCGTTGCCGGGATTTCCGCACGACCGATCTCGCGCAGGACTGGTTCCTGACCAATGACGGGCCCGAGCGCGACCGCGCGGGGCTCGACCCCGATGGGGATGGCTTCGCCTGCAACTGGGACCCCGAACGCTATCGGGAACAGGCGCGCGCCGCGGCGCTGCCGCAAGCGCCCGCCCCCGGGACGCCGTTCACGGACGGGTGAGCCAGTCGCCCAATCACGGGGTCCGCCGCGACGGGCTGCGCCCCGAGCTTGTCGTGCTGCATTACACCGCCATGGCCGAGGCCGAAGCGGCGCGGCGCGTGCTGTGCGATCCGGCGCGCGAGGTCTCGGCCCATTGGCTGATCGCGCGGGACGGCACGGTGACCGCGCTGGTGGACGAGGACCGCCGTGCGTGGCACGCGGGCGCGGGATCGTGGGGTGGACGGGGCGACGTGAATTCGCGCTCCATCGGGATCGAGCTGGACAATGACGGGGCCTCGCCCTTTTCCGAGCCACTGATGGCCGCGCTGGAGGGCGTGCTCGCCGGCGTGCTGGCACGCTGGGAGATCCCGGCGGCCGGCGTGATCGGCCATTCGGACATGGCGCCCGAGCGCAAGCGCGATCCGGGCCCGCGCTTCGACTGGCGCCGGCTGGCGCGGCAGGGCCTGAGCGTCTGGCCCGAGATCGCCGGGCCGGTCGCGGTGGACCGGGACAGGTTTCGCGCGGATGTGCTGGCCTTCGGTTATCCCGATCTCGACGGGGAGACGCTTCGGCGGGCGTTCCGGCTGCGGTTCCGTCCCGGCGCGCGCGGGCCGCTCGACGGGGTGGATTGCGCCATGGCCGCGGCGCTCGGCGGCGATTGACCCGGCCTGCCGCAGCGCCTATGTGCGGTGCGCGCGGAGGGCCGGGTGGCCGCGGGCCTTCAGGGTTCGAGGAAAGTCCGGACTCCCTGAAGCAACGGTGCCGGGTAACGCCCGGGCG
>CAZGHJ010000318.1:0-2711 GCA_964525355.1 uncultured Roseicyclus sp.
TCGTCGACCTTGGTCGCGGCGACGAAGCCGTACATCTCGGGCGGGTTGTGCAGCGCTTCGACCACGGCCAGCACGTTGGCGCAGGTCGTGGGCGGCTACAGCCCCGCCTCCTCGAAGAGATCGGCGCCGGAGACGATCGTCTGTGTCCAGCCGTCCACCGGCACTGCGGCGTAGCCGTCCGCGTGGGCCGCCAGCGCAAGTACGCCGGGCGCGAAGGTGTCGAGACCGAGCGAGGCGACCGCGTCCGTCGCCGCGTCGGTGTCGAGGATGCCGGCCTCGGCCCAGGGCAGGGCGTGTTGCAGCGTGAGATAGATCACGTCGGGAAGATCGCCGGCGGCGAAGGCGGCGGTGGCGCGGGTGCCCAGATCGCTCTCGGTCACGGGGATGATCTCGACCTCGTGGCCGGTGCCCTCCTGGAAGCGCTCGGCCAGCGCCTCTTGCAGGGCGCGGCGTCCGGGTTGGTCCTCGGTGGTCCAGAAGCGGATCGTGTCCGCCTGCACGGCAACGGCCGGCAGCAGGAATGCCATTACGGTCGCAGTGCGCAGGATGCGCAGGGTCATGTGGCTCCTCCCGGGTTTGTCGTTTCACGAAGGCCCGGCCGCGCCGATCCCGGCAAGGGCGCGGTCAGTCCAGCGGGTGATGGCAGGCCACGGGGTGCTTGCCCCTTCCGGCGTCCAGTGGCGGAACCTCGGCCGCGCAGAGATCGGAGGCGCGGGGACAACGGGCGCGAAAGGCGCAGCCCGACGGCGGATTCAAGGGATCGGGAAGCTCGGTGTCGCGCGCTTCCGGCGCCGTCAGGGGGCGCCCGACCACGGGCGCGCTGTCGGCCAGCAGCCGGGTGTAGGGATGGCGCGGCGCGCGGAACACGTCCTCGGCGCGGCCAAGCTCCACCACCGAGCCGAAGTAAAGCACCGCGATCCGATCCGAGACGGCCTCGACCACGGCGAGGTCGTGGGAGATGAAAAGGTAGGTCAGCCCCAGCCGCGCCTTGAGATCGGCCAGAAGGTTCAGCACCTGCGCCTGCACCGAGACGTCGAGCGCCGAAACGGGCTCATCCAGGATCAGGATGCGCGCCTCGGCGGCAAGCGCGCGGGCGATGCCGATGCGCTGCGCCTGCCCGCCGGAGAACTCGTGCGGGTAGCGGTCGAGGAACTCCTCGCGCAGCGATACGGTGTCGAAGATCTCGGCGATGCGCGCGCGGCGTTCCCCTGCGTCCATCCCGTGGAGAAGCTTCAAGGGCGCCTCCATGATCTGGCGGATCGTCTTGCGCGGGTTCAGCGAACTGATCGGGTCCTGGAAGACATACTGGATGCGCTTGCCGAAGACCGCCGGGTCGGCGTTGTCGAGGGCCGCGCCCTCGATCTCGATGGTGCCCGTGGTGGGCTCCAGCAGCCCCACCAGCATCCGCGCCAGCGTGGACTTGCCGCAGCCCGATTCGCCCACGATCCCGAGGGTTTCGCCGGGCATCACGTCGAGCGTCACCGGATGTACCGCGCGCACGCCGGGGCGCTCTGGGCCGAAGAGGCTCCGGCCGAGCGGGAAGGTTTTCGACAGGTTCTCGAGGCGCAGCGCGGGGACGGTCATTCGGCGGCCTCCCTCTCCCGGACGGGGTGGATGCAGCGCACGGCGCGGTCGCCCGCCCGCTCCAGCGCGATCTCGCCTGCCCGGCAGGCGCCCGTGGCCCGGTCGCAGCGGGGCGCGAAGGCGCAGCCGGGCGGCAGGTCGTTCACCGCCGGCGGCAGGCCCGGGATTGCCTCGAGCCGCCTTTGCCCAGCGCCCAGTTCCGGCACGCAGGCCATGAGCCGCGCGGTGTAGGGGTGGCGCGGCGCGTCGAGGATGGCGCGCGTCGGCCCCTCCTCCACGATGCGGCCGGCATACATCACCGCGACCCGGTCGCAGAGCTGGCCCACCACCCCGAAATCATGCGTGATGAAGACGATGGCGAGGCCCCGCTCGCGCCGCAGGTCGTCGAGGATCGCGAGGATCTGCGCCTGCACCGTGACGTCGAGCGCGGTCGTGGGCTCGTCCGCGATGATGACCTCGGGGTCGTTCGCGAGCGCCATGGCGATGCCCACGCGCTGGCGCATGCCGCCCGACATCTCGTGCGGGTAGTCGTCCACGCGGGAGGCGGCGTTGGGGATGCGCACGGCCTCCAGCAGGTCGATGGCCTTCGCGCGCCCCTCTTCCCGTCCGATGTGGCGATGCACCGAGATCGCCTCGATCAGCTGCTCGCCCACCCGGTAGAGCGGGTGCAGCGTGGCAAGCGGGTCCTGGAAGATATAGGCCACCTCGCGGCCCCGGAGCGTGCGAAGCTGACGGTAGGGCGCGCCGATCAGGTCCGCGCCCTTGTAGTGGACCGAGCCGCCCGTCACGATCCCCGGCGGCGAGGCCACGAGGCCCATGACGCTGAGCGCGGTGACGGACTTGCCCGAGCCCGATTCACCAATGATGCCAAGACATTCGCCGGGCCTCACCGACAGGGTCACCCCCCCCACGGCGCGGTAGACGCGGTCCTTGACGTGGAACTGCGTCTGAAGCTCGTCGAGCGTCAGGATGCCCTCGTTCTTCTGCGGGACCGGCTTTCGGTCCTTCGCGACCAGCGTCGCCGGCAGCGGCCGGTTCAGCGCGCCCGATTTCAGCCGCGGATCGAGCGCGTCGCGCACCCCGTCGCCCAGAAGGTTGATCGCCATGACGATGATCAGGATCATCAC
>CAZGHJ010000319.1:0-2664 GCA_964525355.1 uncultured Roseicyclus sp.
AGCGACCTGACGTGGGAAGGCCGCGGCGAGGACGTGATCCAGGACTACCGCAAGGGCGACATGGTCAAGGCCGTCGTCACCGAGGTGGACACCGACAAGGAGCGGATCAGCCTTTCGATCAAGGCGGTGGACGGCGACCCGTTTGCCGATGCGATCGACGGCGTGAAGCGCGGCTCGGTCATCACCGTGGAGGTCACCGCGATCGAGGATGGCGGGATCGAGGTGGATTACAACGGCATGAAGTCCTTCATCCGCCGCTCCGACCTCAGCCGCGAGCGCTCCGAGCAGCGCCCCGAGCGGTTCCAGGTGGGCGACAAGGTGGACGTGCGCGTGACCAACGTGGACGCGAAGTCCCGCCGTCTGGGCCTGTCGATCAAGGCCCGCGAGATCGCCGAGGAAAAGGAAGCGGTCGAACAGTACGGCTCCTCCGACAGTGGCGCGTCGCTGGGCGACATCCTCGGTGCGGCCCTGAACAAGGACGACTGAGGGTCCGCGCGGCTCCGCCACAGGACTCGATATCGAAAAGGCCCCGCCTCGGCGGGGCCTTTTTTCGTGCCGGGATGCCGTGTGGCTCTCGTCGGGCACCGCGTCGGTCTTGTGGATGCCCCCGGCGGGCGCCGCCGCTGTGATGTGGATGTTACACGCTATCGGCACCCTCGCACCGTGCCGTCGGTCGTGCGTCCCCCAGTCTCCGCGACCGACAGCATGGCGTTGCGCGCGCCCCGCGTCCCGGGGTCGTCGGCGCCTCCTCCGGCCCGGCCCATCCGGCGGGGCCGGCGTGACCCGGGCGGATCACCCCCCGCTGTCGTCCCGCTCGGGCAATCGTCCCTCGGGAGGCCCTGCACCCGCCGTGGTGCAGGGTCTCTTCCGGCCCCGCGAGGGCCGATCCCGCCCGCGAAAGACAGCGCTCCGGTCGGCGCCGACAGCCTTGCCCGAACGCTCCCGCTCTGGTCTCCTGCCAGGGCGCACCGCCCGTAAGGCCAGTCCGGGGCGCGCGCGCGTGTGGTTCCGGAATGGAGTCAGGGCGCATGCTCTGCAAGATCGGCGATGTGGAAATCTGGCGCATACTCGACTGGCAGGGCCTGTTCCTGCCGCCCGAAAAGCTGTTCCCGAACGCGCCCGCGCAGGTGGCCGACCTCATCGAACGGCTCGCGCCCGGCAGCGTGGATGCCGCAACCGGCCGCCTGCTCCTGCCGGTGCAGGCGTTCCTCCTGAAGCGGCGGGGCCGAACGATCCTGATCGACGCCTGCATCGGCAACCACAAGACCTGTGCGCTCGACGTCTGGGCGGCGCGCGACGACGGGCGCTTCCTTGCCGGTCTGGCTGCCGCCGGTGTCGACCCGGCCGGGATCGACGCGGTGCTATGCACCCATCTGCACGTGGATCACGTCGGCTGGAACACGCGGCTGGAGACCGGGCGCTGGGTGCCGACCTTCCCCAATGCGCGCTACCTCCTGCCCGCGGCGGACAACGCGACCTTCGCCAATGACGCGGCCGCCCATTACACCGAAAGCGTCCTGCCGGTCATCGCCGCCGGCCAGGCAGAGTTCGTCTCCGGCGCCCACGAGGTCGACAGGGGCATCACGCTCTGGCCCACGCCGGGGCACACGCCCGGCCATGCCTCGGTCCTGATCGAAAGCGGCGGCGCACGGGCGGTGATCACGGGCGATGCCATCCACTCCAGCGCGCAATGCGCGCATCCCGGCTGGCATTTCCGTTACGATTCGGACCCGGACCTGGCCGCGGCCTCGCGCCGCCGGCTTCTGGAGATGGCCAGCGAGACCGGGCTCGAGCTTCTGGGTTCGCATTTCGTGCTGCCGTCGCGCGGGCGCGTGCGCGCGGAGGGGGACGTTTTCGCCTGGCAGCCGCTCGCCTGAGCCCCCACCCGCCTCGCGCCAGGCCCCGTCAGTTTGCCGCAACCGTGGCGCTTGCATTTGCAGCCCCATGGTTTACTTGAGTTTCAGAAATTTCTGAAATGTCTGCGCGAACAGGGATTCAGACGATGACACTCACACCGCTCCAGCAGGAGTTCGTCCTGCATTTCGGAGAAATGGGAAGCCGCTGGGGCATCAACCGGACGGTGGGGCAGATCTATGCGCTGCTGTTCCTGTCCTCCAAACCCCTGAACGCGGAACAGATCACCGACGCGCTTTCGATCAGCCGTTCCAACACCTCCATGGGCCTGAAGGAGCTGCAATCCTGGAACCTCGTGCGGCTCAAGCATTTCCAGGGCGACCGCCGGGACTATTTCACGACCCCGGAGGATCTGTGGGAAATCGTGCGCATCCTGGTGGCCGAGCGCAAGAAGCGCGAGATCGACCCCACCCTGACCAAGCTGCGCGAGCTGGAGATGTCCGGCCCCGCGGGTGACAATTACGCCGAGGCGCGCATCGCCGAGTTGCGCGAACTGATCGAGACCATGACCGGCTTCTACGCCGAGATGGACAGGCTCGAGACCGAACGCCTCGTGAAACTGATGACGATGGGCCAGCGGATCGTCGGCTTCATCGACAAGGCCGGGGGCGCGATGCCCTCGCTGACCAAACGCAAGTAAAGAGGACAACGCGACATGGAAGCCCTCGACACCCTGCTTCTCAGCCGCATCCAGTTCGCGGCCAACATCTCCTTCCACATCCTGTTCCCGACGATCACCATCGCGCTGGG
>CAZGHJ010000320.1:0-2628 GCA_964525355.1 uncultured Roseicyclus sp.
GGCCCAGCCGCCGCGCCAGTTGCCCCGCCCCGTTGGTGATCTGCGCGGCCTCGGGGGTGCCGAAGGTGGGCGCGCCCGAGTTCATGTCGATCGAGGTCACGAAGGCGCCGAAGATTACCGGCGCGCCGGGACGGATCAGCTGCGAATAGGCCACGCCCGCCATCACCTCGGCCAGCACCTGCGTCAGCGTGCCCATCACGGTGACGGGTGCCATCGCGCCGCCCACGATGAAGGGCGAGATGATCGTGGCCTGGCCCGCGCGCGCGTATTCCTCCAGCGCACCCATCATCACGCTGTCGAAGGTCAGCGGCGAGTTGATGTTGATGAGCGAGGTCATCACGCAGTTCTGCTCGACCACCTCCGCGCCGAAGAGAACGCGCGCCATCTCCACCGAATCGGCGGCGCGGGAGGGTTCGGTCACCGAGCCCATGAACGGCTTGTCGCTCAGGCGCATATGCGCATAGAGCATGTCGAGATGGCGCTTGTTCACCGGCACATCCGTCGGCTCGCAGACGGTCCCGCCCGAGTGGTGCAGCCATTCGGACATGTAGCCCAGCTTCACCAGCGTCTCGAAATCTTCCATCGTCGCGTAGCGGCGGCCGCTGTCGTGGTCGCGGAAAAACGGCGGGCCGTAGACCGGCGCGAGCACCAGGCTGTTGCCACCGATCTCCACGTTGCGCGCGGGGTTCCGGGCGATCTGGGTGAAGCGCGCGGGCGCGGTTTCGCACAGGCGGCGCGCCAGCCCGCGGGGGATGCGAACACGCTCGCCCGAGACATCCGCGCCCGCCTCGCGCCAGCGGTCCAGCGCGGCGGGGTTCTCCACGAAGCCCACGCCGATCTCCTCGAGCACGGTCTCGGCGTTGCGCTCGATGATCTCCAGCGCCTCTTCGTTCAGGATTTCGAGGTTGGGGACGTTGCGCTCGATGAAACGCGCGGTCTCGAAGCTGACCGCCGATCGGGCCGCGCGCCGCGCCGCACCGCCGCCCGCCCCACGCGCCCGGCGCCGCCCACCGGCCTGTTCCGCCTCGGCCATTGCGTTCTCTCCCGCTTCACACCGGTTGCATTGGCAACGCAATAGCCTGCGCGTCACCCGATCAGCAGACGGATTGCGTCGCTTGTGGGGGGAAAGCGACATCGCGGGGGGCCGGGGCCGTGTTGTGGGCCGCGCAGGGGCTCCGCGCGGCGCGCGCAGGTCCCTTGCGCGCGGGCCGGCGCGGCCCTAAGCCTGCGCCATGAGCCACAGCCCCGATCCCGCCCGCCACCACGAACGCCTGCTGATCGTCGATTTCGGCAGCCAGGTCACGCAGCTGATCGCGCGCCGCCTGCGCGAGTTGAACGTCTATTGCGAGATCCACCCGTTCCAGTCCGTCACCGACGCCTTCCTCGAGGAGTTCGCGCCCAAGGCCGTGATCTTCTCGGGCGGGCCGGCCAGCGTGATGGACGAAGGCTCTCCGCGCCCGCCCGCGCGCATCTTCGAGCTTGGCGTGCCGATCCTGGGCATCTGCTACGGCCAGCAGGTGATGATGCAGATGCTCGGCGGCGAGGTGCTGCGCGGCGACGGCACGGCCGAGTTCGGGCGCGCCTACGTCCAGCCGGGCGATCAGCGCATCGACCTTCTGACGGGCTGGTTCCTCGACGGGCGCGAGCAGGTCTGGATGTCCCATGGCGACCATGTGAGCCGCCTCGCCCCGGGCTTCGAGGTCTACGCCACCTCGCCCGGCGCGCCCTTCGCGATCACGGCCGATCTCGCGCGCAACTTCTACGCGGTGCAGTTCCACCCCGAGGTGCATCACACGCCGAACGGCAAGACGCTCTACGAGAATTTCGTGCGGCTCGCGGGCTTCGAGGGCGACTGGACCATGGCCGCCTATCGCGAGGAGGCGATCCGCCAGATCCGCGAGACCGTTGGCGATGCGAAGGTCATCTGCGGGCTTTCGGGCGGCGTGGACAGTTCGGTCGCGGCGGTGCTGATCCACGAGGCGATCGGCGATCAGCTCACCTGCGTCTTCGTGGACCACGGGTTGTTGCGGCTGAACGAGGCCGAGGAGGTCGTGACCATGTTCCGCGACCACTACAACATCCCGCTGATCCATGCCGACGAGAGCGATAGGTTCCTCGGCGCGCTCGAAGGCGTCTCGGACCCCGAGGAGAAGCGCAAGACCATCGGGCGCCTCTTCATCGACGTCTTCCAGCACTATGCCGACGGAATCGAGGGGGCGGAATTCCTCGCCCAGGGCACCCTTTATCCCGACGTGATCGAAAGCGTCAGCTTCTCGGGCGGGCCCTCGGTCACGATCAAGAGCCACCACAACGTGGGCGGGCTGCCGGAAAAGATGGGCCTGAAGCTGGTGGAGCCTCTGCGTGAGCTGTTCAAGGACGAGGTGCGCGCGCTCGGCCACGAACTGGGCCTGCCGGCGAGCTTCATCGGCCGCCACCCCTTCCCCGGCCCCGGCCTCGCCATCCGCTGTCCGGGCGAGATCACGAGGCCAAAGCTCGAGATCCTGCGCAAGGCCGACGCGGTCTATATCGACCAGATCCGCCGCCACGGGCTCTATGACGAGATCTGGCAGGCCTTCGTCGCCATCCTGCCGGTGCGCACCGTGGGCGTCATGGGCGACGGGCGAACCT
>CAZGHJ010000321.1:0-2623 GCA_964525355.1 uncultured Roseicyclus sp.
GGGCGGCGAGATTCGAACTCACGACCCCCTGTACCCAAAACAGGTGCGCTACCAGGCTGCGCCACACCCCGACCGTGCGGCGGTCATAGCGCCCCCGCCCCGGGTTGCGCAAGTCCGGCTGTCACTCCGCCGTGCAGGGCCAGGCCGCGACGGCCTGGTCGAGCGCGGGATGACGGATTTCGGTGCCCGGTCCCATGCCGAAACGCTCCACCAGACCGGCATTGATCTCCAGCACGTATTGCGCCGGACCGTCGCTGGGCAGGGTCGTCTCGTCGAGCGGCACGGCGTTTTCCTGCGCGCTCACCCAGCGGCCCTCGGCGTCGAAATAGAGGATGTCGAGCGAGACCAGCGTGTTGCGCATCCAGAAGGTGCGAATGCGCTCGTCGGGAAAGACGAAGAGCATCCCGGCCGTCGACGGAAGGCTCTCGACGAACATGAGCCCCTGCGCGCGGGTCTGCGGCGTGTCGGCGATCTCGACGCGAAAGCGCGCCGTGCCCCACTCCCCGCGCAGCTCGGCCCGCGCCGCGTCGCAGGCCGCCGCGAGCGGCTGCGCCACGAGCGCCATGAAGGCCATCGCCAGCACGGCCATGGCGGCGGCGGGTGTCAGACGAAATCCCAACTGCGCACCTCTGCCGCCAGTTTCCCGCGCGGGCCCTCGACGACCTTCATCGCCACCGCTTCGCCGGCCTGCAAATCGGCCAGCCCGAAGCGGCGCAGCACCTCGACATGCACGAAGACGTCCTCATGATTGCCGAAGACATTGGCGAAACCGAAGCCCTTGCCCTTGTCGAACCACTTGATGCGCGCGGCCAGAAGCGGCGCATCTTCGGGCGCTTCGGGGATCGACATGCCCGGGGCGGACTCGTCGCGTTCGGCCGGGTCGGGCGGCGTGATTTCCAGCACGTCATGGGCCTGAAGACCCCGCGGCGTTTGATGGGTGTGAACCACGATCCCGGCGCCCTCGGCCACCGAGCCCTGCCCGAAATTCCGCAGAACGTTTGCATGCAGAAGGATGTCCGGACCGCCATCCTCCGCCACGATAAAGCCAAACCCGCGCGTGCCGTCGAACCATTTCACGTGCCCGCGCACGACCTCTCCTGCCGCTTCGCTCTCGGCCATCTTCCAAAGCCCCCTTGGCGGCTGAGACGCCGCCGGTTGTCCCCGCCCCGTTATCACAGGCAAGTCAGGCGAGGGGCAAGCCAAAAAAATTGCGGAAAAACAATGTGGCAGGTTCCGTGCGGCCGAGGGGCGTCCGGTGTCAGGGGTTCAGGCGCGTCACGGTCCAACCGTTGACGCGCTCGGAGTGTCCGGGGTCCGACCCGTCCACCTCACGGCGCCAGCGGAACCGGTCATGAAGCCGGAAGGCGCCGTCGGCCCAGAACTCGATCTCGACCGGCCGGATGCGGAAACCGCCCCAGAAAGGCGGGCGGCGCGGCGCCGTGCCCTGCGCCGCGGTCACGCGCGCCACCTCCGCCAGCAGGGCCGCGCGCCCCTCCAGCGGCCGGGACTGGCGCGACGCCCAGGCGCCCAGGCGGCTCTTGAGCGACCGGCTCGCGTAATAGGCGTCCGCCGCCGGGCCCTCCTCGCGCTCCAGCGTTCCGCGCACGCGGATCTGGCGGCGCAGGCTTTTCCAGTGCAGCACGAAGGCCGCCTTGCCCGACGCGGCCAGTTCCCGCCCCTTGGCGCTGTCGTAGTTGGTGTAGAAGACGAAGGAGCCGTCGCCGCCGCCGCGCGCCTCGACCTCCTTGAGCAGAACCATGCGCACATTGGGCAGCCCGTCGGGATCGACGCTGGCCAGCGCGATGGCGTTGGGATCGTTCGGCTCGGACGCCTCGGCCTCCGCCAGCCATGTCTTGACGATGTCGAACGGATCGTCACCGCCGAAAATACCGCTGCGATCGCTCATCCTGCTCCTCCGTTCCGGCTTTGCAACATATCGGCCACGCGGGCGCGAACAAGTCCGTTGCGGCAATCTTGCAGGCTCCGGGGGGATGGCCTAGAGGGTGCTGGACGGCGCCAGCGCGATACAGGGGATGACGGCCATGGGCTTGATGACAGGCAAACGCGGACTGATCATGGGGCTGGCCAACGACAAGTCGATCGCCTGGGGCGTGGCGCGCGCCGTGGCAGCCGAGGGCGCGGAACTGGCGTTTTCCTACCAGGGCGAACAGCTTCTGAAGCGCGTCGCACCGCTCGCCGCCGAGGTGGGGTCCGACATCGTGCTGCCTTGCGACGTGGGCGACGCCGAAAGCCTCGACGCGCTCTTCGCCGCGCTGGAGGACCGCTGGGGGAGCCTCGATTTCGTCGTGCACGCCATCGGCTTCTCCGACAAGAGCGAGCTTCGCGGTCGCTACGTGGATACCTCGCCCGCCAATTTCGCGATGACCATGGATATCTCCGTCTACTCCTTCACGGCGGTCTGCCAGCGCGCGGAGAAGATGATGCCCGATGGCGGCTCGCTCCTGACGCTCACCTATTACGGCGCCGAGAAGGTCATGCCGCATTACAACGTGATGGGCGTGGCCAAGGCCGCGCTGGAGGCGAGCGTGATGTACCTGGCGGAGGACTTGGGCCGCGACGGCATCCGCGTGAACGCGATCTCGGCGGGCACGATCAAGACGCT
>CAZGHJ010000322.1:0-2612 GCA_964525355.1 uncultured Roseicyclus sp.
GACGAAGTTCCAGGGCATGAGTTCGTCGATGTCACGCTGCATGTGCTGATTGAGGATCTTCCGGAGCGTGGCGGCGATGTAAGCCTCCGGGTTCACACCGTTCAGCTTGCAGGTTCCGATGAGCGAGGCGATGCGTGCCCAGGTCCTGGCACCATCGTCCGATCCGGCGAACAACGCGTTTTTCCTCGTGAGCGGAATCGGCCTGATCGCGTTCTCGACGCCGTTGGTGTCCATCTCCAGGCGCCCGTCGTCGAGGAATCGGGTGAGCCCCTCCCACCGCTTCAGGCCATAGCGGATGTGCCGTGCCAACTCGCTGGCCGACGAGACCTCCTGGAGGCGCGCCTCCAGCCATGGTTGCAAGGCCTCGACGAGCGGTCGGGACAGCTTCTGGCGGACGGCCCTGCGCGTATCGGGGGCCTTGCCCCGGATCGTCGTCTCGATCGCGTAGAGCTCGGCGATCCGTGCGATCATCTCGTCGCAGATCGGCGACGCGGTATCCTGCCCGAACTTGACGAAGCGGCGTCGCCAGTGTGTCCAGCAATAGGCTGTCGCCCACGGCCGCGCCGTCTTCTTCGGATCGGCGAGCACGTCGTAGACGGGGTGGCCATCGACCATCAGCGTGCCGGCGGCAAATCCCTTGAGGAGGCCCTGCGCGACCTCGCCGCTGCGCGTCCGGGAGTGGTGGAACACCACGATGGGTGGATCGGCGCCGCCCCATCCACGCTGATCGCGCAGCATCGCCCAAAGGTAATCCTTGCGGACCTTTCGCGTGCCAGGCGCCAGCACCGGCACGGTCGTCTCGTCCATCTGCAAGTGATCAGAGCGCCGGAGCCGGTCGATCATCTCGTCTATGACCGGCTGCAACAGCTGAGCCGCACGCCCTGACCAGTTCGCCAGCATGGTGCGGTCGAGATCGATCCCCTGCCGGCGGTAGATGTCCGCCTGGCGGTAGAATGGCAGGTAATCTCCGAACTTGGCGACCATGGAATGCGCCACCAGCTCCTCCGTCGGAAGCCCACGCGGCACCAGCCGTTCCGGAGCCGGCGCCTGGGCGTGGGACGCGCCGGCGCAACGGCGGCAGACGTATTTCGGACGCACCGTCACCAGCACGCGGAAGCGGGCCGGGATGACATCGAGGCGCTCGCTGCGATCTTCGCCCACCCTGACCATCTCGCCGCAGCCGCATGGGCACGACGTGCTGTCGGGCTCGATCACCTGCTCGATCCGCTCCAGATGGGCGGGCAGATGGCCCTTGTTCCGTTTGTGCGTGCGGGGGTTTTCCCTGCGATCCCCGAGCGCCTTCTCGACCTCTTCGCTGGCAGCCGCCAGCATCCCCTCGGCGACCTCGACATCCTCGAAGGGTAGATGCTGCTGGTCGGGGCTGGCTTTCTCGGACTTGGATCCGAACTTGTCCCGCCGCAGTTGGGCAATCATGCGCTCCAGCCGTGCAAGGGCCTCCTCGGACCGAGCACGGGCTGTTTCCGATGCCACCAGGCGGGCCTCTGCTGCGCTGCGGGCAGCCTCGGACGCGGCAAGCTGCCGCTCGAGTTCGGCCACCTTGGCAGCATCGATCGTTCCGCTGGATCCCATGGCCAGAGTATACCGCCCCGGCCACGGGGACGGCGCGCAAAACGCAGCACCGAGTCATCCTGTCGCGGTTATCCAGCCAGCTTGGGACGCTGCCGCCGCTCCGCCCGAACGGCACGCCAGTCGATGCCCTCGAACAGTGCCGAGAACTGCGCCGGTGACAGCTGGATCATCCCGTCCGCCGGCTTCGGCCACCGGAACACGCCGCCCTCCAGCTTCTTGTAGACCAGTACCAACCCCGTCTGATCCCAGACCAGGCACTTCAACTGGTCGCCGCGCTTCGAACGGAACACGAAGATGGCGCCGCTGAAGGGATCCCGGCCGAGGACCTCCTGAACGATCAGCGACAAGCCAGCGTGTTGTTTGCGGAAATCGACGGGACGCGTGGCGACATAGATCCTGTACGGCCCGCCCGGCAGGATCACGGCGCACCTCGGACGGCCGCGATGACCCGGCCAAGGTGGGCCGGGTCGAACGCCGGGGGCACGATGATGCGCACAGCGCCAATCTCCAGCGTCAATGTTCCAGACCCGTCGCGCGGAGGGTCCCCGGCGCCAGCAGAGATGGAGACCGGCAAGAAGGCCAGCGCGTCGTCGTCCGGCATGGGCAGCAGACCGTCGCGCGCTGCGCGACGCCATGCATGCACCTGAGGCGCGGAAATCTCGTGCCTGCGCGCGACATCGGCCACAGTCACCCCGTCGCGGTAAGTCTCCAGAACAATCGCAGCCTTCACGTGCTCAGGCCATCGCCGACGACCTGTCGGGCCCGCAACAACATCAATACGACCGCCGTACCCTTCGCCGTCACTGTGAAAACTTCCGTAAGTTTGTACATCGCCATCCATGAGACACCTCCTGCTGTGCAGGCGTCATCTCGGACAGGATACGGACCTAAACAACGAGGGTGATGGGCGGGCGCTTACGATAGGGCTCGGGCATCGACTTACTAACCGTGACGATCAGGCGAAAGGTGAACCGCGCCGGGTTTGCCGGAGGCTCCAACTCCTGAGTAGGATGGAGCATCAT
>CAZGHJ010000323.1:0-2596 GCA_964525355.1 uncultured Roseicyclus sp.
GTGCAGATCTCGCCCATGATCATCATGGTCGCGTGACCCTGGCTCCAGCATTCGCCGGCATTGGGGCAGCCCGCCTCTTCGCAGACCGTGACGAGCTTGTGCTCGCGGATGATCTCGTGGGTCTTGCGGTAGCCCTCGCTGACAGGTGCCTTGACGCGAATCCAGCTGGGCTTTCTGGGCTGGGCATTGTCGGGGCGGTGCGCCTTTTCGGGGTGGCGCGCCTCGGGGAGTTTCAGGTCTCGCACGGGGGGTGTCTCGCTCGCAGCCATCGGGATCTTCATGGGTCAGACATAGTCCACCCGAACCCGATTGTAACCGCGCAACTTTCGCACAGGCGGCGCGCGTTGCGGACACCCCCTCCCGGCCCTGGCCTCGCCCCGGCGCTACCCGCGCAGCGCCGGGACGAAGCCGTAGCGGTCCTTGTAGTGCTTCATCAGCCGCTCCAGACCGATCTTCAGCACGACCTTGCCCGAGCGCGCCGACCAGCCCAGCCGCCGCTCGGCCGATTCCAGCCCCTCGAGGAAGCAGCAGACGCGCAGCACGACGTCGCCCAGCCCCGGCCCCAGCGCGTCGAGCGCCTCGACCACGCGCTCGCGCGCCGCGCGCGGGCCTTCGGCGAGGCCGGCATCGCTGAGAAACCCGCCGCGGTCGGTCCCCGCGGTCAGGAACCGTTCCCAGTTCTGGCCAACCCGCGGCCCCATCTGCGCGCGTTCGAAATCCTCGCGCAGTTTCTCGCCCACCTGCACCAGGTCGGGCGTCAGGAACGGCTGACCGTCGGGCCCCTTGCGGCGCGCGATCGCCGAGAGCGGCGTCTCCGAGACATTGACCCGCACCTGGCGGCGCACGCCCTCGTCATCGGTGACGTCGGCGCGACCGAACCGGACATGCTGCGCCTGGAACGATGACGCGGTCTCGGCAAAACCGTCGGCATGGCGGCGGCGGCGCTCTTCGTCGAGCAGACGCCGCAGCGCCGCCTTGCCGGCCGACGTGATCTGGTAAAGCGCGACCCGCCCGGCCTTGGCGCAGGAGATCCAGTCCTTCACGGCGAAAGCCTGCGCCACCGAGCGGTCCACGACGGCGGTCCGGGTCTGCGACCCGTCCGGGCCAGGCCGCAGCACGGCCGCCTTTTCCATGTCGGCCGCGACCGCAAGAACGGCATCGGTTTCGCACAGACGGCGTAGAATGCGACGCGCTTCCCGTGATATTGTCGACTCATCGGAAACAATAGGCGAACGGAAGGGCGCAGTCATGGTCGGCTCCTTTAAGATCGTTTCGTTGCGGGCAACAGTCTCGGACTCCGAGGCCAGCGCCGTCAGGGCGCCGTCGATCAGGGGATCGTCGCGCAGGGCTTCGATCCGCCGGATACGCCGCAGAACCGTGGAGGGAGATTGCCCGTAGTCCTTTGCAATACAACGAAAAGACTTTCCCGCTTCCACATGCGACAGGTACTGCCGCGCGGCCTCCGGCACCCAGTCCGGCAACTGATCGTGAGCGCGCGACTGGCGCTCGACAGGGGAAGCACGCATGCTCCCAGCCCCCTCTTTTTGGTCGTCCTATGCGGAGATTGTTAATGGATTGATTACCGAAAGGTTAAAATCCGTGTAAATCACAAAAATTGTTTCCGAAACATGAACAATCAACCAGGGCGCGAACGCGCCTGCCGCGCAACACGCAACGAGACGTGTTTCCACGGCACTGTGATCGCCATGAACCGATCCCTGCCAGGAGACCGCTCCCATGTCCGAGCAACTCACATCCGATCTGTCGACCCAATTGCAGGCCCTGCGCCGTCCCGGCCTGCTGGTGCGCGCCGCCCGCATCGCCGCCACCGCGCCCTGTGCGCAACGCCGGGCCCAGCGTCGGCCGGTCTCGAAACTTCTGGCGGAGGAAGCGACGCTGAACGCCGCGCGGCTGGGGGACGGGCCGGGCTATTCCCCGCGCCGCCACGTCCAGGTCATCAGTGCCCTGATGTCGGCGGCCACGTCCGAGCGCAGCGCCCGGACCGGCCCCACGCCGATCAGATGAAGGCGTCGGGCATCTCGGCCTTCCGCCGGGCGATGTAGTCGCGCAGGGCCTCGTCGACGCCGGGATCGAGCGGCGGGGCCTGGTAATCGCCCAGAAGCTTCTTCACCCGGATCGCGGCCAGCTCGTATGTGCTGTGCCCGCCATCCTCCGCCCAGGTCTCGTAGGGACGGTAGTCGAGCACGCGGCTGCGCCAGAACGCATCCTGGTAGTTGGCCTGGGTATGGGCGCAGCCGAGGAAATGTCCGCCCGGCCCCACTTCGCGCAGCGCCGACATGGCCTGGGCATTCTCGTCGGTCGGTACGCCGCGCGCGAACTTGTGCAGGAAGCCCAGCTGGTCGGCATCCATGACGAATTTCTCCGGGCTCGCGACCAGCCCGCCCTCCAGCCAGCCACAGGCATGGAGCATGAAGTTCACGCCCGACAGCAGCGCGTTCTGCAGCGAGTTCGCGCTCTCGTAGGCCGCCTGCGCGTCGGGCAGTTTCGAGCCGTTGAACGCGCCGCCCGAGCGGAACGGCAGGCCCAGCCGCCGCGCCAGTTGCCCCGCCCCGTTGGTGATCTGCGCGGCCTCGGG
>CAZGHJ010000324.1:0-2574 GCA_964525355.1 uncultured Roseicyclus sp.
TAAGCGCTTCCTCTCCCCGAACCGTACGTGCACCTTTCAGCGCATACGGCTCTCCATTCAACCGTGGCCCATGGCCATGGCGACATCACGATATCGCGAGGTGATGGTGTTCCGCTCCTCATCCCGGAAGATGTACGGGTTCCGATCCGGATTCCGCCACCGGAACTGCGCCTTTGGACTGCTGACCAAGCGGCGCTGGTGCGCGACAACTATCTTGGCCGGTCAGCGACGATTACGATGGCCGCCGGGGGTGACCGAAGGACGGGCGTAGCCCGGCCGGAGGCCACCCCCGGCGGTGCGCGGTCTTCATAGACCCCGCAGACGGCCGTGATGGGAGATACTGGAGGGGTTCTCAACTTCCACGAAGAGACCCGCCAGTGCCTGGACATCACATCACGGACCATCAAGCGAGACTCTACATGAAGCACCGAGGCACGCATACGCAGCGCACATCCGCAGCAAAGGCCGGGTTCAGCGAGAGAACGGCACGCCGATGCGACCGGGACCCCCGGCCGCCGTCCCAGAAGAAGACGCCGAGGTCCTGGCGGACCCGCGTGGACCCGTTGGCCGACGTCTGGGACGCCGACATCCTCCCGTTGCTGGAGGCGGCACCGGGCCTGAAGCCCGTCACCCTGCTGGAAGAACTGGAGCGGCGCTATCCGGACCGCCCCTGGGCATCGTCCCGGCGCACACTGGAACGCAGGATCAGGGCCTGGAGCGCCCTGGAAGGGCCGGACCAGGAGGTCATCTTCCGCCAGGCCAATCCGCCCGGCCGCATGGCGCTGTCCGACTTCACCGACGCCGGCGAACTGGCCGTGACCATCGCCGGCCAACCCCTGGCACACCGGCTGTACCACTTCGCCCTGGCCTATTCAGGCTGGCAGCACGCCGAGGTGGTGTTGGGCGGCGAGAGTTACATCGCCCTGGCTGCCGGCCTGCAGAACGCCCTCTGGGCCCTCGGCGGCGTGCCGGCCGAGCACAGAACCGACAGCCTGTCGGCCGCCTTCCGCAACCTCGACGCCGAGGCCACCAAGGACATCACCCAGCGATACCAGGCCCTGTGCGAACATTACGGCATGGCCGCCAGCCGCAACAACCGCGGCATCGCGCACGAGAATGGCGCCATCGAAAGCCGCAACGGCCACCTCAAGAGGGCCCTGGATCAGGCCCTGTTGCTGCGCGGCAGCCGTGACTTCCCGGATCTCGGCGCCTATCGCCGCTTCGTCGCCGAGCTCATCGGACGCGCCAATGCCCGCCGCCGCGATATGGTCGCCCTCGAAAAGGCGGCCCTGCGCCCGCTGCCACGGCGGCGAACCCTGGACTATGAAGAGGACCGTGTCCCGGTCACCTCTAGCAGCGGCTTCGTCCTGCGCCGCGTGTTCTACACCGTCCCCTCGCAGCTCATCGGCCATACCCTGCACCTGCGCATCCACGATGACCGGATCGTCTGCCTGCTGGGCGGCACCGAGGTCCTCACCCTGCCGCGCGGCCGGGCGCCCGGCGGCAACAAGCATGGCTACGTCGTCAACTACCGCCACATCATCCACAGCCTGCGCCGCAAGCCCCAGGCCCTGCTGAACCTCGTCTACCGGGACCACCTCTTCCCCCGCACGGCCTATCGTCGCGCCTGGGACGCCATGATGGCGGTCATGGACCCCCGCGTCGTCTGCCGCACCATGGTCGGCCTGCTGGCCCTGGCCCATGACGCAGGCTGCGAGGCCGATCTCGCCTGCCGCCTCGACCACGACCTCGATCAGGGCCGGCTGCCCGACCTGGCCGAACTCAGAACCGCCTTCACGCCCACGCCCGGCACCGTCCCGGAGGTCACCGTCACCCTGCCGTGCGCCGCCGACTATGACGTCCTGCTGGCGGGAGGCGGGCGATGACTACCACCGTCGACACCGCCAAACTGCCCCTGCTCCTCACCGAACTCCGCCTGCCGGCCATCAAGCAGGTCTGGCAACAGTTCGCTGAACGCGCCGACAAGGAGGGATGGCCCGCCAGCCGCTTCCTCGCCGTCCTCGCCGAACTCGAACTCGCCGAGCGACACCGCCGACGCCTCCAGCGTCACCTCGTCGAGGCCAGGCTGCCCCCGGGCAAAACCCTCGATACCTTCGACTTCCAAGCCGTCCCCATGATCAGCAAAGCCCACGTCATGGCCCTGGCCGCCGGCGACGACTGGCTGAACAAAGGCGCCAACGTCCTCCTGTTCGGCCCGCCCGGCGGCGGAAAAACCCACGCCAGTGCCGCCCTCGGGTATGCCCTGATCGAAAACGGGTTCCGGGTCCTGTTCACCAGAACCACCGATCTTGTCCAGCGCCTCCAGTCCGCCCGACAGGACCTCGCCCTCGCCGCCGCCATCGACAGGCTGGACAAGTACGACCTGCTCATCCTCGACGATCTCTCCTACGTCCAGAAAAGCCAAGCCGAAACCAGCGTCCTCTTCGAACTGATCGCCGCCCGTTACGAGCGCCGGTCCATCCTCATCACCGCCAACAAACCCTTCGGAGAATGGGAGAGCATCTTCCCCGACAAGGCCATGACCCTGGCCGCCATCGACCGCCTCGTCCACCA
>CAZGHJ010000325.1:0-2550 GCA_964525355.1 uncultured Roseicyclus sp.
CCACGCGCTACGACATCGACATGACCAAGTGCATCTATTGCGGCTTCTGCCAGGAGGCCTGCCCGGTGGATGCCATCGTCGAAGGCCCCAATTTCGAGTTCGCCACCGAGACCCGCGAGGAGCTTTTCTACGACAAGGCGAAGCTTCTGGAGAATGGCGAGCGCTGGGAAGCGGAGATCGCGCGCAATCTCGAGATGGACGCGCCCTACCGATGAGCGAAAAGCAGCAGAACCCGTTCGAGGCGCTGATGCGCCAGACCCAGGAGATGACGGAAAGCTGGGTCAAGGCGGTGAACCCGGCCATGGCGCAGTTCAACGCGGCCTCCATGGACAAGCTCTGGCCGACCGTTCCGGCGGAGATGCTCGAGGCCTTCTGGGGCAAGCAGTTCAACCCCGAGGGGCTGGATGCCAAGACGCGGCTTCTGCTGACTCTGCAGGGGTTGACGATACAAGGAGCGGTCGCCGAGGCGCAGATCCGCCTGACCGTGCGCCACGCGCTGGAGGCGGGCGCCACCAAGCAGGAGATCGCGGAGGCCATCGGCATGGCCGCACTTTTCGGGGGCGTGCCGGCGATGAACAAGGCGATGGAACTGGCCAAGGACGCCATCGACGGGGCCGAGGAGGGTTGAGATGAGCGTCGCGGATTTCACCTTCTACCTCTTCGCGGTCTCGGTCGTGGTGGGCGGGCTTCTGACCGTCACGGCGCGCAACCCGGTCCACTCGGTCCTGTGGCTGATCCTGGCGTTTCTTTCCTCGGCCGGTCTCTTCGTGCTGCTGGGCGCGGAATTCGTCGCGATGCTTCTGATCATCGTCTATGTGGGCGCGGTGGCTGTGCTGTTCCTCTTCGTCGTGATGATGCTCGACGTGGATTTCGCGGGCCTGAAGGCGGAGATGGCGAAATACATGCCGGTGGCAGGGCTGATCGGGGTCGTGCTCCTGATGCAACTGGCGCTCGCCTATGGAAGCTGGACGTTTTCGGAGGGCATCGACGCGCGGCTGGGCAACCCCACGCCGCCGCTTCAGGAGGCGCATAACACGCAGGCGCTGGGGCTCATTCTCTACGACCAGTATTTCCTGATGTTCCAGCTCTCGGGGCTGATCCTGCTGGTGGCCATGGTGGGCGCCATCGTGCTGACGCTGCGCCACCGGGCGGACATCAAGCGGCAGGACGTCCTGGCGCAGATGTATCGCGACCCCGCGAAGGCGATGGAACTGAAGGACGTGAAGCCGGGGCAGGGCCTCTAGCGAGGGGCGCTTTCCCGATTATTCGTACGAATAATCGCAGCTGCGAATTTTCGTACGAAAATTCGAATGACGACCGCGACGAAGCGCGGCGCGAGACCATGGGGGCGCAGCCCCCGGAGGGACGAGATGACGATCGGTCTTGAACATTATCTGACGGTGGCCGCCGCGCTCTTCGTCATCGGCATCTTCGGGATCTTCCTGAACCGCAAGAACGTCATCATCATCCTGATGTCGATCGAACTCATGTTGCTTGCGGTCAACATCAACCTCGTGGCCTTTTCCTCCTATCTCGGCGACCTGACGGGGCAGGTCTTCACGCTCTTCATCCTCACCGTCGCCGCCGCCGAGGCCGCGATCGGTCTTGCCATCCTCGTCTGCTTCTTCCGGAACCGCGGCACGATCGCGGTGGAAGACGTCTCGAACATGAAGGGCTGAGGCACATGGAAACCCTCCTCCTCTTCGCCCCGCTCGTCGGTGCGCTCATCTGCGGCTTCTCCTGGCGGCTGATCGGCGAGCAGGCGGCCTGCGTCATCGCCACGGGGCTCCTGTTCCTCTCCGCGCTCCTCAGCTGGATCGTCTTTCTCGGCTTCGACGGCGAGACCTACACGGTCAGCCTCTTCCGCTTCATCGAGAGCGGCACCTTCTTCACCGACTGGGCGATCCGCGTCGACCGGCTGACGGCGATCATGCTCATCGTGATCACGACCGTCTCGGCGCTCGTGCATCTCTATTCCTTCGGCTACATGGCCCATGACGAGAACTTCAAGGAGGGCGAGAGCTACCGGCCCCGCTTCTTCGCCTATCTCTCGTTCTTCACCTTCGCCATGCTGATGCTGGTCACCGCCGACAACCTCCTCCAGCTCTTCTTCGGCTGGGAGGGCGTGGGCGTCGCCTCCTATCTCCTGATCGGGTTCTACTACCGCAAGCCCTCCGCCGGGGCCGCCGCGATGAAGGCCTTCATCGTCAACCGCGTGGGCGATTTCGGCTTCCTGCTCGGCATCTTCGCGCTCTTCTGGATGGCCGACTCCATCCAGTTCGACGTGATCCTTGGCCTCGGCCCCGAGCTGATGGAGACCACCTTCCCCTTCCTCGGCTACGAGGTGAACGCCGCCAACACCATCGCCATGTTGCTCTTCATCGGCGCGATGGGAAAATCGGCGCAGCTGTTCCTGCACACCTGGCTGCCCGACGCGATGGAGGGGCCCACGCCCGTCTCGGCGCTGATCCATGCCGCGACCATGGTCACGGCGGGCGTCTTCCTCGTCTGCCGCATGTCGCCGATCATGGAATACGCGCCCTTCGCCAC
>CAZGHJ010000326.1:0-2541 GCA_964525355.1 uncultured Roseicyclus sp.
ATGGGGCCGAAACAGGATCGACGAACGTGTAAAGACGTGGCTTTGTCCCGGTGAGGTACCACCGTTATCGGTCCGTAAAGCATAATTGCCAACGACAATCGTGCTCCGGTCGCTCTCGCCGCGTAAGCGGTGCGAAGACCGAAATCTAAGTCCTTGCCTCTAGCAAGGTAAGGCGGGGTTCGCAGGCACCTGGCAACAGAAGCCTGCATTTTCTCCTCGAAGGCCCCGTCCGCACCCTGCCCGCCGTCACGGAGCGGCACGTTTTTTCATCTGAAAATGATCCAAACGGGCCGCGCCTGCGTTCAAGGATAAACCCCTTCTTGGAGAGCACCATGCTGAGCGCATTGACGCTTGTGGACATGATCAACATCGTCGTCGGCCTGCTGACGGTAGGCCTGGGTCTTCTGGGCTGGCTTGCGCCGCGCTGGACAATGCAGCAACTCGACATGGTCGCGGGGCCGACCAACATGGCTTATACCGAGGTGTCGGCCGTCTCGGGCTGCCTCTTCGTGGGGCTCGGCCTCGGCGCGATCTACCTCAACGAACCGCTCGGCTGGGTCGTGGTGGGCATCGCCTATGCCGGCGCCGCCGTGGGCCGCGTCACCGCGATCTTCCGCGACAAGGCCGGCTCGCGCCAGGCCTGGACCTTCTTCGCCTCCGAGGCCGCGCTCGCCTCCTGGCTCCTGCTGGCCAACACCTGAGGTGCCGGAGATCGGCGCTGCGGGACGCGCGCCCCCATCGCATTTCAGCGCCGTCTTTCAAATCGCCGCGAATCTCTTATGGTGGGCTCCAGTGCAACCAACCTCACCGGAGTGCAATGTCCGACACGCCCGACACCATCGCCTACGGACGGCTCATGCATCATGCGATGCGCGGGCTGATCCAGCGGGTTCTCGCAGACGTGGCCCGCGACGGCCTGCCGGGCGACCATCATTTCTTCATCACCTTCGACACGCGCCATGACGGGGTCGAGATCGCGCCCACCCTGAACGAGCGCTATCCCGAGGAAATGACGATCGTGATCCAGCACTGGTACGACGATCTCGAGGTGGACGAGGACGGCTTTTTCGTCACGCTCAACTTCGGCGACAGCCCCGAGCGGCTGCGCGTGCCGTTCGATGCGATCCTGACCTTCGTCGACCCGTCTGTCGAGTTCGGCCTGCGCTTCGAGACGGCGCCGCCCTCGGACGGTCCGGGCGATGGCGGCGACGACGATGGCGACCATGCGCCCGAGAGGGAGGTCGAGGACGGTCCTGCGCCAGGACGTGACGCCGAGGTGGTCAGCCTCGACACGTTCCGGCGCAATCACTGAAATCACCGCGGCCGGTCCGACGGTTGCACTTGCCCGCGGACCCGTGCAATGCGCCATGATCCCGCTTTCAATGTCACGGACCGGGGGCTCATGCCGCAATCGGATTTCGCGCTCTTCATGGGGCAGCTTCTGAGAAAACCCCACGAGGTGGTGGCGCTCGCCCCTTCCTCCCGAGCGCTGTCGACGGAAATGGCAGCCGGCATCGAGCCCGCCAAGGGGCCGGTGGTCGAGCTTGGCGCCGGAACGGGCCGGATCACGCAAGCCATCCTCGCCCGCGGCGTCCGGGCGGAGGATCTGCACGCCATCGAGATGAACCCGGATTTCTGCGCACGCCTGCGCGCGCGATTTCCCGGGCTCAACGTCTACCAGATCAGCGCGGGAGACGTCGGCAAGCTGCCGGTGGAGGGGGCGCAGGCCGTCGTCTCGGGCCTGCCGCTCCTGTCGATGCCGCTGGCGTTGCAGCGCGACATCCTCGGCGGCACCTTCGAGCGCGTCACGCCCGGCGGGAGTTACGTGCAGTTCACCTATGGCCCCAAACCGCCCGTGGCGCGTGCGGTACGCGACGAACTGGGCCTGACATGGACGCGTAGCGGCAAGATCTGGGGCAACCTGCCGCCTGCGCGGGTCTATCGTTTCACACGACCCAGCCCCTGACATGCCGCGGGCGGCCCCGAATTTTCGTACGAAAATTCGCACAGCGCCCGCATCCGACCGGCGCGCGCCAATCCGGACCATTGCGACGCCCGCGGCCGCGCGCTACTGCCCCGGTCAGCAAAACCAAGACCGGGAGGGACGAGAATGACCGCCACCAGAACCGAATCCGACAGTTTCGGCCCCCTCGAGGTGCCTGCAGACAAGTACTGGGGCGCGCAGACCCAGCGTTCGATCCGGAACTTCCCCATCGGCTGGGAGAAACAGCCCGTGGCCATCGTGCGTGCCTTGGGCGTCATCAAGCGCGCCTGTGCCGAGGCCAACAGGGAAAGCGGCAAGCTCGACGCGCGCCTGGCCGACGCCATCATCGCCGCAGCACAGGAGGTCATCGACGGCCGGCTCGACGACAATTTTCCGCTCGTCGTCTGGCAGACCGGCTCCGGCACCCAGTCGAACATGAACGCCAACGAGGTCATCGCCAACCGCGCCATCGAGATGCTCGGCGGCGAGATCGGCTCGAAGGACCCGGTGCATCCGAACGACCATTGCAACATGGGCCAGTCCTCGAACGACACCTT
>CAZGHJ010000327.1:0-2505 GCA_964525355.1 uncultured Roseicyclus sp.
CCCGTGTCCGACGCGTGTCTCGACGCGTTCTGCACGGTCTTGTGTTCGAATGACGCGGAGGCGGCGGATCGGCTCCTGAGTTCGGTGCTGGCGGGCCGGGCGGGGTATGCCAAGCTGGCCGACGGCATTCTCAGTGCGGCGGCGCGCCGGGTCGGGGCGCGGTGGCAGGCCGATCTCGTCTCCTTCGCCGACGTGTCCATCGCGGTGGGGCAGATCCTGCGACTGAGCCAGAGCCATGCCCAGCGGCATGTGCCGCTCGCGATCGACCGGACACAGCGCCAGGCGCTCTTCGTGACGCTGCCGGGGCAGGCGCACAATCTCGGCCTTATCCTGGCGGCCGAGGCGTTCCGGCAGGCGGACTGGCAGGTGACGCTGATGCTGGACACCTCGGCGCAGGACGTGCTGGAGCGCGCGCGGCGCATCCGGCCCCGGACCGTGGGGCTGAGCCTGAGCCGACTGGACCGAGCGCACCAGATCCACGGCCTCATATCGGAACTGTACGACCTGCCCTACCGCGTGCGCGTGGTGTTGGGGGGCGGCGCGGCGCGGGATTTCGCCGCGACCTTGCCCAGGGACTGGAACGTGGCGGTGGCCGACGACATCTGTTCGGCACTGGAATTGGCCTGAAGGGCTCAGCCCGCCGCGATCTCGGCGTCGGGCAGCGCGGCGGCCCCGGCATCGCTCGGATGTTCGGTTGTGGGCAGGACGCCGAGCGCAGGGAAGACGCGCTGGCTCTCGCGCCGGCCGCCGAGCCGCCAGGGACCGAGATCGGTGGCGGTGGACCCCCTTCCGGTTGTCGAAGACGACAGGCCCGACACCGCTGCCGGCTCCGTGACCTCCGCCCCGGTCTCGATCACCGCGCAGACACCGTTCGACAGGGGGGATGAACGGCGGCTGCGCGTGTGGCTGACGACGCCGGCCAAGGGGTGGTCTGCGCGGCACGACCGTCCGGAGGGCTGACATGTGCGAATATTCGTACGAATATTCGCAGTCGCGCCCCGAGGCTGCCGGGCGCGTCTAGCGCAGGTCCGGCGGGACGGCCTCGGCGGAAAGCTCGGCCACGAGGTCGGCGAGCGGCATGACCTTCGTCTGCTTTTCGCCCAGCCGCCGCACGGTCACGGTGCCGTCCTCCACCTCCTTGCGGCCCACGGCGAGGATCACCGGCACCTTGCCCACGGAATGCTCGCGGACCTTGTAGTTGATCTTCTCGTTGCGCACGTCCGCCTCCGCGCGCAGGCCCGCATCCGTCAGCCTCGCGACGGCCTCGTGCACGAAATCGTCGGCCTCCGACACGATGGAGGCCACGACCACCTGCCGGGGCGCGAGCCAGAAGGGCAGCTTGCCCGCGTAGTTCTCGATCATGATGCCGATGAAGCGCTCGAAGGAGCCCAGGATCGCGCGGTGGAGCATCACCGGGCGATGCTTCTCGCCATCGGGGCCGATATAGGTCGCATCGAGCCGTTCGGGCAGGTTGAAGTCGGCCTGGAACGTGCCGCATTGCCATTCGCGGCCGATGGCGTCGGTCAGCTTGAAGTCCAGCTTCGGGCCATAGAAGGCCCCTTCGCCGGGGTCGATCTCGTAGTCGTTGCGAACCGACAGGATCGCCTTTTCCAGCGCGCTCTCCGCCTTGTCCCAGATCTCGTCCGAGCCCACGCGGACCTCGGGGCGCGTGGACAGCTTGATGTCGAAACTGGCAAACCCCGCGTCCTCGTAGATATCCGACAGAAGCGCGATGAAGGCGGCGCATTCGGCCTCGATCTGGTCCTCGGTGCAGAAGATATGCGCGTCGTCCTGGGTGAAGCCGCGCACCCGCATCAGACCGTGCAGCGCGCCATGGGCCTCGTAGCGGTGGCAGGAGCCGAACTCGGCCAGGCGCAGCGGCAGGTCACGGTAGGACTTCAGGCCCTGGTTGAAGATCTGCACGTGGCAGGGGCAGTTCATCGGCTTGAGCGCGTTCGTCCGCTTCTCGTTGGCATGTTCCTCGTCGATCTCGGTCGTGAACATGTTCTCGCGGTACTTGTCCCAGTGGCCCGAGGCCTCCCAGAGCTTGCGGTCCACGACCTGGGGCGTGCGGATCTCGCGATAGCCCGCGCGGTCGAGCTTGCGGCGCATGTAGTCCTCGAGCGCGCGGTAGATCGTCCAGCCGTTGGGGTGCCAGAAGACCATGCCCGGCGCTTCCTCCTGGAAATGGAACAGCTCCATCTCGCGGCCCAAACGGCGGTGGTCGCGCTTCTCGGCCTCCTCGAGGAAGGTGAGGTAATCCTTCAGCTGCTGGCGGTTCTGGAAGCCCACGCCGTAGATCCGCTGGAGCATGGGCCGGGTCGAATCCCCCCGCCAGTAGGCGCCGGCGACCTTCATCAGCTTGAACGCGTCGGCGGGCAGCTGGCCCGTGTGCTGCAGGTGCGGGCCGCGGCACAGATCCTGCCAATGGCCGTGCCAGTACATGCGGATCGGCTGATCCTCGGGGATCATGCCGACGAGTTCCACCTTGTAGGGCTCGTTATT
>CAZGHJ010000328.1:0-2497 GCA_964525355.1 uncultured Roseicyclus sp.
CCTTGGCAAGGATAGGCAGCAGGGCAGAAGGCGAGCCGGCCCGGGCCAGAAGCGCGCGGCCGAATTTCCGCAGGAAGAGGACGAGCGCCACCTCGCCCGCCTCATAGGCGAGCTTCCAGTCCCAGGTGCCATCGGCATCGGAGCCGCCGAAGGCGCGCTCCATCTCGAGCCGCAGACGCAGCGCGTCGATCTGGAAGCCCTTCGCCAGATCGGGCTGCAGCGCCTCGGCGACGGCGAGGATCGCAGGCGCGGGATCGCGAGACGGGACAGGAACGGGAGGCGCAACAGGCGCGAGATAGGTCATCGGGAAACTCCGGAATGAGGAACAGGGACAGGCCTGGACGCCCTCTCTCGGGCACCCTCAGGCCTGATCTTCCCCCGCCCATCTCTTCCTCTCGAACCGACGCGTCCCAGAGGCTCAACTTGATTTTGTTCTTTTTATGTTCTACATTGAAGGCCAAGCCAGAAAGGGGGTCTCCCGATGGACAGCGCCACATACAACCTGCCTGCGACGCCCAAGCAGATCGCCTATGCTCGGTCGCTCGCCCTGCGCAACCAGACCCTCCTGCCCTGGGAGGTTCAGCAGGACCGCCGGTCCTTGAGCGCCTGGATCGAGGCGCAGGCCCAGCTGAAACCGGTATCCGACATGGACCGGATGCCGACAGCGAAGCAGGTGGCTTTCGCGGAAAAGCTCGCGCGCATCAAACGGCGCGCCGTCCCGGACGAATGCTTCCGCGACAAGGGGCTCATGTCGAAGTGGATCGACGGGAACAGATGATTCTGGGCAGACTCTGCCTTGATACAGACTACTTCAGCCGATCGACCACGGATGCCCCGCCCGACTTGGCGAGCGCAATCAGGCTGGACTGGATCTTGGATGTGAAGACGGAGCTAAACGTGCCGATGGGCGTGCGGTCCTCCCAGACATAGGACCGCTCCAGAATATCGGTGTTGATCTCGTCCAGCATGACCCATTTGCGGACATGGGTCTCTAACCCCACGCGCTGCGACTCGATCTGTGGCACCTCGATAAACTTGCGCGAGGCCAAAGGCGACTGTGTCGTGATCGGCAGGATGAACACAACGGTCTCGTTATCGGACTTGGCGACAGTGACGGCGATACAAACAGGCCGTGTCTTGCGGCCCTCGGTCTCGCCCTCCATCTGTTCGCGTTTCCACAGAAACGGATAGCGGAAAACCTCTCCAGCGGCAGGCTTAGTCATCGGCCCGCGTCAAGTCCCGCTCGAGCCCCTCTATCATCAGCGCCTTGAGATCCTCTGGCATCTCGTCGATCATGTGAGCCTGTTGGGTGGCCCCCCGCGCGAGTTGCTGGTACTGGTCCATGCTCATCAGCACGAATTTCGGCTTGCGGTGTTTGGTGATCGCGATCGGCGAGCGAATGGCCGCGTCGAACAGGTCACTTGTGTGCCGCGTCAGGTCGGCCGCCTTGAACTCGGGAAGCTCTTGCATGATCTGGGTCTCCATTTGTGCAGAATATACGTATATTCTGGATATTCTGCAAGGGATGGGGTGAACTCTGCCATGTGTCGTCCGAACCGCCGCACGGCGGATCATCGCTTGCTCTCTGAAGCGTAAGGCAAGGCTAGAGCATGTCGCGCAAAAGTGGGAACCGGTTTTGCGCTCCCCGGGCATGCGAAATCAGAAGGTTAGAGAGCGGCGCGTGAATGCGAATGAACGCGACGCGCTCTAACGACCAAGATTACGTGTAGGGGTTCAGCACCTGAACCGCCGCGCCCGATCACGGATAAGCGCATCCAGAACAACGGGCGGCTATCGAGGTGGATCGACAGGAAGAAGTGATCCCGCGTCCGTTCTCCCGTCAAGGATTGTTGCCTGCATGGGGGGGAGACTGCAAAGGTAGGCTCCAGTCCGGAGGACCAAGGCCTGGTCCCGGCGGGACGCCAGAAGGTGCCCACATCCACATTCGGCAACCACCGCAAGTCGCCGCCGTCTCTCAAACCCACGTCTTCAGATGTCCCACCACTTGGGGTTACGCCCTCAGGTCTTTGGAAATGGTGATATTGGAGCGTCCATAACGCTGGAAAAGCAACCTCATCGAAGAAAACTATAGTGGTCTCTTGGGGCAGAGACGTCGCCGTCCTCAGCGCGTCTATGGCAACCCCTGAAGACCGGTGGACGCAGTCCATGGTTGGAAGCCATGTGTTTCGCCGGAATGACCTCTTTTTCGTCCGGCGAAATGCTGCTTGTAGTGCGTCCGTAGGTGAGGGCGGACAGTCCAAAGCCTCAAAGAACAACTGATGGTCACATGACTTCAAGTGCGTGACGTCCAGCCTGTTGCCGTTTGCCGGTTTCATGTCTTCGGACCCCGCCAAAAAAGCGCTTGCGCCGCAAGGCGTCAGCCGACGGCCGTAAGCGAGTAGTGCGGCGTCCCATCCCAAACAAGATCCCAAGACGCGCCAAGCCGGACGTTCTGGATGGCGTGGGGCTCGAAGCAGACGAGGCAATTCCCGCCCGG
>CAZGHJ010000329.1:0-2493 GCA_964525355.1 uncultured Roseicyclus sp.
AGCGCGAGGTTCTGGCCTACAACATCCGCGCCGAAGGCTATGACGTGGTGACGGCCGAGGCCGGCGACGAAGCGCTCGTCGTCGTGCGCGAGACGCCGCCCGACGTCATCATCCTCGACTGGATGCTGCCCAATGTCTCGGGCATCGAGGTCTGCCGTCAACTGAAGATGTCGACGGACACCGCGCGCATTCCCGTCATCATGCTCTCTGCCCGGTCCGAGGAGACCGACAAGGTCCGCGGCCTCGAGACCGGGGCGGACGACTACGTGGTCAAGCCCTATTCGGTGGCCGAGCTTCTGGCCCGGCTCAGGACGCAGCTGCGCCGCATCCGTCCGGCCTCGGTGGGCGAGCGGCTGGAGTTTCAGGACATCGTCGTGGATCTCGCCGAGCACCGCGTGTTTCGCGACGGCGTGAGCCTCAGCCTCGGGCCGACCGAGTTCCGCCTGCTGACCGCCTTCATGGAACGCCCCGGCCGGGTCTGGAGCCGCGAGCAGCTGCTCGACCGCGTCTGGGGCCGCGACATCTACGTCGACAGCCGCACCGTCGACGTGCATGTGGGACGGCTGCGCAAGGCGCTCCGGGCTTCGGATGCGGGCGATCCGATCCGCACGGTGCGGGGCGCCGGCTACGCCCTTGGCTGAAGCGGCGGATCCGGCCACGGGGGCCGACGCGGCGCAGGCCTGGCTTGGCATGCGCGGCTTCGCGGCAGGGTTCCAGGCGGGGCTGTCGCCCTTTCTCGACCGGCACGGGGCCATGCTGGGCGGATTGACGGTCGTCGACCGGGCCGAGCTTTTCATCGCCCATGTCGCGGGCTCCCGGCCGGATTACGTCCTCGTGGCGGGCCCCGAGACGGGGCCGCATCTTCTGTCCGACCTCGCCGCCGCCGCGCGGGGGGCCGCCCTGGCCCTGGCCAGCGTCGGGCCGCTCGACGGGGGCGCGGCATTGCCGGACACGATCATGCTCGACCATCTGGAGGAGGGGCAGACGCCGGAGGCGGTCGCGCTGCGGCTGCGCGCGCTGATCCGGCGCTGCCGGCCACAGGCGCTGACCGGGCGCCGGTCCTGGGGCGATCTCACGCTGGACGAGGCCTGCATGACCTTCTCGGTGCGGGGGCGGCCGGTCTCGCTGCGGCGGGAGCTTCTGTGCGTGCTGGGGGCGATGATGGACGATCCAGCGCGGGTCTGGGACCGGGAGACGCTGCATCGGCTGGTCTTCGGACAGGGCTCCGGCAATGACATCCGCGCCATCGACACCCGGATCAGCCGCGCGCGCCGCCATGTGAGCGCGGCGCTGGGCTGCGATCCGATCCGGACGGTCCGGGGCGTGGGCTACGCGCTGGTGCCCGCGCCCTGAGTGGCGGCGCTCAGACCGCGGGCGCGGTGCCGCAGGCGCGGAACGCCTCGACCTCGGGGGCGGCGCCGGTCAGGTCGATGGTCACGCTCGCCTCGCCCGTCACCGCCCGCGCCTTTGCGTTGAAGGCCAGCCCGTCCAGCACGTTGCCAAAGCCCCGGTCGGCCACGGTCAGGCTGCGGCCATCCTCCGACAGGACATGGCGCGTGGTGACGATCCGGGCCCCCTGGCCGCCCGTGAATTCGATCGCGAAGACCGGTGCCTGCGGCCAGGGCGCGGCCCGGCGGATCGAGATGGTGTATTCCGGCCCCGCCGGGTCGTAGGTCAGCCGGACTTCGGACATCTCGTCGGCATGCGCCAGCGTGCAGAGCCGCCCCTCGACGCCAGCCTCCCACGCGTGGGCGGCGGCGGGCTGGATCAGGGCGGCGGCAACAAGGGCGAGGCGGAGGCGCATGGCCAGCACTTGGGGCGCCACGGGGCGAGGGCAAGGGCGGGTGCGACGATGACGGGATTGACGCGCGGGGGGCTTTGCGCCGAGCATCGGGTCATCGATCACGGGAGGATGACGATGAGACATGCACTGACACCGGTCGCGATCCTGGCGCTCATGGCGGCGCCCGCCCTGGCCGAGCCGGTTGGCCTGACCCCGGACATGATGTCGGTCACGGTCGACACCGCGGCCGGCCCGGTCGAGATCATGCGCGAGCAGGACAACGAGGCCCGGCTTGACGAGGACTGGACCCTGACCTCGCGGCCCTGCCCTATGTTCTGCATCCAGCCGATGGTGCCCGCGCCGGGTGTGACGCCCGTGGGCGAGCTTGAGGTGCTGGCCGCGCTCCAGGACGAGAACACGCTGGTCATCGACGGGCGCATCCGTCCCGAATACGAGGCCGGCACGATCCCCGGCGCGATTTCGGTTCCCTATACCGAGGCGGCCAACCGGCTGGGCGATCTGGGCTGCGAGATCGATTTCGACGGCTGGATCTGCGAAGGCGACCTGCCGCAGGTGGTCCTGTTCTGCAACGGTCCCTGGTGCGGCCAGTCCCCCACCGCGGCGCGCAACATGATCGAGGCGGGCTTTCCGGCGGAGAATATCAGCTACTATCGCGGCGGCATGCAGAACTGGAACATGCTGGGCCTGAC
>CAZGHJ010000330.1:0-2475 GCA_964525355.1 uncultured Roseicyclus sp.
AGCGCCGCCCCTGCCGTCTTCTTGTCGCTGCCCATCTCCTCGGCCAGTGCGGCGACGAGTTGCGTCTTGGTCATGGGTTTTTGTGCCATGTTGTCTCTCCTGATACTGCCCGAGCCCTTGGGCCCGTCGGCGCGAAAGTAACCGAATGTTGTAGGCCCATACAACGCTTCGTAGGCGCGAAAGCCCGAAAAACATGGGCTATGGGGCGCTTTTCTGCCGATTTTGTGGCCTCAGAGGAACGCTGTCTCCTCGAAAGAGCGCAATTTCCGGCTATGGAGGCGCTCCAGCGGCATCTCGCGCAGCTTCTCCATGGTGCGAATTCCGATCAGCAGATGGCGGGAAACCTGCGCCCGGTAGAAGTCCGAGGCCATGCCCGGCAGCTTCAACTCGCCGTGGAGCGGCTTGTCCGACACGCACAGAAGCGTGCCGTAGGGCACCCGGAAGCGGAACCCGTTGGCCGCGATCGTCGCACTTTCCATGTCCAGCGCGACGGCCCGGCTCTGGCTCAGGCGCTGCACGGGCCCCTTGTGGTCGCGCAACTCCCAGTTGCGGTTGTCGACGCTGGCCACGGTGCCCGTGCGCATGATCCGCTTCAGGTCGTAGCCCGAGACCTCGGCCACGTCCGACACGGCCTCCTCCAGCGCGATCTGCACCTCGGCCAGCGCCGGGATCGGCACCCAGACGGGCAGGTCGTCGTCCAGCACCCGGTCCTCGCGCAGATAGGCGTGCGCCAGAACGTAATCGCCCAGGCTCTGGGTGTTCCTCAGGCCCGCGCAATGGCCGACCATCAGCCAGGCATGGGGGCGCAGCACCGCGATGTGGTCCGTCGCCGTCTTGGCGTTCGAGGGACCGACGCCGATATTGACCAGCGTGATGCCCGCGCCCCCCTCGCGCGTCAGGTGATAGGTCGGCATCTGCGGCAGCTTCGCGGGCGGGTTCAGCGCCGCGTCGGGGTCGGTGATCACGTCGTTGCCGGGCCCCACCAGCGCCTTGTAGCCGCTGTTCGGATCGGCCAGCGCCTTGCGCGCGAAACCCACGAACTCGTCCATGTAGAACTGGTAGTTCGTGAACAGGACGTGGTTCTGGAAATGCTCGGGCAGGGTCGCGGTGTAATGGGCAAGCCGCGCCAGCGAATAGTCGATGCGCTGCGCGGTGAAGGGCGCCAGCGCCCCCGAGCCGTCCTCATGCGTGAAGCCGAAGCCGTTGACGATGTCGTCATGGGTCGATTGCAGGTCCGGCACGTCGAAGGCGTCGCGCAGCGGGAAGGTCATCGCGCCTTCCTGCGGCACCTGCACGTCGGCGTCGTTCAGCACGGCGAAATGCACCGGGATGGGCGTGGTGGAGGGGCCCACATAGACCGGCACGCCGTGGTTCTGGATCAGAAGCCCGATCTGCTGCGTCAGGTAGTGCCGGAAAAGGTCCGGCCGCGTCACCGTGGTCGAGTAGGTGCCGGGCTCGGCCACATGCCCGAAGGCCAGCCGCGTGTCGACCTGGCCATAGGTGGTCGTGGTGATGCGGATCTCGGGGTAATAGGCGCGATAGCGGACGGGCGGCGCCTTGGCCTCGGCCACGACCTCGCCGAAACGCGCGCGCAGATAGCCCGTCGCCGCCTCGTAAAGCTCGATCAGGCAGGAGACGGCCTCGCCCGCATCGGTGAAGCGCCGCTCGGCGGGGGCATCGGGGCTTTCGATACGCAGATGTTCGAGAGGCGCGGTCATGCCGATGTTCCAGTGCAACAGGGGTTTGGCGGGAAGCTTGCAGAAGGCCCGCCGGGCTTCAAGGCCGGATCGCCCGGTCGGCCAGCGCCTCGTAGATCGGCAGCGCCCGCGCGTAAAGCCCGGCATGGTCGGGCGCCACGGGTGGCAGCGCGCCTTCGGGCGGCGCGAAACCGGTGGAGCGGTGGACCGCGCCGTACCAGTGCGGCGCCCACGCACCGTCGAAGGGCTTCGGCCCCGCGTCCCAGGACAGCATCGCCGCGCTGAAGGGCAGGCCGATCTCGGCGCAGAACAGACGCAGCATGGCGTCCGGGTCGCGGCGGATGTCGGTGCCGTCGATCACCGGCCCCGGAAAGCGGTCGAAGAAATCCGCCTGCTGGGCATAGCCGATCTCCTCGAATGTGACCTCGGCCCGCTTCGCGCCGTAGCTTGCAAGCACGCGCGCAGGGTGCCGGATCAGGTGCGCATGAACGCAGCCCTCGGCCCAGTCCAGCGGAAACCCGGCCAGCATGTGATGGGGCATGTGCTTCATGTAGAGATGCGGCTGCCCGCCGGGCGGCGGCGCGGAAAGCGCCTCGGCCACGCGCGCGGGATCGGCCTCGTGGGCGGCCAGAACCTCCGCGGCCATGGGATGCGCGGCGCCGGTCGCCTTCAGCCACGCGGCGTAGAAGGGCTCGTCCATCACCGCGCAATCGCCGCGCGCCGCGAAGGCATACATCATCGCCGTCGACAGGTTGCGCGGCCCCGACCACATCGCGAT
>CAZGHJ010000331.1:0-2475 GCA_964525355.1 uncultured Roseicyclus sp.
GGTGACCGAGGCCGACAATTTCATCTATCACGAGATGCTGACCCATGTGCCGATCTTCGCCCATGGGGCCGCGCGGCGCGTGCTCATCATCGGCGGCGGCGACGGCGGCATGGCGCGCGAGGTTCTCAAGCACGACAGTGTTGCCCATGTGACCATGGTCGAGATCGATGCCGGCGTGGTCGAATTCTGCCGGGAATACCTGCCGGGCATCTCGGCCAGCGCCTTCGACGACCCGCGGCTCGACCTCGTCATCGGCGACGGGGCGGCCTTCATGGCCGCGCCGGGGGATCTCTACGACGTGATCATCGTCGATTCCACCGACCCCGTGGGCCCGGGCGAGGTGCTCTTCACCGAGAGTTTCTATGGTCATGCCAGGCGGCGGCTCGCCCCCGGCGGCATCCTCGTGACCCAGAACGGCGTACCCTTCCTGCAGGGTGCGGAACTGACCGGCACGATGCGGGCCTTCCAGAGCCTCTTTGCCGACGCCACCTGCTACCTCGCGACCGTGCCGACCTATGCCGGCGGTCCCATGGCCTTCGGCTGGGGCACCGACGGCACCGCGCGGGGGGTGAGTGCCGAGACCCTCGCGCAGCGCGTCGCCGCGGCCGGGATCGCAACCGACTACTACACGCCCGAGATCCACCGCGCCGCCTTCGCCCTCCCCCCCTATGTCAGCCGCCTCATCCCCTGAGGCCCGCGCGATCGCCTGCGATTATTCGTACGAATAATCGCACCCCCGGCCTCACCCGCGCGGCGGAATCGAATAGGTCAGCGAGGCCCGCGCCACCGGCGCATCGGTTCCTTCCGAGAACAGCAGGCACTCGCCCACCGCCAGCACCCGGCCGAGCTTCAGCAGCCGGCAGACGCAGATCAGGTCCGTCCGCGCCGCCGGCTTGCGCATGAAGTCGACCGAGCAGTTCGTGGTCACCGCCAGCGCCTTCGGCCCGATCATCGCCAGCACCGAGAGATAGACCGACACATCCGCCAGCGCGAACATCGACGGCCCCGACACCGTGCCGCCCGGACGCAGATGCCGCTCGGCCGCCGGCATGCGCACGCGGATGCCCATCTCCTGCACATCCTCGATGACGAAATCGCCCGCGGTCTGCGGGAATTCCTCCTCCAGAAAGCGCGTCAGCGCCTCCGCATCCATTTCAAGAGCCATGTCTTCGCGGTTTCCCCCGTATCGTTTTGCCGTTACCCTGCCCGCCGGCACGAGGCCTGACAAGGGAGGGACCCGGGGTGGATCACGAATTGCTGCTGCGCGAGGACGAAGGGGCGATCAGCTACCTGACGCTGAATTCACCGGGCAATCTCAACGCCCTGTCGGACGCCATGCTGGCCGAACTGACCGGGGCCTTCGCCGCGTTCCGCGACAGCGAGACGACCCGGGTCGTGGTGCTCCGCGGCGCGGGCAAGGCCTTCTGCGCGGGCCACGACCTCAAGGAGCTCAGTGCCAAGCGCCAGGCCAACGATGGCGGCGCGGCGGGCCTGCGCGACCTCTTCGACCGCTGCGGCGCGATGATGCAGATGATCCAGCGTCTGCCCCAGCCCGTGATCGCGCAGGTTCACGGCGTCGCCGCCGCGGCGGGCTGCCAGCTCGTGGCCTCCTGCGATCTCGCGGTCGCGGCCGAGGACACGCGCTTCGGCGTCAACGGCGTGAATATCGGGCTGTTCTGCTCCACGCCCATGGTCGCGCTCTCGCGCAACGCGCCGCGCAAGCAGGTCTTCGAGATGCTGACCACGGGCGAGTTCGTCGACGCGCCCCGCGCCCGTGAGCTTGGCCTCGTGAACCGCGTCGTCCCGCGCGAGCGCCTCGCCGAAGAGACCGGGGCGCTCGCGGCCAAGATCGCCGGCAAGCTCGGCTCGGCCGTGCGCATCGGCAAGCGCGCCTTCTACGACCAGATCGACCTGCCGCTCGATCAGGCCTATGACCTGACCGGTGCGGTGATGGTCGAGAACATGCTCAACCGCGACACGGGGGAAGGGATTTCCGCCTTCCTCGACAAGCGCCAGCCCGACTGGTCGCAATCGGATTGAGGCGCCGACCGAGAGGCGGACGAGGGGGCACACCGGCACAGGAAACGGTCGCAACGCGACGCGGCGGCTCTGACGTCCCATGCTTCGACGGACGGCGCGGCCAGGCGAAGGTGCCGTCCAGTCCTGTCGGTGCCGCAACCTTCCCGGGAGCGCCCGGCATTGGCGCTCGCGGCGGGGTCACAGCGTCTCGCGGGCTCGGGCCCCGCACAAAACGCTCGCGCGAAAGATAGCGCGCCCGATTCGCTGCTCAAAAAGCGAGAGGCTGTCCAAACGCCGGGCACGGCGCATATGGCGACATCCGGTCCAGCGCGTCGGACGAGCGTCCCCGGCGCGCGCCAGGTCACCCGGCGCCGGCCGCGCCCATGGGGCGCGCCGCAGCCGGTCACGCCACGTCGAGGATCTCGGCGCGGAAATAGGCCATCTTGGTGGGCACGT
>CAZGHJ010000332.1:0-2451 GCA_964525355.1 uncultured Roseicyclus sp.
TCGGCCTCGGCCGGGTTCTCGGGCCAGGGGTGCCTGGGATATTGCGCGCGCATGTCCTTGCGCACCTCCGCGTAGGATCCCGCCCAGAACCCCGGCAGATCGGTCGTGACCTGGATCGGGCGCTGCGCGGGCGACAGCAGCACGAGCCGCACCGGGATCCGGTCCGGGCCGATGACGGGATGGCGTGTCTCGCCCAGAACCTCCTGCAGGCGCACGGAAATCTCTGGCACCTCGCCGCCGTAGTCGATGGCGAGCCTGCGGCCGAGTGGCGTCTCCCAATGGGCCGGGGCGAGGCGGTCGACCTCGGCCATGGCGTCCCATCCGAGCCAGGCGCGCAGGGCGGGTTCGGGGTCGAACCGGCCGAACCCGGCGGCGTCGCGGATGCCGGACATGAAGGGGATCGCCCAGTCCTCCAGCGCCGCCATCAGGCCCGCGTCCGACACGTCGCGCACCTGCGCGTAGCCGATGCGCGCCCGCAGAAGCCGCGCGGCCCGTGTCCAGTTCAGCGCGCCGAGCCCGAGGTCGCGCAAGCCCTGGGCCCGGGCCTCGGCCAGCGCCGCGTCGGGCGGGTCGTCCCAGCGGCGGTCGTCGAGCGCCAGCGCGCCGAACCGATCCTGCCGCCGGGCGCGGATGGCGCGCGTGCGCGGGTCCCAGTGGCAGGTGTCGTGCCAGGCGATCGCCGCGCCATGGACCGCGCGCAGCTCCGCCTCGCCCAGCGTGATGGCGGTCCGGATGCGCCCCTCGCGTCCTGCGGCCTCCATATCCGTGGCCACGATCAGCCGCGATGCGCCAAGGGGGTCGTCCTCCGGCAAGGCCGCGCCGGTTCCGCCCGACAGCAGGTAACGCGGCGCCGCGCCCTTGCGCCTGAGCCCGACCCGGTCGGGATAGGCCAGCGCCGCCTGCGCAGCTGGGCCGAGATCCTCGCCCGCCTCGAAGCGCCGGAGCCGCTTCGCCTCCTGCCGGATCCGCGCGACGGTGCCTTCATCGGCGCCGAGACCCCCGGGGTCGTCCAGCGCCCTGAGCCGCAGCGTCAGGTCTGCGCCCCGGCCGCGCATGGGATCGCGCTCGGACAGAAGGGCCGCGAGCCGCGCTGCGCCGCGCCCGCCGCGCAGCACCATATGCGCCAGCCGCGGGTGGAGCGGCAGCCGCGCCATCGCGCGGCCGTGGTCGGTTACCCGGCCGGCGGCGTCGAGCGCGCCGAGCCCGCCGAGCAGGCCCCGCGCCTCGGCAAGCGCCGTCTCGGGTGGCGGGGTGAGCAACCGCAGCCCCTCGGCCCCGCCCCAGCAGGCAAGCTCGAGCGCCAGCCCTGCAAGGTCCGCCACCTCGATCTCGGGCGGGGCGAAGGCCGCGCGCGCCCCGTCTTGCGCCCGGGTCCAGAGCCGGTAGCACACCCCCGGTGCCACGCGCCCCGCTCGCCCGCGTCGCTGGTCGGCCTCGGCCCGGCTGACGGGCTCGGTCACCAGCCCGCCCATGCCGCGGCCCGCGTCGAAGCGCGCCCGCCGCGCGCGGCCGCCATCGACGACGATGCGGATATCCTCGATCGTCAGCGAGGTCTCCGCGATCGCGGTGGCGAGCACCAGTTTGCGCGTCCCCTTCGGCTCGGGCCGGACGGCAGCGCGCTGTGTGGCGAAGGGCAGGCCGCCGTGGAGCGGGTGCAGCGCCACGTCCGCCGGCAGCCGCCCCGATAGGAGCGAAGACACCCGCGCGATCTCGGGCGCGCCGGGCAGGAAGGCGAGGCAGCCGCCCGGCGCCTCCTCAAGCGCGCGCAGGATCAGGTCGGCCATGGCCGAGGTCCAGCCGCGCGGCTCGGGCGCGCGCTCGACCCAGATCGTCTCGACAGGGTATGCGCGCCCCTCCGACGTGATCAGCGGCGCGTCGTCCATGAGCGCGGCCACGGGCCCCGCGTCGAGCGTCGCGGACATCACGAGGATGCGCAGGTCGGGCCGGAGCGCCGTGCGCGCCTCCCAGGCCAGCGCAAGGCCCAGATCGGCGGTCAGCGCGCGTTCGTGGAACTCGTCGAAGATGACGGTGCCGATGCCGGGCAGGTCGGGCGCGTCCTGTATCATCCGCGTCAGGATGCCTTCCGTGACCACCTCGATCCGCGTGGCGTCGGACACTTTCGCCTCGCCGCGCATCCGGTAGCCCACGGTCGCCCCGCAGGGCTCGCCCAGGATCTCGGCCATCCGCTCGGCCGCGCCGCGGGCGGCGAGGCGGCGGGGCTCCAGCACGAGGATCTTGCCCTCCGCGCCCGCCTGCAGGAGCGCCAGCGGCACGCCCGTCGTCTTGCCCGCGCCCGGCGGCGCCTGCAGGACCGCGCGGCCATGTGCGGCCAGCGCGCCGGTGAGGGCGGGCAGGACCTCCGCGATCGGCAGGTCGGCGGTCTGGTCGGGACGCGGGCTCGGCACGGGGGCATAGATCGGCGGCTTGAACGGCCGCGTCAACTGCGCACGC
>CAZGHJ010000333.1:0-2421 GCA_964525355.1 uncultured Roseicyclus sp.
GCCTTGCGGCGGCGCTTTGCGGCGCCCAGCGCGGCAACACCGGCCAGCAGCATCCAGCCCGCGGCCGGAAGCGGAACGATGCTCACGTCCGAGTCGACCTTGAAGATCGACGGATCACTGTTGGTCGAGACATAGAGGAAGGCCAGCTTGCCGCCGGTGAAGTCGACGTTCGTCTGCCGCAGCGAGTTCGGACCGAAAAGCCCACCGATGTCGACGCCATCGGCGAAGACCCGCACACCGTCATCGTGACCGATATTGATCACGTCAGCCGAGTAGCCAGGCGCGAGCGCCTCGAACAGGTAGAAGGTCGTGGTGGCCGTGCCGGGTGTGGAACTGATGCTGCCCTTGCTGTTCGTCAATGCGCCGAAGCCAAGCCGGTCGAAACCGGTCAGGGTGCCGTCGCCCGAGTCAAGGAACTGCGCGATGGTCGTGGACGATCCGCTGCGGGTTTCGAAGTCCAGCACGCCGTCATACGTGAACGTCGACGACTCCGAGTCCGAATCCGCTCCGCCCAGGTTGCCGGCAAGCGCAAGGTCGAAATTCGACTGCCGCGCCTCCGACTCCGCGCTGTTGAGGTTGGTGACATTGACGGCCGTGACGTTGAAAACGCCGCTGAAGGTTCCGACAGCAGCGGCCATCGCCGAACCGCTGGTGACAAGCAGCGCCGTGGAGGCCGCCGCGAGAATCGATTTAAAGGTCATGCCTTTTCTCCGTAATCGTTCATAGCTCACGCTCAATACCCGCCACCTATGTGACCGGACCGCGCAAGTCTAACAACGCATTAACAGGGTGCGACCCGACCTGAAAGCATCAATTTGAGGCACATGCTGCTCGACCGGCGCCGCCATGGCGCGGGCGCCACGCCCCCGCGGTGCTGCGGCCGACTGGGCGCCACGCCGGGACCACCCCGCGCACGGATTAACCATATTCCATCGAAGTTCTGTGCAAAAACGGCGGTACATCAGATGTACGCGATATGTACGTCGATTGTACCTGCCCCGGACGTCGCTCCGCGCCCGTGAAACCCGTCTCGGGGGTGCGTCGTTAACCCGGTTCGGGGCCGATTGCCGGCTTCCCTTTTCTTGCGCGATCCGCCATGGCTTGGTGAAGATTGTTGCGCAACATGTCGGACTTGGGGAGGGCCGGAATGGGCTGGATGAAAGACGAGACGGGACTGGAAAAGCGGGCCGCGAACTACGTGCCGCTGACGCCGCTCAGCCACCTGATCCGTGCCGCCCGCGTCTTCCCCGAGCGCACCGCACTCGTCGACGGCGCGTTCCGCAGCAGCTATGCCGAACACGCCGCGCGCGTCACGCGGCTTGCCTCAAGCCTTTCGAAACGCGGGATAAACCCGGGCGACGTGGTGGCGACGGTGCTGCCCAACACCCACCCCCATGTCGAGGCGCATTTCGGCGTGCCCGCCTGCGGCGCCGTCCTGAACGCGATCAACACAAGGCTCGACATGGGCACGATCTCCTACATCCTCGACCATGGCGAGGCGAAGATCGCGCTGGTGGACACGCAGTTCCTCGGCACCGTCGAGGCCGCACTCCACGAGATGGAGGCCGAGGATCTGCCGCTGATCGTGGAGGTCCCCGACGAGGCCGCGGGCTACCACGCCTCGGGCCGGCACATCACCTACGAGCAGCTTCTGGCGGAGGGAGACGACGATTTTCAATGGGTCATGCCCGAGGACGAATGGGAATCCATCGCGCTCAACTATACCTCCGGCACCACCGGCCGCCCCAAGGGCGTGGTCTACCACCACCGCGGCGCGTACCTGATCACCATGGGCACGCCGATCTCCTGGCGGATGACGCTGTATCCGACCTACCTCACGATCGTGCCGCTCTTTCACTGCAACAACTGGTGCCATGTCTGGACCATGCCCGCGCTCGGCGGCACGACCGTCTGCTGCCGCGACATCACCGCGAAGGCCATCTACGACGCCATCGCCGACGAGGGCGTGACCCATTTCGGCGGCGCGCCCATCGTGCTGAACATGATCGTGAACGCCAAGCCCGAAGACCGGCGCGATTTCAACCACCTGGTCGAGGTCTTCACCGCCGGCGCCCCGCCCGCCGCGGCCACGCTCGCCGCGATCGAGACCATGGGCTTCAACGTCACGCAGGTCTACGGCCTCACGGAGGTCTACGGGCCCGCCACCGAATGCACCTGGCAGGAGACGCGCTGGGGCGATCTGGAGGGCGAGGCCCGCGCCGCCGTGAAGGCCCGGCAAGGCGTGGCCTTTCCCAACATGGACCACATCACCGTCATGGACCCCGAGCGCATGGAACAGATCCCCATGGACGGCGCCGCCCTGGGGGAAATCATGATGCGCGGCAATTCCACGATGAAGGGCTATTACAAGAACCCGCGCGCCACGAAGGAGGCGTTCCGCGGCGGCTATTTCCACACCGG
>CAZGHJ010000334.1:0-2417 GCA_964525355.1 uncultured Roseicyclus sp.
TCTGCGGGCAGGGTCAGTTGGTGCAGGGCACCTGCGTGACGACCACATCGCCGCCGCGGCGGGCGCGCACGGTGCAGACCTCGGGGGCGGCGGTCTGGGCCACTTCCTCGGCGCCGATGATGTCGCGGGTCGAGACCTCGACCCCGGCCGAGATGGTCTCGTCGCCCACGCCCACCAGCGCCAGCGTCAGCCGTCCGCTCGCCTGCGCCTGGGTCAGGGCGGCGATATCCGTGGGCTCGGCCGTCACCGTGATCGTGCGCGCGAGGATCGGATTGTTGCGGTCCTCGTCGGTGATCTGGTCGATGGCGATGATCTGCACGTTCGAGCGGATCAGCCGCGTGACGGCCTCGCCCTGCCGGCCGGTGCCGGTCCAGTAGACATCGACGCGGTCGCCGGGCCGCAGGAAACCGGACACGCCCGAGGTCACGTCGACCTGCAGCGCCAGGGCGCGCTGCCCGATGGCGAGCCGCGAGGCCACGCCCGCATCCTCGCCCGGCGCGGTGACCTTGGAGAGCAGGATGGGCTCGTCGGCTTCCATCACGCGCAGCGCGATGCGCGGCTCCTCGCCGTCGGAGGGGAACAGCTCCTCCAACGAGGTGAAGGCGCCGAAGGGCACGTGCTCGGCCGGCCAGCGGATGGCGCGCACGTCGCCCGGCCGGATCGGGTCGCCATAGCGCACCTGGCGCGTGACGACATAGACATCGGTCGTGGGGACGATCGCGTCACGCTGCTGGTCGAGCGCGGTCTGGTACTGGTCGAACCGGTCCATGGCGACCGACACGGCGAAGGCCGCAAGGCCGACGCCCACGATCAGGACCATGAAAAAAACGATACGCATCTCGGAATCCTTACGTTGCTGCTCACTTCGGCGATCTGCGGCGCGGGGAGGCCGGCGCGGTCCACACAGACCTCGTCAACCTATCGGTACGCCCCTTGTCACCGAGAAATCTGGCAAAACTTTGATCGCCGGTGCGCAAATGGGGATCATCCCGTTTCAATACGGGGAATTTTTCGACAATGGCAAAGAAACATGTCCGCAAGAAAAAAGGGCCGCCCGGATCGGGCGGCCCAAAGCCTCATGCGATGCGAGGTCGGGACAGGTGCTGTTCAGCCGCCGCCGCCTTCGCTCTGCGTGAACACCTGGTTGCCGTTGAACGGGTTCTCCAGCGGATCGGTGTCGGCCAGCGACTGACCGATGTTGTTCGACAGTTCCTCGATGCCGCCGGACACGACGGCCATGACGGCCAGGCCGAGGCCCACGATGGCGGCGGTCAGAACGACCCAGTCGACCGTGACGGCGCCGGATTCGGACTTTGCAAAATTCTTGATCATTTCCATGTCAGTCTCTCCAAAATGACAGTCTTTCGACGTGCGGGTATCCGGTCCCCGGATGCGCCTCGAAGGCTGCGCCGCGTTCCGTGATGACTGAGAGATTTGCTTGCAGACTGGGGCGGCAATTGGGCCGTGACTTGAAATGAATTCGGTTTCTTTGGTCGGGAACCGGGGCCGGGGGCGGACGCAATCGTGGCAGGCTGCCGGGTGGCCGCGCCGGGGCAAGGGCGCGCGGCGCTCGCACGCACAGGCTTGTGCGACCGCGCCGATGGAGGCATCCTTGGTCCAAGTAGACCCGGACCCGAGCCACCCGGAACAGGAAAAGAGGTGCGGGGCCCCGGATGACGACAGGCAGCCCGGCCATGGCCGGGGACGATCGGGCAGGACAATTCGGGCAGGACCATGCGACAGGCCATTCTCGCGCTGCTGACGGCGGCGGTCACGGCGTCCGCGCCCGGCGGCGCACATGCGCAGGACGCGGCGCCGGCGGCCGAGGCTGCCCCGGCCGAGCGTGCGCCGACCTTCCGGCGCATCGCAGCGCCGGGGCCGGGCCACACCGGCCCGCGCATCACCATCCAGATCGAGCCCGGCGACAATTTCATGTTTCCCGACCCCGACGCGCCGGCCGAGCGGCCCGTTCCCGAGGTCATCGCCGAGATGCCCGCCGAGGCGCCCGCGGGCTGGTTCTGGTCGCGCATCGACCCCGCGCTGCCGGCCGACGCGGCCCGCTTCTGGGCGGCCGAGGCGCTGCTGACCGACACGCCGCCCGCCGAGGCGCAGGCCGTCACGCCGCGGCTTGCGCATGTGGCCGCCATCGCGCGGGATCACGGGCGCGACCTGCTGGGCGCGACGGTCGGCACGCAGGTCTCGCCCGCCTTCGCGCTCGCCGTGATCGCGGTGGAAAGCGCGGGCCGCATCGACGCGGTCAGCCATGCGGGCGCGCAAGGCCTGATGCAGCTGATCCCCGCAACGGCGGACCGTTTCGGTGTCGCAGACCCGTTCGATGCGGGCCAGAACATCCGCGGCGGCGTGGCCTATCTCGACTGGCTGATGGAGGAGTTCGACCGCGACCCCGTGCTGGTGCT
>CAZGHJ010000335.1:0-2416 GCA_964525355.1 uncultured Roseicyclus sp.
GGCGCGGGCCCCGGCGCGGGACACCCCGGCCGCGGCGGCGGTCAGTGCGGCTGCACGCCGGGCACGAAAACCTTTTCGTCGCGGTAAAGTAGCGAGATGCCGTCCTTGAAGACGTGGACCTTTTCGGGCGCGGCCGTCATCCGCACGTCGCGCCCGCGCAGGCCGGTATGGATGCCTTGCAGCTTGGCGATGACGGTATCGGTCTTGTGGTCCGGGCTCGGCGCCTCGAAATAAAGCTGCGTGACCTCGCCCAGCGCCTCGACGATGTCGACCTTGCCGTGGAAGGCGAAATCCGCGCCCTCGGTCGCCTGCATGTCCTCGGGCCGGATGCCGACCTGAACGCTCGCGCCCATGTCCTCGTCACGCGAGGGGTAGTGCGAGGTGATCGTGCCGCCGCCGTCCGACAGCTCCAGCGTCGTGGTCTCGCCGGTGCCCACGATCTTGCCGCCCAGAAGGTTCATCGCCGGCGATCCGATGAACTGCGCCACGAAGGTCGAGGCCGGTTTCTCATAGAGCGTCAGCGGCGCGCCCACCTGCGCGATGCCGCCCCCCGCCAGCACCACGATGCGCGAGGCCAGCGTCATCGCCTCGACCTGGTCGTGGGTCACGTAGATCATCGTCGAGTCGGGCATCTGCTCCTTCAGCTGCGCGATCTCGATGCGGGTCGCCACGCGCAGCGCCGCGTCGAGGTTCGACAGCGGCTCGTCGAAGAGGTAGACCTTGGGATCGCGCACGATGGACCGCCCGATGGCCACGCGCTGGCGCTGCCCCCCCGAAAGCGCCTTGGGCAGACGGTCGAGGAAATTCGTCAGCTGCAGCTTGTCGGCGGCGGCGCGCACCTTCTTGTCGATGGTCGCCTTGTCGTCGCCCGCGATCTTCAGGGCGAACGCCATGTTGTCGTAAACCGTCATGTGCGGGTAGAGCGCGTAGGACTGGAACACCATGGCGATCCCGCGCTCGGACGGGGGCACATCGTTCACCACCATCCCGTCGATCTCCAGCGTGCCGCCGGTGATCTTCTCCAGCCCCGCGATCATCCGCAAAAGCGTGGACTTGCCGCAGCCCGAGGGGCCGACGAAAACGATCAACTCGCCCGTCTCGATCTCCAGGTCGATGTCGCTCAGGACCGTGACGGCGCCGCCATAGGTCTTCTCGACATCGATCATCTTCAGGTTTGCCATGGTCTCCCTCCCTCGTGCGGCGTCTCAGCCGTCGGTCTCTGCGACGGCGAAGAACGCCTGATATGGCGGCAGCACGTAGCCGCGTTCCTGTTCGATCACCTTGAAGGGCGCACCCCGGTCGCGCACCCACGCTCCCGCCGGCATCTCCACCGGGCGCGACTGGTTCGACAGGTTGAAGGCGCAGAATATGCGGCTCTGTCCAAGGCTGCGGATGAAGGCGATGCCGCCCGTATCATGCGACGTGATCTCCATCTCGCCCTTGGCGAGCGCCGGATGCGCCCGGCGGAAGGCGATCATGTCGCGGTAGAAGGACAGGGTCGAGCCGGGGTCGTCCTGCTGCACCGAGACCGCGCGGCTCAGATGCTCCACCGCCATCGGCAGCCACGGCTTGGCGTCCGAAAAGCCGCCGTTCTGGTTGTCGGAAATCCACGGCATCGGCGTGCGACAGCCGTCGCGGCCCTTGAACTTGGGCCAGAAGCGCTTGCCATAGGGGTCCTGAAGATCCTCGTGGGCCACGTAGGCTTCGGTCAGGCCCAGTTCCTCGCCCTGATAAAGGCAGACCGAGCCGCGCAAGGATAACAGAAGCCCCGCATAGACGCGCCGCGCCTCCTCGCCGAGGTTCCAGCGGCTCGCGTGGCGCACCACGTCATGGTTGGAATAGGCCCAGCAGCCCCAGCCCTCGGTCACGACCTCCATGTAGCGGGTCATCACGCGCGCCACCTGGTCGCCCGTGGGGAAGGTGTTCGACAGCAGGTCGAAGTCGTAGCACATGTGCAGCAGGTCGTCGCCGGCGGTGTATTCGGCCTGGACCTGCACGCCGCGCTGGCTCTCGCCCACTTCGCCCACCGAGGTTGCGGCGGGGTATTCGTCCATCACCGCGCGCAGGCGCCGCAGGAAATCGAGGTTCTCGGGCTGGGTCTTGTCGTGGATGTGGTCCTGGAAGTTGTAGGGGTTCACCTTGGGCGCGGTGTTGTCGTTGCGCTCCTCTTCCGGCAGGGGCGGATTGTCGCGCAACTGCCGGTCGTGGAAATAGAAATTGACCGTGTCGAGGCGGAACCCGTCGACACCGCGATCCAGCCAGTAGCGCGCGGTGTTCAGAAGCTCTTCCTGCACCTCCGGATTGTGGAAGTTCAGGTCGGGCTGCTCGGCAAGGAAATTGTGCAGGTAGTACTGCATCCGCTCGCCCGACCATTCCCAGGCCGAGCCGCCGAAGATCGACAGCCAGTTGTTGGGCG
>CAZGHJ010000336.1:0-2398 GCA_964525355.1 uncultured Roseicyclus sp.
TTCGCGCGGGACATCGTGCTCCTGCGGCAGGTGGGCGTGAACCCCGTCGTCGTCCATGGCGGCGGCCCGATGATCAACGAGATGCTGGGCAAGCTCGGCATCAAGTCGGACTTCGTGAACGGCAAGCGCGTCACCGACGCCGCCACCGTCGAGGTGGTCGAGATGGTCCTTTCGGGCCGCGTGAACAAGCGCATCGTGCAGGCGATCAACGCGCAGGGCGGCAAGGCCGTGGGCCTCTCGGGCAAGGACGCGGGCCTGATCACCTGCGACCCGGCCGACCCCGCGCTGGGCTTCGTGGGCGAGCCTTCGGAGGTGAACCCGGCGGTCCTGAAGAACCTCTTCGCCGACGACATGATTCCGGTCGTCGCCCCCCTCGGCGCCGGCCGCACGGGGGAGACCTACAACATCAACGGCGACACGGCGGCCGGTGCCATCGCCGCGGCGTTGAAGGCGGACCGGTTGCTTCTCCTGACCGACGTGGCGGGCGTCAAGAACGCCGAAGGCGAGGTCGTGACCGCGCTCAGCGCCGCCGAGGTCGAGGAGATGACCCGCGCCGGCATCATCGCGGGCGGCATGATCCCCAAGACCGAGACGGCCATCCACGCGGTCCGCAATGGCGTGCGCGCCTGCACCATCGTCGACGGACGCGTGTCCAACGCCGTGCTGCTGGAGTTGTTCACGGACCATGGCGCGGGCTCGATGATCCGTGCCTGAGGCCGCCACGACCCTCGACACGATTGCCGAACGGGCCGCGGCACACCGGCTGGAGGTGTTCGGCGCCTTCCACCCCGACACGGAGGATGGTGCGCCGAAAGGCACCGCGACCCTCATTCTGCTCGGGCCGGCGGAACCGGGTTTCTGGGCGCATGTCACCGCAGCACCCGAATTCGCCGACGGCGCGCCCGACCCGCTCGACCGCTGGTCGCGGCGGGTGATCGGGCACATGGCCTGCGCCCTCGGGGGCAAGGCGCTGTTTCCCTTCGGCGGTCCACCCTGGCAGCCCTTCATCGCCTGGGCCCGGCGCTCGGGCCGCGCCTGGGAAAGCCCGGTGGGCCTCCTCGTGCATGACCGCGCGGGGCTCATGCTGTCCTACCGGGGCGCGCTGGCGTTGAAGACCCGCGTCGACCTGCCGCCACCGCTCCAGGCATCGCCCTGCGAGACCTGTGACCGGCCCTGCCTGACCGCCTGTCCGGTGGGCGCACTCTCGGCGGCGAGATACGACACCGCGGCTTGCCACGGCTGGCTCGACACGGGCCCCGGCAAGGCCTGCCTCGACACGGGCTGCGCCGTGCGCCGCGCCTGCCCGGTGAGCCAGGATTACGGGCGCCTGCCCGCGCAATCCGCCTACCACATGGCCCGCTTTCACCCGCCCGCGGCCCGTCCCTGATCCGGAAAAGCGCACATGGCCCGCACCCTGATCCTGATCCGTCACGCCAAGTCCGACTGGGACGACCCGGCGCAGGACGACCATGACCGCCCGCTGAACGGCCGCGGTCGCGTCAGCGCGCCACGGATCGGCGCCTGGATGGCGGCGCACGGCCATGTTCCCGACGCGGTCCTCTGCTCCACCGCGACCCGGACGCGGCAGACCTGGGCCGGCATCGCGGGGCAACTCGACCGCCCGCCGGAGCCCGCCTATCGCCGGGATCTTTACCTGGCCGAGCCGCAGACGCTCCTCGGGGCCATCCGCGATTGCGATGCGGGCTGCCTTGCGGTGGTGGCGCACAATCCCGGGATCGGGGCGCTTGCCCAGGCGCTGGTGGTGAGCCCGCCCGTGCATCCGCAATTCGACCTCTATCCGACCGGCGCGACGCTCGTTCTCGACTTCGACGTGGCGCATCTGGCGGATGTGGCGCCGGGCAAGGGCCGGGTGGTGGATTTCGTCGTCCCGCGCGAGCTACCCGACCCCGCATGACACGAAAAGGGACGCGAACGGCCCCGCCCGCGTCCCCATCGGAAGCGTCGCCCCGGTTCAGTGGCCGAGGATCTGGCTGAGAAACAGCTTCGTCCGGTCGGATTGCGGGTTGGTGAAGAACTCCTCGGGCTCGTTCTGTTCGACGATCTGGCCCTGGTCCATGAAGATCACGCGGTTGGCGACCTGCCGTGCGAAGCCCATCTCGTGGGTCACGCAGAGCATGGTCATCCCCTCCTCGGCGAGGCTGATCATGGTGTCGAGCACCTCCTTGATCATCTCGGGGTCGAGCGCCGAGGTCGGCTCGTCGAACAGCATGATCCGCGGGCGCATGCACAAGGAGCGCGCGATGGCCACGCGCTGCTGCTGACCGCCCGAAAGCTGGCCGGGATACTTGTGGGCCTGTTCGGGGATCTTGACCTTCTCCAGATAGTACATCGCCGTCTCTTCGGCTTCCTTCTTGGGCGTCTTGCGCACCCAGATCGG
>CAZGHJ010000337.1:0-2394 GCA_964525355.1 uncultured Roseicyclus sp.
GGCCGAACACCTCCCCGAAGCTCCGCCTCAGTGCCACGTCGAGGTCGTCCATCGTCACCGGCAGGCCCAGATCGACGAGGCTGGTGACGCCGTGGCCCTCGATGCCGCAGGGCACGATCCCGTCGAAATGGCTCAGGTCGGGCTCCACGTTGATCGAGATGCCGTGGAAGCTGACCCAGCGGCGGATGCGCACGCCGATGGCCGCGATCTTGTCCTCGCGCGGGGTGCCGTCGGGCAGGGGCGGCTTGTCGGGGCGCGCGATCCAGACGCCGACGCGGCCGGGCCGGATCTCGGCGCGGAGGTTGAACTCGGCGAGCGCGGCGATCACCCAGGCCTCGAGCCGGCCCACGAAGGCGCGCACGTCGCGGCCGCGGGTTTCCAGATCGAGCATCACGTAGACCACCCGCTGGCCGGGCCCGTGATAGGTGTACTGCCCCCCGCGCCGGGTCTGAAAGACGGGGAACCGGTCGGGCGCGCGCAGGTCGCGCGGATCGGCCGAGGTGCCCGCCGTGTAGAGCGCGGGATGCTCCAGCAGCCAGACCGCCTCGGACGCGGTGCCCGCGCGGATGGCGGAGGCGCGCGCCTCCATCCCGGCGACGGCGGTCTCGTAGGGCACGGGGGCCTCGGAGGTGATCCATTCGACCATGGCAGGCTTCCGGCGGGCTTGGCGCGGGGCGCGCATCTCTCACGGCCTGCATATGCGGCGCGCGGCACGCGATGTCACCCCCTGCGCCACGGGCCGGGTCGCCACCGCGCCCTGCCGGCCGCCGCCGCCCGGCCCCGGGTACGCCGACGTCGGTTTTTCCTGCAAAGGAGCGCTTTTTTCGTCCGGCGGCCCGCCCGCTTGTGGTAAGGTGACGGCAACGACGCGACGAAGGTCCAGTTGGAGGGTTCCATGATTGCAAGATATCTGACGTCAGCCAGTCTCGTGGCCGCGCTCGCGGTCGTCCCTGCGGAGCGGGTCAGGGCCGACGCCGCCGAATTGATCGGTGGCGCCCTGATCGGGGGCATCATCGGCTACGCGGCCGGGCAGAACAACCAGCGCACGACGCGCACGACCACCCGCGTCGTGCGTCCCGGCATCCCCGCCACCCAGCAGGGGCGCGAGACCCAGGCGGCGCTGAACTATTTCGGCTACAATGCCGGGACCGTCGACGGCCAGGTGGGCCCCGGCACCCGCGCGGCGATCGAACGCTACCAGGCCTCGATGGGGTATCCCGTGAACGGGCGGGAATTCGCCAGCTACCAGTTCGACTTCCTGATGGACGCCTATTTCTGGGCGACCCAGGCGGGCGGTGCCCAGCAGACCGGCCTGCGCGGCCAGCCGCTCATCTTCGCGTATCGCGACACCCTCCAGCGCGGCCCGGTCCAGAGCGCCATGCCCGCGGTGCAGGCCCCGGCCACGACGGTCATCGTGAACCCCTCGCAGACCGCGCCCGCGGCGCCGGCCACGGTGGTCTCGGCGCCCGAGCCCGAGGCGGGGGACGGTGCCCTGCCGAACCTGTTCGCCAACAGTCAGCGGCGGGTGTCGCTGGCCAATGCGTGCAACTCGGTGATGTTGCAGACGTCGTCCAATGGCGGTTACGTCACGCTGGCCAACATGACCGATGGCGGCCACGCCCTGTCCGAGCAGTTCTGCGTGGCGCGGACCTATGCCATGGCGCGCGGCGAGGAGCTGATGGGCCAGATCACCGGGCTGACCCAGGCGCAGATCGCCGAGCAGTGCGGATCCTTCGCGCAGATGCTGTCGGGCGAGATCGACCGCGTGTCGCTGATCGCGCAGGGGCCGCTGACCGCCGAGATGCAGGAGTTCGCGATCGGCACCGGCATCCCGCCCTCGGACCTGTCGGCGACGAGCCGGGTCTGCCTTGCCGTGGGCTACGCGCAGGACGACATGCGCATGGCCGTGGGCTCGGCGCTGATGCTCGTGGCGCTGGGCGAGCCGGCCTATGGCGAGCTTCTGGGACACCATCTGCGTCAGGGCTTCGGCACCACGAACCGGCCGGACCTTGCCGCGGGCTGGTACGATGCCGCGATCACCGCGCTGGAGCAGGGCGCGACGCCCGCCTTCATGCCCGGCCAGCCCGAGCGCACGGCGCTGCTGCGGGCCGCGGTCGACACGACGGGGCAGGGCGCCGGCACGGCGGCGCTGCCCGCGCCGCAGCCGGTGGCGACGCTGCCGACCTTCTCGGTCACCGACTGAGATCCCCTGGAGGCAGGCGCGCGGGCGGGTGCTGTCGTCATCTGCCCGCGCGACCCTGTCTTGTCCGGTCGATTTTCTGCCGGTTTCCCCCTTCACATCGCCAGAACGCTCGGCTAAAGGGGCGGCTACCAACCACGTGCGGTCGTGGCGGAATTGGTAGACGCGCAGCGTTGAGGTCGCTGTGGGGTAAC
>CAZGHJ010000338.1:0-2319 GCA_964525355.1 uncultured Roseicyclus sp.
GCGTCTTCCTCGTCTGCCGCATGTCGCCGATCATGGAATACGCGCCCTTCGCCACCAACTTCATCATCGTCGTGGGCGCCGCCACGGCCTTCTTCGCGGCCACGATCGGTCTCGTGCAGAACGACATCAAGCGCGTCATCGCCTATTCGACCTGTTCGCAGCTCGGCTACATGTTCGTGGCCGCTGGTGTCGGCGTCTACTCGGTGGCGATGTTCCACCTGTTCACCCACGCCTTCTTCAAGGCGATGCTCTTCCTCGGGGCAGGGTCCGTCATCCACGCCATGCATCACGAGCAGGACATGCGGAACTACGGCGGCCTGCGGAAAAAGATCCCCATGACGTTCTGGGCCATGATGATCGGCACGCTCGCCATCACCGGCGTGGGCCTGCCCACCACCTATTTCGGTTTCGCGGGCTTCTTCTCGAAGGACGCGGTGGTGGAAAGCGCCTTCGCCTTCGGCGGGGAGCTGGGCACCTTCGCCTTCTGGGCGCTGATCGTGGCGGCCGTCTTCACCAGCTTCTATTCCTGGCGGCTGATGTTCCTGACGTTCTTCGGCGAGCCGCGCGGCAACCGGCATACCCACGAGCACGCCCATGAAAGCCCGGTGACCATGCTCGCGCCCCTGGGCGTGCTCGCGCTCGGCGCGGTCTTCTCGGGCGTCGTCTGGTACAACAGCTTCTTCGGCGAAACCGACCGGGTCGCGAGTTTCTTCGGCGTCGAATACGCCGACACCCATGCCGAAACCGCCACCGACGAAACCGCCACCGACGACCATGGCGCCGAGCATCATTACGTCTTCACCAGCCCGCCGGGCGAGGGCGCGATCCACGCAGCCCCCGGCAACGATGTGCTGAACGAGGCGCATTACGTGCCCCTCTGGGTGAAGTTCAGCCCCTTCCTCGCGATGCTCCTCGGCCTTGCCGTCGCCACCTGGTTCTACATCCTCAACCCGTCGCTTCCCGGCCGTCTCGCGGCGAGCCAGCGACCGCTCTACCTGTTCCTGCTGAACAAGTGGTATTTCGACGAGATCTTCGACTTCCTCTTCGTGCGGCCCGCCCGCGCGCTCGGGCGGCTTCTGTGGAAGGGCGGGGACGGCTCGGTGATCGACGGCGGCATCAACGGGCTCGCCATGGGGATCATCCCCTTCTTCACCCGCACGCTCAGCCGGGCGCAGTCGGGCTACATCTTCCACTACGCCTTCGCGATGGTGCTCGGGATCGTCCTTCTGATCACCTGGGCCACGCTGACCGCGGGGGGCTGAGACGGACCCATGGACAACCTGCTTTCCATCGTCACCTTCCTGCCGCTCGTCGCGGCCCTCATCATGGCCGTGTTCCTGCGCGGCGATGACGAGGCGGCGCAGCTGAACGCCAAGCGCCTCGCTTTCGCGGCCACGCTGGCGACCTTCCTCGTCTCGCTCTTCATCCTCGTGCAGTTCGACCCCAACGACACCGGCTTCCAGCTGGTGGAGCAGACCGAGTGGCTCTTCGGGCTGCAATACAAGGTCGGCGTCGACGGGATCAGCGTGCTCTTCGTCATGCTGACCACGTTCCTGATGCCGATCACGATCGCCGCCTGCTGGGGCGTGACGCACCGGGTGAAGGAATACATGATCGCGATGCTGGTGCTCGAGACGCTGATGATCGGCGTCTTCGTGGCGCTCGATCTGGTGCTCTTCTACCTCTTCTTCGAGGCGGGGCTGATCCCGATGTTCCTCATCATCGGCATCTGGGGCGGCAAGGAGCGGATCTACGCCTCCTTCAAGTTCTTCCTCTACACCTTCCTCGGCTCGGTCCTGATGCTTGTCGCCATGGTCGCCATGGTCGTCGACGCGGGCACCACCGATATAGAGCGGCTTCTGACGCACCAGTTCTCCACCGGCGCCTTCGAGCTTCTCGGCATCCAGATCGTGGGCGGCATGCAGACGCTCCTCTGGCTCGCCTTCTTCGCCTCCTTCGCGGTGAAGATGCCCATGTGGCCCGTGCACACCTGGCTGCCGGACGCGCATGTGCAGGCGCCCACCGCCGGATCCGTCGTGCTGGCGGCGATCCTGCTGAAGATGGGCGGCTACGGTTTCCTGCGCTTTTCCCTGCCGATGTTCCCCGTGGCCTCGGACATCTTCGCGCCGCTCGTCCTGTGGCTTTCGGTCATCGCCATCATCTACACCTCGCTGGTGGCGATGGTGCAGGAGGACATGAAGAAGCTTATCGCCTATTCCTCCGTCGCCCATATGGGCTTCGTGACCATGGGGATCTTCGCGGCGAACCAGCAGGGCGTGGACGGCGCGATCTTCCAGATGATCAGCCACGGCTTCATCT
>CAZGHJ010000339.1:0-2312 GCA_964525355.1 uncultured Roseicyclus sp.
CTAGCCGTATCACTGTACGTCTGCTGTCGGCCACGCCTGCCTGTCGGCGCGGCATCCCAGCTCATCGCAGGGTCGAACCAGATCGTCAGCGAACCCCGGCGCTTGAGCGCTTCATTGTAGGCTGGCCAGTTCCTGGTCTTGTAGGTCGGGGGTGTCGGTCCGCTCATGCATCCCGGCTACCACACTGGATTCACGAGATGAATCCCTCACAAATTTGTCCAACAGAGCCGCCCGTGACGAAAAAGACTATTTTTGACCGATCTCTTTCACCTTGAGACTCAGAAACCGGAAAAGACCATGTCGAGAGCGCCTCTGATCTCATAATCGGACCCGGACAGGTCAGCGACGGGAGCCCCTGTGAGCAGCGCGGAGGGAAGCGCAGCCATTTCCGCGGTATGAAGAACGTGAGGCTCTCCCTCGATTGCAAAAACCGGCTCGAGCCGTCCGATTGCCTTCGGCCCGGAGGAGGCAGGTACAAGAGGTGCGACGACCCGGGATCCGATATCGATCAGATCAGTCTGGAGGTCGAGCACCAGCCGTCCGCCTGGAACCCGATAGACCTGGAACTGCGCCATCAGTCGATCTTCAGAACCTGAAGATCCGCAAGAGGTGTGCCGTTGGTCTCGATCCAGGCCCGGCGCTCGGATATTGCCTCCGCGTTTTCTGAGGCCCAGGCCCGCGCCCGGGCCGCCCGGACCGCCTCCGAGACCGCAGCGTCGCTGATCGCCGATATGTTGAGGCCCAACTCTCGTGCAGCGACGAGATTGGCCGCGGTCAGGGTGATGTTCGTGCGTTGTTTTTCGGACGCTTGCGACATCGTTACCTCCCAATTACACACTTCTCATACACACCCCTCATGCTCTACACAAGGCTGTCACGGCTCAAACGTGACAGCCCATGGCGCTTAAGGGCGAGAATTCTCGCAGGGTCGTATTTGCGCCTTTGATGGTGTGCCCCCCCCGACGGCATCGATGTGCCAAGGTGGGTATTCAACGATCCACGGAGAAGGACGGTCATGTCGGAGATGATCACCCGCAGAACATGGTGCCGCAGAAGCGGTCGATGGAACTCGTGATCGAACGGACGGGATGAGCGCGCAGCTCGCGTTGCGTCAAACGGGTTCAGTTCAGCACGGCAACGTCGAGCCCGGCCACACCGGCCCCGTTGCACCTCACCAGCGTCAGACCGTTGGACTTGGCCGTCGCAGCCAGCAGCGCTTCGATCACCGGCACGGGACGGATCGCGTTCATTCGCCCCCATTCCTCGGCGACGGAGGTGTCGACGGGCAGAACCCTGTCGCCGAAGCCCGTAATCACGTCGCAGAGCCAGGCCTCGAACGCGTCGGCCTTCGTGGGATCGCGGCGGCGCACCGGTTCCACGCCCTTGCGGATTTCGCCCAGCACCAGTGCGCCCGGCCACAGGTCTCTTCAGCGACGCCCACCCACCACGCCGTCACGGCAGGGTCACAGCGCTCGCCCTTGCGCACCTCCAAGATGATGTTGGTGTCGATCGGAAAGCGCACAGGGAGACGCCACGCCCGAAATCGCGGGGGCGTTCGAACTCGATCCCTTCGAGGGGCGCCTATGCGAGCAACGCCTTGAGTCCGCCGGAGCGGGGGGCGATCCTCTCGCGCAGGATGGCGCGTGTCTCGCTCTCACGCTCGGGATCGACGAGAGCGGTCGCGACGTCCCGGACTAGGATGGCGACATCTATCTGTCTTCTGAAACTTTACGCCCTTTTCACACGTGGCTTCTCACCGATCAGGCGATGCACGCCAGATCGTCAGTTGCACAAGGGTGAAAAACCATGAGAAAATTTTGTACCGTCACCGCATTTGTCGCGCTCTCCGCCGCATCGGCCGCTGCCGATGGGCACGCAGCCCCGACGGCGGGTTACGCACTGGCCGGCAACGGCAGCACGTTGCTTGTCATGTCGGATCTGTCGTCGCCTGACGAAGTCATGTCGTTCGAACTCGGCCGAAGCTTCCATGCAATCGCGTGGCGCCCCGTCACCGGAGAGCTTCTGGCCTTTGCCGACGGTGCCGTCGCGACGATCAACCCGGCGACCGGAGAGATGACCGATTTGGGCGCAGAATTCATGGAAGACGCGACCATTGCCGACGGAGCCGCGGTCGCGTTCGACTTCAACAACCAGATCGATGCTGTACGCGCTGTCTCCTCGGGAGGCGACAACCTCGTCTATTTCCCGGAAGGTTTCGGCGACTTGGATGAACGCGCCGGGTCGGTGCGCCGTTTCACCGATCTCGCTTATGCTGAGGGGGACGCGAACGAAGGCGCGACGCCCGCGATCTT
>CAZGHJ010000340.1:0-2307 GCA_964525355.1 uncultured Roseicyclus sp.
GCATGGCCGAGTTCGGCTTCTTCGGCGTCGTCGTGTAGACGCGCGTGCAGACGCCGCGCTTCTGCGGGCAGCTCTCCAGGTGCTGGGACTTGGAGCGTTTAACTTTGGGCTGCCGCGGCTTGCGGATCAGCTGTTGGATCGTCGGCATTGGGTCTCCCCGTCTGGCTCTCTTCGTCTGCGGCCCATGCGCCGGTTGTCCGGCACACGAAAACACCAAAACCGCAAGCATCCCTTCCCTACCTGGAGGACGCTGCGGTGGGCGTTTCAGAGGATCGGGGCGCATCAATCGGCCCGGATCATGACCACTACATATCTGTATCGTATGGCATGGGTTGCGCAGGACGCAGACCCGACCAAGTGGCGCGCGGTATAGGGGGAGTCGTCGGGGCTGTCAACAGCGCCGGACAGGGCGGCGCGCGGCCCCGGCCCGCCCGGAGTTTTCAGGGGGCGCCGGGCGTTCGCGTCAGGCCCCCTGCAAGGCGCGCGGCGCGAGCCAGACGACGCTCCCGCAGGATCGTGTAGACCCCTGTCGCCACCACGATGCCGGCGCCCGTCAGGGCCAGCGCGTTCGGCCATTCGGCGAAGAACAGGAACCCGAAAATCAGGGCGAAGACCAGCCCCGTATAGCGGAACGGGGCCACCGCGCCCACCTCGCCCACGCGCATCACCATGATGGAAAAGAGGTATCCGCCGATGATGAAGAGCGAGGCGGCCGCGATCAGCCCCGCCTCGCGCGCGCCCATCGGCGCCCAGGGCTCGAACAGGCTGGCCACACCGCCAAAGATGCCGACCGCCGCCGCGGTGATCACCGCGACGCTCAGCGACGGCAATCCCGCGCTCAACCGCCGGGTCAGAAGATCGCGCCCCGTGATCAGGAAGACCGCGAACAGGGCGGAGAGGGCCCAGACGTTGAACCCGTCCGTGCCCGGCTGCACGATCAGCATGACGCCCAGGAACCCCACGATGACCGCGCTCATCCGCCGCCAGCCCAGGGGTTCGCCCAGGAACAGCGCCGCCGCCAGCGTCACCACCAGCGGCAGGGCGGACAGGATCGCGGTGGCATTGGCGATGGGCATGTTGATCAACGCCGTCAGGAAGAACACGACCGTCCCGATCTCGCAGAGCGTCCGGCCCGCCAGCGCGCCCCAATCCGCGCGCGGGACACGCAGCGTGAACTGCCCGAAGGCCAGCGCCAGCCCCACCAGCAACGCCGTCGTCAGGATGCCGCGCAGGAACACCATCTGGAACAGCGGCAGATCGGCCGACAGGAGCTTGATGAACACGTCGTTCATCGTGAACGACGCCATGCTCGCCGACATCAGAAGCGCGCCGCGCAGGTTCGGGCTCATGGAAGGGATCCTCGCGTCGGGGCGCCGGTGTGATGATGACGCCGCGTCCGTCCGGATTAGCCCGGAGCCGCGCGAACGTCCACTATTGCGGCGTGCCGTTCACGTAGACGAGGAATTCCTGCGTCTCCGTCGGCGCGCCCGGCATCGTCGAGACATTGTCGACCCGTGCCGGCGCCGGCCCCGTCTCGAACGCGGTCAGCATCTCCGCGACCGCGTCCGGCGGCCCCTGGATCAGGGCCGAGACCGACCCGTCGGCCTCGTTGCGGACCCAGCCTGCGAGCCCGCGCGCGTCGGCCTCCGATTTGGTCCAGGCCCGGAAGGAGACGCCCTGCACCCGGCCCGTCACATTGACCACCAGCGCCGTATGTTCTTCAGCCATGTCATGCACTCCCTCTCGCTTCGGCTCACAGGCTAGCGCCGCATCGCGAAAAGAAAAACGCCCCGCCGGGTCGGGCGGGGCGTTTTCGGTCTCGGGTCGCGCGGCTTATTCGGCCGCGGTCTCGTCGCTGTCCGCGGGCGCATCCTCGGCAGAGACCGCCTCGGGCGCGGCCAGCGCCGCGGCGGCCTCGGCCTCGGCACGGGCCTGTTCGATCACCTTGTTGTCCCGCTCGGCGGCGATGCGGCGCACGCGCTGCGTGGCCCCACCGGTGCCCGCCGGGATCAGGCGGCCCACGATGACGTTCTCCTTCAGGCCCACGAGGCGGTCGCGCTTGCCCTGTACGCTCGCCTCGGTCAGCACGCGGGTCGTCTCCTGGAAGGACGCCGCCGAGATGAAGGACCGGGTCTGCAGCGACGCCTTGGTGATGCCCAGAAGGATCGGCTCGCCCTGGGCGGGGCGTCCGCCCTTGGCGATCGCCTTCTCGTTGGCGGCATCGAACTCGGCCTTGTCCACATGCTCGCCCTTCAGCAGCGTCGTCTCCCCGCTGTCGAGGATCTCCCACTTCTGGAGCATCTGGCG
>CAZGHJ010000341.1:0-2288 GCA_964525355.1 uncultured Roseicyclus sp.
CCCGATCACGCCCCGCCCGTGGGCTTCGACGGGCTTGCGCGGATCGTCGCCCGAACGCCGGTTCCGGCGGTGGCGATCGGCGGCCTCGGACCCGGCGACGCCCACGAGGTTCGGCGCGCAGGCGCCGCCGGGCTCGCCGTCGTTTCGGCCGTGGTGCGCGCGCCCGAGCCCGAAGACGCGACCCGCGCCCTGGTGCAGGAATGGAGGCAGGCATGATCCCCAACGTGTTGTCCATCGCCGGCTCCGATCCCTCGGGCGGGGCCGGCATCCAGGCAGACATCAAGGCGATCTCGGCCTGCGGCGGCTACGCGATGGCTGCGATCACTGCGCTGACGGCGCAGAACACCCGCGGCGTGAGCGGGGTGCAGATGGTGCCCCCGGAGTTCGTCGCAGACCAGATCGCCGCGATACGCGCGGATATCCGGATCGACGCGGTCAAGATCGGGATGCTGGGTGGCGCCGGAACGGTCGCGGCGGTGGCGGCGGCGCTCGACGGCCTCGAGGCACCCGTGGTGCTCGACCCGGTGATGGTCGCGAAAAGCGGCGACCGCCTGCTCGAGGCCGAGGCGGTGGCCGCCCTGCGCGACGCCCTGCCCCGCGCCACGGTCATCACGCCGAACCTGCCCGAGGCGGCCGACCTGCTGGGCGCCGTCGAGGCGACGACGCGGGACCGCATGGCGGCGCAGGCGCGCGCGCTCCTCGGTCTCGGGCCGAAGGCGGTGCTTCTGAAAGGCGGACATCTGGGCGGCGAGGACTGCCCCGACCTGCTGGCCGAGGAAGCGGACCTGACCTGGCTGCCGGGGCCGCGCCGCGCCACGCGGAACACGCATGGTACGGGATGCACCCTCTCGGCCTCGCTTGCCACGTTCCTCGGACATGGCCTGCCGCTCGCGCGGGCCGCGGCCGAGGCCAAGGCTTACGTCGCGGCCGCCATCGCACAGGCCGACGTGCTGACGGTCGGCCAAGGGCACGGGCCGACCCATCATTTCCACCACTGGCAGAAAGGACACACCGCATGACCCGCCCCATCTCCGACCTCACCGTTCTCGTCACCGGCGGGGGCCGTGGCCTCGGGGCCGCGATCGCCCGTGCCTTCGCGCGGGAAGGGGCGAAGGTGGCGATTAACCATCGCCGCAGCAGGGAAGCGGCCGAGGCGTTGGCTTTGGAACTCGGCCCGCGCGCCGCACCGTTCGAGGCGGACGTGACCGATGGACAGGCCGTCACCCGGATGGTCGAGGCCATCACCGGCACGCTCGGCCCGCCCGACATTCTGGTGCACAACGCGCTTGCCGACTTCGCGTTCAACGGCGATGCGCGGTCGCATCTGGAAGACCTCACCTGGTCCGAGATCGCACGACAGACGGAAACGGCGGTCGGCGGCGCGCTCAACTGCATCCAGGCCCTGCGCCCGCATTTCGCGGCACGCGGCTTCGGGCGCGTCGTGACGATCGGCACGAACCTCTTGCAGAACCCGGTGGTGCCCTATCACGACTACACGGCCGCAAAGGGGGCGCTCATGGCCTTCACCCGGACCGCCGCCAAGGAGCTTGGGCCCCTCGGCGTCACGGTCAACATGGTCTCGGGCGGATTGCTGTGCAGCACCGACGCCAGCGCCGCGACACCCGAGGAGGTGTTCGACATCATCGCCGCGCAGACCCCGCTCGGCCGCGTGACGACGCCCGAAGACCTTGCTGACACGGTCCTGTTCTTCGCCTCGCCCTGGGCGCGGGCGGTCACCGGCCAGAACCTGATCGTGGATGGCGGGCTCGTGTTCGGATAGGCTCCGCATGCCAGGCTCGAACCCGGGCAAAGGCTCCGCACCCTTCGATACCGCTACACCCTCGCCCGTCCGCGGCGTGCCGCCGGCACCGTGGTCCGGCCGGGCGCCGTGGGAGAGACCGGTGCCATGTCGTCCCTGGCCGATCAGGTGGAGAAGGACATGCCGCAGGTTTCGCGGAGCCGGGAGCACCTGCCCCGGTCTCGTGGCCGGTTTGAGGCAACGTTCCGTGTCAGGGCTCACGCGAAAATTCGAGGGAAAAATGCGGCAGAGGGAACTTGTCTGGCGGGCGACGTTTCACCACCCGACAGCACCAGGCCACGGCGGGCGGGACGTGCAAGGCGCCCCGATATTTCGTCATGTTATCACAATGGCAGCCGTCCCGTCATGCCGCTCGTCTCCAGGTTCCACCGCGCGGTCCAGGCCCCGTCTTCGCGTTCGAGCAGCAGATAGTTACGCTCGGCGATATACCGGTGGCGCTGCCCCGGCAGGCGCCCGACGCGGATCGGGT
>CAZGHJ010000342.1:0-2284 GCA_964525355.1 uncultured Roseicyclus sp.
ACTCGTGAGATTCGCACGCACGACATGAGAGTAGCATTACGGTTGGCATCCCCCAACCGTCCCGAAAGGGACCCTACCTTTCCGTCCCAGCGTGTCTTACAGTCCTCGCGACTAGCTGATTCTGGGAGGCCACCGCGCGAGCGTGGGCGATCCGGGCCGAGGGTTTTACGAATCCGCTACCGGCTGGAAGACCTCGACCTGGTTGCTGATGCCGAAAAGAACTTCCTGCTTATCACGACGGACGGTGCGATCGACAAAAATGCGCTCAACGGTCGCGCAGAAGCCGAAGGTGCCGGCGGGGGCCTCTTGGAGCGCTCCTCCCCTCTCACGCAATCTGGCGTCGAGTAGCATCGCCACTCCATCCCAAGCTCGCCACAGCCTTCGCCAGTGAAACAGGTCCGGTTCATGCGGTGGACCTCGACGTCGGCTCGCCCTGCGCCCAGGGAAGAAAACATGCCCGCCAGCGATTCGAAGTTACCCATGATGCCGACGATTATCCTGTGGCTCTGCTTTGCGCTTCTCTAAGGGCACTCGCAAACCGAAAACCCCACGATCAAAATGAAGATAATCAAATGGGCGATTATTCGAGTTCGAGCCGCTCAGGATTGCAGACTGGACCCAGCAGTTCTATGCCGCGCCGGTGGACTTCGGCGGCGGCGTACCCGGCAGCCAGCCGCGCAAATCGGAAGCGCCGGGCCCGATGCCGCACTTTCATTGACGTCGGCTTTGAAAACCCGTGACGCGCGGGCCTCCCGGCCACGAAAAGATCCGCTAATGCAGACCGAATGAAACGCAAAAAGAAGCGCATGATCGCCGCCATCGTCACGGTCTTCTACGTCCTTGGTATCGTCTCGGCGGTCGAGGCGATCATGAGCGCGCGCACCCCTCAGGGCGCGGTCGCTTGGTCGGTTGCTCTGGTTTCGTTTCCGTTCGTCGCGGTGCCCGCCTATGCGGTCTTCGGGCGCAGCAAGTTCGAAGGGGCCCTGGAGGCCTACGAGGGGCGCAAGGATGAGATCGACGCCCTGATCGCGGAGTTCCACGCCAACCTAAGGCCCTGGTCCGCGATGGAGGGCGAGGCCGACCCGCATTACGAGGCCATTCGCCGGATCTCCAAAATGGAGATGACCCGGGCCAACCGCGCGGAGTTGCTGGTCAACGGCGAGGCCACCTTCGACAGCATCCTTGCCGGGATCGGCCGGGCGAAGGAGTACGTGCTGGTGCAGTTCTACATGTTTCACGACGACGGACTCGGCCGGCGGATGCAGCAGGCGCTGATCGATCGGGCCAGGGCCGGCGTACGGGTCTACATGCTCTATGACGAGGTCGGCAGCAAGGGCCTGCCATCCAGCTACGTCGAGGAGCTTCGGGCCGCGGGTGTGGAAGTGAGCTCCTTCAAACCGACGCAGGGTCGGCGCAACCGGTTTCAGCTCAACTTCCGTAATCACCGCAAGATGGTCGTCGTCGACGGCGTCACCGGTTGGGTGGGAGGGCACAACGTCGGCGACGAGTATCTGGGCCTCGACCCGGACTTCAGCCCCTGGCGGGACACCCATGTGCGGCTCGACGGCCCGGTCGTGACTCAGCTGCAGGCGGTCATCATCGGGGACTGGTACTGGGCGACGCGCGAGCTGCCGGCGGTCAACTGGCAGCCGCAACCGTCCGAGGACGGCACCGTGAAGGCGATGATCGTTCCCTCGGCACCCACGCAGCGGCTCGAGACCGCGGGCCTGATGTTCGTCAGCGCGCTGAACACGGCCGAGCGGCGTATCTGGCTGTCCGCACCCTATTTCGTGCCCGACGAGGCAGTCATGAAGGCCCTGGAACTTGCGGCTTTGCGCGGCGTCGACGTGCGCATCATCATCCCCGGCAAAGGCGACAGCCTTCCCGTCTATCTGGCCGCCTTTCATTACATCGACCAGCTGCGCGGGCTGGGAATCCGGTTCTACGCGTACAAGCCCGGCTTCCTGCATGAGAAGGTCATGCTCATCGACGACGACGTCTCCACCGTCGGCACCGCGAACTTCGACAATCGCTCCTTTCGCCTGAACTTCGAGGTCACGGCCCTCATCGCCGACAGGGCCTTTGCCAACGAGATGGAGCGGATGTTCGAGCAGGACTTCGCCCACGCGGAGCCGATCGATCCCGATTCCCTCGAGGACAGGCCATTCTGGTGGCGCCTCGGGGTCAACCTGTCGCGTCTGGCGGCTCCGGCACTTTGATGAAATGGCGAAATTATTGAACGCCCTTTTCCCGAGGGCCGGAGAGGCCCAACCAACCCTAAGAG
>CAZGHJ010000343.1:0-2273 GCA_964525355.1 uncultured Roseicyclus sp.
GTCTTCACGTCCTACTCGATCGTGCAGACCTTCCTCGTGACCGCGATCGCCTTCGCGGGCCTCAGCCTCTGGGGCTACACGACGAAGAAGGACCTGAGCGGCATGGGCACGTTCCTGATCATGGGCGTGATCGGCCTGCTGGTGGCGATGGTCATCAACATCTTCCTGCAGTCGCCCGCGATGATGTTCGCGATCTCCGCGATCGGCATCCTGATCTTCGCCGGTCTGACCGCGTTCTACACGCAGCAGATCAAGAGCGATTACGTGGCCCACGCGGTGCATGGCGACCAGGACTGGCTGGACAAGGCCGCCGTCGACGGCGCGCTGAGCCTCTACATCAGCTTCCTGAACATGTTCCAGTTCCTGCTGATGTTCATGGGGCAACAGGAATAACCGACGGCAACCGCCAGACGGATCGTGCAGGGCCGGGGATTTCCCCGGCCCTGTTTCGTTTCGACGGCCACCCGCTCGGTCGGGGCGCGGGGACCCGATGACGCGGCGCAAGCCATGGCGCCGGCAGGCCGGGCCACCCGCGCATCGCCGCCCTGCCGGCCCGGGCCATGACGGAGCGCGTCGTTCCCGGCGCGCACGGGTCGGCGGCGGCGCGGGACGATGGGCGATCCGTGCGGGGCCGGGCTTGCAGGCACGCCGTCACGAAAGTTTCACACGCCGGCCGGGTTTGCTGCGCCATATGAGGGTGCAAACGGGATGCGGGATGCGACGATGACGGATACGACCGAGGCGCGGGACGACCCTGCGGCGCCCGGCATGGGCGAGATCACCCGTGTCTTCGGGCGCATCGGCCTTCTGTCCTTCGGCGGCCCGGCGGCGCAGATCGCGCTGATGCACCGCGAACTGGTCGAGGCGCGGCCCTGGCTGACCGAACGGCAGTATTTGCAGGCGCTCAGCTTCTGCATGTTGCTGCCGGGCCCCGAGGCGATGCAGCTGGCCACCTATGCCGGCTGGCGCCTGGGCGGCGTGCGCGGGGGGCTGATCGCGGGGCTTCTCTTCGTGATCCCAGGCGCGCTCGTGATCCTTGCGCTCGCGGCGCTCTACGCGGCTTATGGCGACGTGCCGCTGGCCGAGGCGCTGTTTCTCGGCATCAAGGCCGCGGTCATCGCCATCGTGGCGCAGGCGCTGTTGCGCGTCAGCCGCAAGGCGCTGACCGGCGCGCTGGCCTGGGCGCTGGCCGTGGCGGCCTTCCTGGGGCTTTTCGTGCTGCAACTGCCCTTCCCGCTCATCGTGATCGGGGCCGGCGCCATCGGCGCGCTGGCCGCGACCGGCGCACCCGCCCCCGTGCCCGTCCCGCCCGTGGCGCTGTCGCGGACCGCGCGCACCGTGGCGCTCTGGGCGGCGATCTGGCTTCTGCCGCTGGGCCTTCTGTGGGTGGTGGCGCCGGGGGGGCTGCTGGCCGAGGTCGGGCTGTTCTTCGCCAAGCTCGCCGTGGTGACGTTCGGCGGCGCCTACGCGGTGCTGGCCTGGATGGTGCAGGAGGTGGTGCAGGATTTCGGCTGGCTCACCACGGCGCAGATGATGGATGCGCTGGGCCTGGCCGAAACGACACCGGGGCCCCTGATCCTGGTGACGGAATTCGTGGGGTTCCTGGCGGGTGCGCAGGCGGGGGGCCCGGCCCTCGGGCTTGCCGCGGCGGGGGTGACGCTGTGGATGACCTTCGCGCCGTGCTTTCTGTGGATCTTCGCGGGCGCCCCTTACGTGGAATGGATCGCGAGCCGCCCGCGGCTGCAGGGCGCGCTCGACGCGATCACGGCGGCCGTCGTGGGGGTGATCGCCAACCTGTCGCTGTGGTTCGCGCTCAACGTCCTGTTCGGCGAGGTCGCGAGAGGCGCCGCGGGGATCTGGGTTCCCGACCCGGCCAGTTTCGAGCCCGGCGCGCTGGTGCTGACGGGGCTGGCGGCCCTGCTCGTGTTCTGGCGGCGCCTCGACCTTCTGCTCGTCCTGCCGCTCATGGCCATGGCCGGGCTTGGCTGGAGCGCCGCGGCGGGGCTTGTCTGAGGCGCGCGCGTTTTGGCGGTTGACAGGGCGCCCGCGTCCGGTAGATAGCGCAGGCTCACGATATTTGACGCGCAAGTGCCCCCGTGGCGCGCGCCCCGACGACAAGCCCGAGGAGCCTTAGCCATGGCGAAGCCCACCACCATCAAGATCCGCCTGAACTCGACCGCGGGGACCGGGCATTTCTACGTGACCAAGAAGAACGCGCGCACGATGACCGAGAAGATGAGCGTACGAAAGTACGATCCCGTCGCGCGCAAGCA
>CAZGHJ010000344.1:0-2263 GCA_964525355.1 uncultured Roseicyclus sp.
TAGGCGATGTGGCGCGCCATGTCCTCGGGCGGCAGGCCCAGATCGCCGCCGCCCACGTCCCGGGGCACGCGGTTCGAAGCGTGGTCGCAGGTCACGATCCAGCGCGCCGGCCGGTCTTCGCCTTCGACCACATGGAAGGGATATGCGCTCTGGCCGGTCATGGCCCTGTCGTTCGTCGGAGATCCGAGGCCGGGTCATAGGCGACGCGGGCGGGAATGCAAAGTACCGCGTCGGGTGGATGCGAGGTTGTGATGCCCGGCCTCATGGGCCAAGACAGGGGCGGTAACGATGCGCGCCGGACCGGACAGGGCCGTGCCCCGCATCGCAGAAGGAACGACATGCACATGAAACGCGCACGCAACGTGAAGATCGTCGCCACGCTGGGACCGGCCTCGGACGGCTACGACATGATCCGCCAACTTTTCGAGGCCGGGGCGGATGTCTTCCGGCTGAACATGAGCCATGGCGGCCATGACGAGATCCGGGCGCGCCATGCCGCCATCCGGCAGGTGGAGAAGGACACGGGCCAGCCCATCGCCATTCTCGCCGACCTGCAGGGGCCGAAACTGCGCTGCGGCGCCTTCGCCAATGGCGAGGGCCACGACCTCGAGGACGGCGCGTCCTTCCGTCTCGATCTCGATCCGACGCCGGGCGACGCCACGCGGGTGGAACTGCCCCACAAGGAGATCTTCGACGCGCTCAAGCCGGGCTCGCGGCTGCTGGTCAATGACGGCAAGATCCGGCTGAAGGTGGAGGATTGCGGGCCCGATTTCGCCGATTGCACGGTGATCGCGGGCGGGCGCATCTCGAACCGCAAGGGCGTGAACGTGCCCGACGTGGTTCTGCCGCTGGCCGCGCTGTCGGACAAGGACCGCAAGGATCTGGAGTTCGTCTGCCAGCTTGGCGTGGACTGGCTGGCGCTCAGCTTCGTGCAGCGCGCCGCCGACGTGGAGGAGGCGCGGGGCCTTGCGAAGGGCCGCGCCGCGCTCATGTCGAAGATCGAGAAGCCCGCCGCGGTCGAGGCCTTCGACGAGATCCTCGCCGTCTCGGACGGGATCATGGTGGCGCGTGGCGACCTGGGCGTGGAACTGCCTGTCCATGCCGTGCCGCCGATCCAGAAGCGGCTGGTTCGCAAGTGCCGGGCGGCGGCGAAGCCCGTGATCGTGGCCACCCAGATGCTGGAAAGCATGATCGAAAGCCCGATGCCCACCCGCGCCGAGGTCTCGGACGTGGCGACCGCGCTCTACGAGGGGGCCGACGCGGTGATGCTGAGCGCGGAATCGGCCGCCGGCGCCTACCCGGTCGAGGCCGTCACGACCATGCACAACGTGGCCGTGGAGGTGGAAAGCGACACCAATTTTCGGGACATCATGCAGGCCTCGCGCCAGGTGCAGCGCGTGTCGACCGCCGACGCGATCGTGGCCGCCGCGCGCGAGATCACCCAGACCGTCGACATCAAGGCGATCTGCTGCTTCACCCAGTCGGGCAAGACGGCGGCCCTGGTCGCGCGCGAACGTCCGCGCGTGCCCGTGCTGGCGATGACGCCGCTTGTGGGCGTGGCGCGGCGCATGTGCCTGACCTGGGGTATCGTGAACGTGGTGATCGAGGAGCAGCACCGCTTCAAGGGCGCCGTGGTGTCCGCGGCGCGGGCCGCGCGCGCGGGCGGCTACGCGAGCGAAGAGGATCACATCATCGTCGTGGCCGGCGTGCCCTTCAACGTGCAGGGCTCGACCAACATCCTGCGCGTCGCGCCCTGCGCCGAGCGGCTGATCTACGCCAGCGACCCGGAATAGGGCCGCGCCGTCCGGCCAGACATGCGCCGCCAAGCCAGCCATGCCCGTACCCGCCGACATCCTGACCGTCATCGCCACGCTCGTGACAGGGCTTTCGCTGGCTTCGGTCGTGGCGGGCTGGGTGGTGCGCGACTGGCCCGTGGTGCCGCTTGTCTCGCTGACGATCGGCTTGGGCCTTTTCGTCTACCTGCACGTCGAATTGCCGGGCGGCCTGGCCCTGCTCGACATCCCCGACGCCTTCATCGACGTGGCGGCCCGCATCCTGAACTAGGGCTGCGGCACTCCGCGCTTGCCAGTGCCGCGCTTTGGCTGTATGCGACGCGCTCCTCGGCGCGGTCGGCCATAACGGCATGCCGCATCGCGCCCGAACCGACCCTACGACTTGAGGAGACGGAAATGCCGAAGATGAAGACGAAATCGAGCGCCAAGAAGCGCTTCAAGGTGACCGGCACCGGCAAGGTGGTGGCGGC
>CAZGHJ010000345.1:0-2258 GCA_964525355.1 uncultured Roseicyclus sp.
GGGCGCAGGTCGCGCCCGAGCATCAGGATGATGTCGGGATTGCCCGTCTTGTGGAGCGTGTAGCGGATCGGGAATTCCCAATTCGCATTGTCGTAATGGTTCACCTCGATCGCGTCGGCCTTGGCGGACTGACCTTCGCGAAAGGCCTCGAGCTGGGTGTCCAGCTTCGCGAGACTGTCTTCGGCCATGAACTCGCGGATATCGCGGTCTTTCCAGTGATCGAGGCGGCCGAGCGTCGGGTTGAGCGGGTTCGTGATCACGGATTTCACCGTGCCTTCGGTATCCAGCACGATTGCAAGGTCAGCCGCCGTCGTCACGATCTGGTTGAACTGCTCGGGGCCGATCGGCGGCGCCGAAGGCTGATCCCAGAAATCTGATCCTCGCGTGTTCATTCCGGCGCCTTCCCTGACGGATCGCCTGCCGTGAAAGGGACTGCATCACGAGGCAACATCGGTCATGACCTCCATTTCGGTCCCCAGCCCGCAAAGACGAATGGCGCCTGGCACGTCGAGCACGACGTGGTCCACACCCGTCAGCTGCTTGAGGTTCAGCCCACCCGTGACGACACTTCCCCCCAGTACGATCGGCGTGACCCGCCTCACGGAGGCACGAATCGTGTCCACCAATTCTTTTGCTGATGCAAGGGTTCTGCGGCCCGCCGCCGTGATCCCGACCATGGCATAGCGGCTTTTTCGCACCATCTCGCCCACGTCGCGCGGATGCAGATCGATGGCGGTGTCGACCTCGACACCCTGGCGGCGAAACTGGTCCGCGGCGACGAATGTGCCCAAGGTGTGGTCCTCGCACCGCGGGATCACCAACAGAATGCGCGGTCTCTGCGACGCGGTCAGGGACGGGCCGGACGTCTTGCGCATCGGTGAGCGGCCCAGCGCGCGCACGGTTTCCTGAAGACGCGCGCCGCCGATGGTCACCTCGGCGAAGCTGATCTCGTCATTGGCCCAGCGGCGCCCCATGAACCGCGCGACCTGCGGGATGATCGTGTCGATGATATCTGCTGCCGGCGTCCCGTTCTCCCGCATGCGGGACAGGACCGCGTGGCGTAACTCGTTCCCGTCCGAGAGGAATGCGTCGCACAACAGAAGAAGTTGCGCCTCGGCCGCTGCCCGGCGCGCGCCGTTTTCCGACAGAAGCACGGCGATCGCCCGGGCGGCGAGGCGCGCGACCTCGTCGTCGGGCACCCCCTGTAGGGCGCCGTCGGGATCTATGCAGTTCGGCTTCATGATTTTCACCGCGATTTGCGCACGCGAGCAGTCTTCGTGCCGTCTAACATGCGATCGTGTGCAATGCGTTTCCAGTGCAGTGTCGTTGAATTCTGGAATTCTGTCAAAACAAACTGACATATTGAGGCGCTCGGCCAGCTCGACAGCCTGCCGGTAACGCCAAAACTCCTGTAAAACAATGATTTCGAACGCTTCACCAGGATTGAAGCGCCGTCATGTGCCCGGCAAAAAGGTGGCGACAAAGTGTAAGTTTTGATTGACACTTCCGCCGTGACAGCCCAGATTTCCGCTACAGACCAAAGGAATCGAACCGCATGGCGAGCGACGCTCTTACATCAACGCCGTCCAGGCAGCTTTACACACCGGAAGAGCGCGCGCGGCGCGATGCGACCGTCTGGACCACGGTCCAGGGCGTGCTCGCCCCTGTCCAGTTCCTCGTTTTTCTCGTGTCCGTCGCGCTCGTGCTGCGGTTCATGTGGACCGGCGCGGGCTATGACCTGGCGACCGCCTCGATCGTCTTGAAGACCCTGATCCTGTTGACGATCATGGTCACCGGCGCGATCTGGGAGAAGGTCGTTTTCGGTCAGTATCTCTTTGCCCACGCCTTCTTCTGGGAGGATGTGGTCAGCTTCGCCGTGATCGCGTTGCATCTTGCCTATGTCTGGTCGCTTCTCGCCGGCTGGCCCCACGATCAGCAGATGTGGATCGCGCTCGCGGCCTATGCGGCTTACGTGATCAACGCCGCCCAGTTCCTGTGGAAGCTCCGCATGGCGCGGCTCGAGGGGGAGGGCGCGGCATGAACCGTCCGGCCAACATCTCCTCCGGCACCTGCCGCGACACGCCCGTCCTGAAGGAACGCGGCCAGCGCGAGGTCTTCTGCGGGCTCACCGGCATCATCTGGCTCCACCGCAAGATGCAGGACGCCTTCTTCCTGGTGGTGGGTTCGCGCACTTGTGCCCATCTCCTGCAATCGGCCGCCGGCGTGATGATCTTCGCCGAGCCGCGCTTCGGCACCGC
>CAZGHJ010000346.1:0-2219 GCA_964525355.1 uncultured Roseicyclus sp.
ACCAATATCGCGGCGCTCTTCATCATCCTCTTCATCTACGGCTGGAACCAGTATCTCTGGCCGCTCCTGATCACCACCGACACGGACCTTTACACCGTCGTCATGGGCATCCAGCGCATGGTCAACGCGGGCGAAAGCGTGCCCGTGTGGCACCTCGTGATGGGCACGGCGATGCTTGCGCTGATCCCGCCGGTCGTGGTGGTCCTGGCAATGCAGCGGCTCTTCGTGAAGGGCCTTGTGGAAAGCGAGAAGTGACATGGCGGACCTGAGCCTTCGCGACGTGGGCAAGACCTATCCCGGCGGCGTCACGGCGGTGTCGGGCGCGTCCTTCGACATCGCCGACGGCGAGTTCATCGTGCTGGTGGGCCCCTCGGGCTGCGGCAAGTCCACGATCCTGCGCATGATCGCGGGGCTGGAGGAGATCACCGACGGCGAGGTCTCCATCGGCGGCCGCGTGGTCAACCGGCTGGAGCCGGGCGAGCGCGACATCGCCATGGTGTTCCAGAACTATGCGCTCTACCCGCACATGTCGGTGCGACGGAACATGGAATACGGCCTGCGCAACCAGGGCACGCCGCGCGACGAGATCGACCGGCGCATCGCCGAGGCCGCGCGCATGCTCCAGATCGAGCCCTATCTCGACCGCAAGCCCCGCGCGCTCTCGGGCGGGCAGCGCCAGCGCGTCGCCATGGGCCGCGCCATCGTGCGCGAGCCGGCGGTGTTCCTCTTCGACGAGCCGCTGTCGAATCTCGACGCGAAGCTGCGCACGCAGCTGCGCGCGGAGCTGAAGGACCTGCACGTGCGGCTGGGGGCCACCTTCGTCTTCGTCACCCACGACCAGGTCGAGGCGATGAGCCTTGCCGACCGGATCGTGATCATGTCGGAGGGGCGGATCGAACAGATCGGCACTCCGATGGAGCTTTACCGCAGCCCCGCAAGCCGCTTCGTGGCCGAGTTCATCGGGGCGCCGCCGATGAACGTCTACCCGCTGGACACGCCGGGCGGCCGGGCGCTGACGGACCTGGCGGGCGGGACGCCGGAGGGCGCCACGCTGGCGGGCATCCGGCCCGAGGCGCTGCATATCTCGCGCGACGGTCCCACGGGCGACGTGATGCTGGTGGAGGCGCTGGGGGCGGAGAACCTGGTGCATCTGCGGATCGGAGGGGACCGGATGATCCTGCGCGCGGGCCATGACGTGCGCGCGGGCGCGGGCCAGACGCTGGCCATCGGTGCCGAGGCGGACGCGGTGACCTTCTTCGATGCCGACGAACGCGCGATGGATACCGGCGCGCCGGCCCTGCGGGTGGTGGAGTAGCCCGCTGCCCCGCCGCTTGCCTTAGGGATATCTTCACGGACGTCGCCCATGGTGCGGCACGTGGAGCTTGTCGCCGTTAACGAGACATGGCGAGTTTCGGAGTACCGGAGACGGGCGTGACACGCGTGCTCTCCGCGGTGTGTGTAATAGGTTTCGGCAAGCTTCACGCAAGACAGCGGACGTGGATCGTCCTTCGGGTCGAGCCGACGGATGGCCCGGCGGGCCGCGACGGATCGGCGCCCGGATAGACCGGGTATCCGGGGCGCGCAGTCCGACCTCCGGCCGCAACAGGGGCGCGCGTGCGGCGCGTCCGGACAGGCACGAGACCCCTATGCGCAGGGCAAGGCCAGAGGCCCTGGGTCTTGGGCGCTTGGGGAGGCGGCTCCGACCGGAAGCCGCGTCCGCGAAAGCGCGTCTGAACAGGGGTTTGGGCCTGCGCGTCCACGCCAACCCGGGCGGCGTGGTCCGGTTCCACGTGGGCGGGGTCCGGCTCTGCCGGGTCCAAGTCTGCGATCTCTCCGTCGACTGGATCCATATCGACAGCGGCCAGGACCGCACCGGCGCAGACCAGACCGCAGCAGGTCAAAGCGCCCGGAAACGCGTCCGCATGGCAGGCGCCCCCCGGGTTGGCACCCGGCCCATGGCTGCATCATTGCGTTACAGGCATCCGTTCGCACCGGGGGCGCGCCCCGGAGGCAATCCGCAAAAGCCAGTCCCAAAGTCAGACCGCGCACCGGCCGCGGTGTGGTCAGCCGACAGCCGCGTCGGTTCAAGAGCCGGTGGCGTGGGCACCCGCCCGATGCGTCGGCACGCGCGGCCGCCGCCCCCTTGCGGCCTCCCGACCGGGCGGCCCCCCCGGGCCGGGGCCGGCCGCATGGCGCCCCGTCTCACGCGGGGCGGCCCA
>CAZGHJ010000347.1:0-2210 GCA_964525355.1 uncultured Roseicyclus sp.
TCCTTGGCCACGAACTGCCCGCCGGGCTTCATGTCGACGAAATAGGGCGTGTCGTGGAAGATGTCGCAGACGTCGAAGAGGTCGAACGCGATCCCCGCCTCATGCGCGATGGCCGGCAGGTGCAGGCCGGCATTGGTGGACCCGCCGGTGCAGGCCACCACCCGCGCGGCGTTCTCGAGGCTCTTGCGCGTCACCACGTCCCGCGGGCGGATGCCCGTCTCAAGAAGCCGCATCACCGCCTCGCCCGAGGCGACGCCATACTGGTCGCGGCTCTCGTAGGGGGCGGGCGCGCCCGAGGAATTGGGCAGCGCGAGGCCCACGGCCTCCGAGACGCAGGCCATGGTGTTGGCGGTGAACTGCCCGCCGCAGGCGCCTGCGGACGGGCAGGCCACGCGCTCGATCACCGCCAGCGCCTCGTCCGAAAGGTTGCCCGCCTGGTGCTGGCCCACCGCCTCGAACACGTCCTGCACGGTGATATCCTTGCCCTCGAGCCGCCCGGGCAGGATCGAGCCGCCGTAGATGAACACGCTCGGCACGTTCAGCCGCACCATCGCCATCATCATCCCCGGCAGTGACTTGTCGCAGCCCGCAAGCCCCACGAGCGCGTCGTAGCAATGCCCGCGCATCGTCAGCTCCACCGTGTCGGCGATCGCATCCCGCGAGGCAAGCGAGGAGCGCATGCCCTCATGCCCCATGGCGATCCCGTCGGTGACGGTGATCGTGGTGAACTCCCGCGGGGTGCCGTTGGCGTGCTTCACGCCCAGCTTCACCGCCTGCGCCTGACGGCTGAGCGCGATGTTGCAGGGCGCCGCCTCGTTCCAGCAGGTGGCGACGCCGACGAAAGGCTGATGGATCTCCTCGTCGGACAGGCCCATGGCGTAGAAATAGGACCGGTGCGGCGCGCGCTGCGGCCCCTCGGTCACGTGCCGGCTGGGCAGCTTCGACTTGTCCAGTTTGCCCTTCAACATGGCGTCTCTCCTCCAAAAGCCCGTCGCGCGGCTGCGCGTCCCGTTCGGAATAGACGGCGGGCCGGGGCGAGACAAGCGTTCAGCGCAATGGACTCGCCCGGGCTTGTGGGCTAACTTGCCGAAAAAACAGGCATGTCGAGCAGGCAGGCACCATGCAGTATTCCGCCCACACCGCTTTCGTGGAGCCGGCCCGCGCGCGTCCCGAGTTGTGGCGCCTGCTGGCGGGCATCGCGCTGACGGCTGTCGTCTACGCGCTCGGCATCGCGGCTGTCTTCGGTCTGGTGTTCCTCTGGAGCGGGCTCGAGGGCGCGCGCTCCTGGATGCGGGAGCTTTCCTCCGGGGCAGGCCCCACGGGCACTCTCCTGCTGCTGGCGACCTTCGCGGGCATGGCGCTGGGGCCCATGGCGGCGGCGAGGTTCCTGCACCGCCGCCCGGCGCTGAGCCTTTTCGGCCCGATCCCGCCAATGATGCGCCAGTTCGGCCTGACGCTGCTGATCTGCCTCGCGGTCTACGCGGTGATGGCGCTGGTGCCCACGCCCGGCGCCACGCTCCTGCCCAATACCGAGGTCACGCTCTGGGCGACGTTCCTGCCGCTCGCGCTGGTGGGCGTGCTGGTTCAGACCGGGGCGGAGGAGGTGCTGTTCCGAGGCTATCTCCAGCAGCAACTGGCCGCGCGCTTCGCCTCGCCGCTGGCGTGGATGGTGCTGCCGTCGGCCGTCTTCGCGCTCCTGCACTACCAGCCCGAGCTGATGGGCGGCAATGCGTGGCTCATGGTGGCGGCCGTCTTCGTGTTCTCGATCCTCGCCGCCGACCTGACCGCCGTGACGGGCACGATCGGGGCGGCCTGGGCGCTGCATTTCGTCAACAACACGCTCGCCATCCTCGTGGTCGCGACCGAGGGGCCGCTCTCGGGCCTCGCGCTCTACATCGCGTCGATCTCGCCCGACGATCCGGGGATCCGGCCGCTCTTCTATCTCGACATCGCCTCGACCGTGGCGCTCTGGGCGGTGCTGCGGCTGGTGCTGCGCCGCCGGGCCGCGCACTAGGGCCCGATTGCATTCCGGGCGGGCGCGGCCTATCTCCCGCCCACGACCGAAACGCCGCGAGCGCCCATGAACTGGATCACCAACTACGTCCGTCCCCGGATCAACTCGATCTTCTCGCGCCGCGAGATGCCCGAGAACCTCTGGACCAAGTGCGACGCCTGCGGGACGATGCTGTTTCACCGCGAACTGACCGAGG
>CAZGHJ010000348.1:0-2210 GCA_964525355.1 uncultured Roseicyclus sp.
CCCGAGGTCAGCGCCTTGGCCATGGTCATGAAATCGGGCTCCGTGCCGTAGGTCTCGCAGCCGAACCAGTTGCCCGTGCGCCCGAAGCCGCAGATCACCTCGTCCGAGATCAGCAGGACGCCGCGCTCCTTCAGACCGGCCCAGAGCTCGGGCCAGTAGCTGTCGGGCGGGATGATGACGCCGCCCGCGCCCATGATCGGCTCGGCGAGGAAGGCCGCCACACGCCCCACCCCGATCCCGTCGATCAGCGCCAGCGTGTCGCGTGCGACCTTGCGCCCGAACTCCTCGGGCGTGTGATCTCCGCCCTCGGACCACCACGCGGGGCGCGGCGCGTGGAAGATGTTGCCCACCGGCAGTCCCGGCTGGGCGTGCATCGTGGGAAACCCGCCAAGCGCCGCCGAGGCCACGGTGGACCCGTGATAGGCCCCGCGCCGCGAGACGATCACGTTGCGCTCGGGCCTGCCCTGAAGCTGCCAGTAATAGGTCACCAGCCGCGCGATCGTGTCGTTCGCCTCGGATCCCGAGGAGCAGTAGAAGAACCGGTTGAACTGCGGCGGCGTCAGGCCCGCCAGGCGCTGCGACAGCTCCGCCACGGGGGCGTGCGTCGACTGGAAGAAGGTGTTGTAGAAGGGCAGTTCCCGCATTTGCGCGGCTACGGCATCGACGATCTCGTCGCGCCCGTAACCGACCGCGGTGCACCACAAACCCGCCATCCCGTCGAGGATGCGGTTGCCCGCGCCATCGGTCAGCCACACGCCCTCGGCCTTCGTGATCACCCGCGCGCCGCGTTCGTTCAACTCGCGCGTGTTGGTGAAGGGGTGAAGATGATGCGCCGCGTCGAGCGCGACGATCTCGGCGGTGGAATTGCGGCGGTCGATGGGCCTGGTCATGCGCATGCCTCGGAGGATGGTGATTTGTCCTCCGGCTTAGGCCAAGCGCGCGCCCGGGGCAATCGTCGACGGTGGCGCGTCCGCCGCCGCGACGGCGACGCCGGCGGCCCGCTTGCCGACCGTGATCCCGGCGGGCCGGACCTAGCGATCCCCGGTTCTGCCGCCGTGGGTCTCGACGGATCGTTCGGCAACCCGGTCGACATCCGCTTCGCCGGTCTCGTCCGGCCGGGAGATCGGGCAGATCTCGCTCCGCGCCCGCACCCTGCCCCGCCACATCGGCGCCCCGGCCCGGTGAAGCGGCCCGGCCATCGCCTCAGCGCGGCGCCATGCGGATCGCGCCGTCGAGCCGGATGACGGAGCCGTTCATCATCGGGTTCTCCACGATGTGAAGCGCGAGACGCGCGTATTCCGCCGGATCGCCCAGCCGCGAGGGGAACGGCACCTGCGCGCCCAGACTGTCCTGAACCTCCTGCGGCAGGCCCTTCAGCATCGGCGTCAGGAACAGGCCCGGCGCGATGGCCACGACCCGCACGCCCTTGTCCGCAAGATCGCGGGCCATGGGCAGGGTCATGGCCGCCACGCCGCCCTTGGAGCCGGCATAGGCCACCTGCCCCACCTGCCCCTCGAAGGCCGCGACGGAGGCCGTGTTCACGATCACGCCGCGCTCGCCATCGGGGCCGATGGGCGCGGTCGCCACCATGCGCGCGGCCGCCTGGCTGGCCACGTTGAACGTCCCGATCAGGTTCACCGCAATGGTCTTTGCGAAAAGCTCCGGGTCATGCGCCGCCCCGCGCGAGACGGTCTTGGCCCCCGGCGCGATCCCGGCGCAGTTCACCGCGACGCGGATTGGTCCCAGCGCCTCGGTGACGGCGTCGAGTGCCGCGCCGACCGCCGCCGCATCCGTGACGTCGACCTTGTGGAAGGCCCCGCCAAGCTCGGTGGCCAACGCGCCCCCGGCCTCGGCGTTCAGGTCGAACAATGCGACCCGCATGCCGGTCCCCGCCAGCGCCCGCGCCGTCGCCTCGCCAAGCCCCGAGGCCCCGCCGGTGACAATCGCCGCCTGTCCCTGATACCGCATCGCACTGCCTCCTGCCCTGCTGTGCCGCGTCCGGCCATCCCGCGATACGCGAGTACGGTCAAGAGGCCGCATTCGGCCACTTGGTCGCGCAGGCCGTCATGAAGCCCCAAGTTCCAGGGTGCCTTGCCAAAGTTCGGCATTCGCTGCGTCGTGCGCGTCACCGTCTGGTGCGTGGCCATGCGCATCCCGGCCCGCACGGTCCGAGGAAGCGCAACGCCTCGAGCCCGGTCTTGGCCAGCGAG
>CAZGHJ010000349.1:0-2183 GCA_964525355.1 uncultured Roseicyclus sp.
CGAAGCGCTGGCCGCCGAACTGCGCCTTGCCGCCCAGCGGCTGCTGGGTGACGAGACTGTAAGGCCCGGTCGAGCGCGCGTGGATCTTGTCGTCCACCAGGTGGTGCAGCTTGAGGAGATACTTCACGCCCACCGTCACCGGACGCGCGAATTTCTCGCCCGTGCGCCCGTCGAAAAGGTCGGACTGGCCGCTCTCGCTGAAACCCGCGCGCAGGAGCGCGTCGTTCACGTCGGCCTCCTTGGCACCGTCGAAGACCGGCGTCGCGATCGGCACGCCGCGGGTCACGTTCGACGCCGCCTCGATGACCTGATCGTCCCCCATGCCGTCGAAGGCGTCGCCATAGGTCTCGTCGCCATAGGCGATCTTGAGCGCATCGCGCACCGGGGTCATGTCACCCGAGCGCCGGTACTCGTCCAGCGCATCGTCGATCTTGATCCCCAGGCCGCGCGCGGCCCAGCCCATATGCGTCTCGAGGATCTGGCCCACGTTCATCCGGCTGGGCACGCCCAGCGGGTTCAGCACGAAATCGACCGGCGTGCCGTCACCGAGGAACGGCATGTCCTCCATCGGCACGACCTTGGAGATGACGCCCTTGTTGCCGTGACGGCCGGCCATCTTGTCGCCCGGCTGCAGCTTGCGCTTCACGGCGATGAAGACCTTGACCATCTTCATCACGCCCGGGGGCAGGTCGTCGCCGCGGCGCACCTTTTCCACCTTGTCCTCGAAGCGGTGGTCGAGCGCCCGTTTCTGCGCGTCGAACTGCTCGTGCAGGGCCTCGACCTGGGCCGCGTCCTGCTCGTCGCCAAGGGCAAGCTGCCACCACTGGCCGCGGGACAGCGTGTCCAGAAGCTCCTCGGTGATCTCGGAGCCGGACTTCACGCCCTTGGGCCCCTTCACCGCGGTCTTGCCGAGGATCATGCCCTTCAGTCGCGCGTAGATGTTGCGCTCCAGGATCACCAACTCGTCGTCCCGGTCACGGGCGAGGCGCTCCACCTCCTCCCGCTCGATCTGCAGCGCGCGCTCGTCCTTCTCGACGCCGTGGCGGTTGAAGACGCGCACTTCCACGACCGTACCGAAATCGCCCGGCGGCAGTCGCAGCGAGGTATCGCGCACGTCGGATGCCTTCTCTCCGAAGATCGCGCGGAGAAGCTTTTCCTCCGGCGTCATCGGGGATTCACCCTTGGGCGTGATCTTGCCCACAAGGATGTCACCCGGCCCGACCTCGGCACCGATATAGACGATACCGGCCTCGTCGAGGTTACGCAGCGCCTCCTCGCCCACGTTGGGGATGTCGCGGGTGATCTCTTCCGGCCCGAGCTTGGTGTCGCGGGCGGCGACCTCGAATTCCTCGATATGGATCGAGGTGAAGACGTCGTCGCGCACGATGCGCTCGGAGATCAGGATCGAGTCCTCGTAGTTGTATCCGTTCCACGGCATGAAGGCGACGATCACGTTCTTGCCGAGCGCGAGCTCCCCCATGTCGGTCGAGGGGCCATCCGCGATGACCTCGCCCTTGGACACCGTGTCGCCCACCTTCACCAGCGGACGCTGGTTGATGCAGGTGTTCTGGTTCGAGCGCTGGAACTTGCGCAGGCGGTAGATGTCCACGCCCGCATCGCCCAGTTCCAGATCCTCGGTGGCGCGCACCACGATCCGTTGCGCATCGACCTGGTCGATCACGCCCGCACGCCGCGCCTGGATGGCCGCGCCGGAATCGATGGCGACCTTGCTCTCGATGCCCGTGCCCACGAAAGGCGCATCGGCCTGCAACAGGGGCACGGCCTGCCGCTGCATGTTGGAGCCCATGAGCGCGCGGTTCGCGTCGTCGTTCTCGAGGAACGGGATCAGCGAGGCCGCGACGGACACGAGCTGTTTGGGCGACACGTCGATCAGGTCGACGCTCTCGCGCGGGTTCAGCGTGTATTCGCCCGACTGGCGCGTGTTCACCATGTCGTTGATGAACTTCATGTCGTCGTCGAGATTGGCGTTGGCCTGCGCCACGGTGTGCCGCATTTCCTCGGTGGCGGACATGTAGACGACCTCGTCGGTCACCTGCGCATTCTCCACCTTCCGGTAAGGCGTCTCGATGAAGCCGTACTTGTTCACCCGCGCGAAGGTGGCGAGCGAGTTGATCAGGCCGATGTTCGGGCCTTCCGGCGTCTCGATCGGGCACATCCGGCCG
>CAZGHJ010000350.1:0-2177 GCA_964525355.1 uncultured Roseicyclus sp.
CAAAGAAAGTGGGTGTCCTTTTGTTCCCTTTGTTCGGCCATTAACCCAAGTTTAACACCCCATCTCAAGTGCCCTTTCTTTTCATCGGCTTACGCCGAACGAAGTGGCCAAGTGGCACTACACACGTGCCATTCTGTGGAGTGAGGGATCAGACAATCATTTTATGCACGCCTCCGGGGGTGGGGTCGCTGCCGAGGGCCCGGATGATGGCCAGCTGCGCCGGTTCGGGCTGGGTGGCCTTGCGCACATGCAGGGCACGCCCGTCGGGACGGCGGAAGGTGGCGGTCACCCGGCATTGACCGGCGAGGATCGCGCGCAGGCTGGACCAGCGCTCGGTGATGCCGTGCGCCTGCAAACGCCGCCGGATGACCTGGACAAACTGGTAGGCCAGCACGGTGATGAACAGGTGTCCCTCGGCCCGCTCCGCCGTCTGGTGGTAGACCGGGCGCAGACCCAACTCCGACTTCAAGGAGCGGAACACCGCTTCCAGGTCGGTGAGCATGATGTAGGTCCGCCAGAGTTGCTCCGCGTCCCAGGTCAGCGCGTTGGTGCGCAGGCAATAGACGCCGGGATGCGTGACCAAGGTGCCGTCGACCGGTTGGCGTTCCCAGCGAATGGCGCGGGCATTGACCCCGTCGGCGTCCGGCTCGATGGTGATCGTGTAGTGCTGCCCGACGCCGTGACTCTGCTCCTTCAACCGCCCGATGCGTTCCCAGAGTTTGGTGATGCGCTTGGTGGTGCGCGGGCGCGCCAGTCCCTCATGCAGGGCCTGCAGGGCCGTCTCGAAGCGCGTGCAAAAACGCTCGGCGATGCCTTCTTCCTTGTGCGCCCGGCGTTCGGAATAGCAGTACAGGCGAACCTCCCCGCCCTCGGCGTCGAGGACGTGCTGCACGGCGATGGGATCCCCGCCGGCCGTCTCGATCGACGTCGCCGCCTCTGCATCGAATTGGCGTTGCCGCTCCCGACTCACCACCAGATAGCGATACCCCTGCGCGCGCAGCCACACCAGATTCGCCTCGGTGGCCATGCCGCGGTCCATCACCACCAAGGCACCCGCGGGGGCGCCCAACCCGGCGAGCATGCCCGCCAAGGTCGTGCCCTCCACCACGTTGCCGTCGAAGACCTCGGAGCGGCGCACAAAGCCGCTGCCGTCGAGCACCAGGCCCAGGGTCACCAGCGGGCAGTCGCTGCGTTTCTCCTTGGAATGGCCGCGCTTGGCCCGGGGATTGGCCGCCGCCTCGCCTTCGAAGAAGGTGTTGGTCAAATCGTAGAGCGTGACCGTCCAATCCAGCCCGAAGAATTCGCTGACCCGGGCGAACAGCGTCGTCTCGATGGTGGCACGGTGGCGCAGCAGGGCATCGGAGGCGCGGTAGAAGCGCATCAGGTTCAGCGTCTCGAAGTCGACGTCCAGCAACTCGCCCAACCCGCTGGTCTCGACCAACCAGCGCCGGGTGGCGCGCTCGGAGCCCGGCGCGGCCATCCGGGCGATGATCGCCCCGAGGATCGCCGTGCGTTCCGGACCGTTCAGCCCCAAGGTGTCGAGCAGGGTGGCAAACTCCAGCTGCGCCATCGCCCACAGCCCCACCGCCTCCACTCCGACCGAGCGCGGGCGGCTGAGGATCAGCGACTCGACCTCGATGGTGTCGACCTCGGCCGGTGCCGCCACCGCTTCGGGTGTCGGCGACAGTGCGGGCGTCGCGACCGGGTGCCGCGCCAGCAGTTGGGCGCCGAGGCGCTGGGCCTCGCGTTCGACCTGCGGCGAGAGCGCCCCCTCCAGCAGCACGCCCTGACCGCCGAGCAACTCCTCCAGGCGCAGGCACAGTGTCGGCCACTCGGGGGGCGGCACCGCGAAGTGACGCCCCAGGTTCAACAGGGTGATCTGCCGGACCTTGCCGCCGACGCGCGTGGAACGGACCAGCCGATGGGTGTGGTAACGCTCGCCGGTGGCGCTGTTGCGGGTCTGCGTGCGACGGATGTACATGCCCGTACGCTAGCCCATGCGCTGCCGGGTGCCTAGGGGTAGCCCGAAATAATATGGCACTACTTTTCAGATCAAGGCGACCGTGTACATATGAATCAACGGGATGGATGGCCTTCGGGCCTGGAATCGGCCGAGGCCATGTTAAAGATGGGCTAGCTGGTGCCGTCTTTCTCGGCTCCCTACCCGCGGCCACCCC
>CAZGHJ010000351.1:0-2171 GCA_964525355.1 uncultured Roseicyclus sp.
CAGGATCGAACGCTTCTTCAACCGTCTCAAGCACTTCCGTGGCATCGCCACGCGCCACTTCAAGACCGCAACGAACTTCCTCGCCGCTCTCCACCTCGCCTCAGCCCGCATCTGGATCAGGGCTAATGAGTCCAAAACCTAGTCGTCGATATTCTCGTTCTCGGGCTGGCTCCGCTCGTAGCGCGGTTCGCGCGGGGGGCGGCCGATGACCTCCTTGAGGTCCTCGAGCTCGATGAAATTGTCCGCCTGGCGCCTCAGGTCGTCGGCGATCATCGGCGGCTGCGAGCGGATCGTGGAGACGACCGAGACCCGAACGCCCTTGCGCTGGAGCGCCTCGACCAGCGGCCGGAAATCGCCGTCGCCCGAGAACAGGACGATGTGATCGACATGGGGCGCCGTTTCCATCGCATCGACGGCCAGCTCGATATCCATGTTGCCCTTGACCTTGCGGCGCCCCGACGAATCGGTGAACTCCTTCGCCGGCTTGGTCACCATGGTGAAGCCGTTGTAGTGCAGCCAGTCGACCAGCGGGCGGATGGGCGAGTAGTCGTCGTTCTCGAGAAGTGCGGTGTAGTAGAAGGCGCGCAGCAGCTTGCCACGCTGCATGAATTCCTGGCGGAGCAGCTTGTAGTCGATATCGAAGGACAGCGCCCTTGCGGCCGCGTAAAGGTTCGACCCGTCAATGAACAGCGCAAGCCGTTCGTCTCTGTAGAACATTCTATCTAATCCCGTGACAAGTCTTGGGGCGCACGAAAACCGGGGCGCGCGTAATATGTCTATGATTAACCTTTACACATCAGCACCGTCGGACAACATGGTTAAATTACAAGATCGCACATTTGGCCGAAGTTCGAAACAGGCTCTCGTTGCCGTCGGCGCAAACTTGCCGTTGCGAAAGATTGCACCTGCAACGTCAGTGACCTCCGCCCTCGACATGCTGGAGGCGCGCGCGGGCGTTCCGCTGCGCCGCAGCCGCCTGTGGCGCACCCCGGCCTTCCCGCCCGGCGCCGGCCCGGATTTCGTGAATGCCGCGGCGGTCTTCGACTGGGCGGGGGGCGCAGGGTCGCTGCTGGCCTTGCTGCACGAGATCGAGGACGCCCATGGCCGCCGACGCAGCGCGCGCTGGGAGGCGCGGGTGATGGATCTCGACCTTATCGCCCTGGGCCGGGACATCCTGCCCGACCCGGAGACGCAGGGGCGCTGGGCGGCGCTTGGTCCCGAGGACGCGGCCCGGGAGATGCCCCGCGGGCTGATCCTGCCGCATCCGCGACTGGCCGAGCGCGGCTTCGTGCTGGCGCCGCTGAACGATGTCGCGCCGGACTGGCGGCATCCTGTCTCGGGCCTGACCGTGGCCGAGATGCTGCGCGCGCTGCCCGCCTCGGCGATGGAGGGCGTGGCGCCGCTTGTGCCCCCGGACTGAGCGGCTGCGCGGCCCCGATCTTGCAGAATTGGCTTGTCAAGATGTCTTGCGCCCATTACACGGAAGCTTTCGTTCCAACCCCGCCCCTGCCCGGAGGTTTCCCCATGGCCCGCGTGACCGTTGAAGACTGCGTCGACAAGGTTCCCAACCGGTTCGAGCTGGTGCTGCTGGCCGGGCACCGCGCGCGGGAGATCGCCAAGGGCTCGCCGCTGACCGTGGACCGCGACAACGACAAGAACCCCGTCGTCGCCCTGCGCGAGATCGCCGAGGAAACCCAGAGCGCCGACGACCTGCGCGAGCGCGTGATCGAAAGCCACCAGACCCAGATCGAGGTGGACGAACCCGAAGAGGATGCGATGGCGCTTCTCCAGGGTGTCGAACGCGACCGCCCCGTCGACGACGACATGAGCGACGAGCAGCTTCTGCGCGCGATGATGGAAGCCCAGATGCAGAAGTGACGGGCCGCGCGGCCGTCAGGCGCACGCGCGGTCATGAGGTGACAGCCATCCATGATTGACGCCGACGACCTGCTGAGCCTGGTCAAGAACTACAATCCCAAGACGAACGAGGCGCTGATCCGCGGTGCCTACGATTACGCCGCCCGGATGCACCAGGGCCAGACGCGCCATTCCGGCGAGCCCTACTTCACCCATCCCGTCGCCGTGGCCGCCATCCTGACGGAGCAGCGGCTGGACGACGCCACGATCATGACGGCGCTGCTGCACGACACGATCGAGGACACCAAGGGCAC
>CAZGHJ010000352.1:0-2167 GCA_964525355.1 uncultured Roseicyclus sp.
CAGGTCGTAAAGCTCGTCGGGGGTGATGAATTTCGACCATTCATGGGTGCCCTTGGGCAGCCAGCGCATGACACGCTCCGCGCCCAGGATGGCCATCGCGAAGCTCTTGGGATTGCGGTTGATCGTCGAGCAGATCATCAGCCCGCCGGGCTTCAGAAGCTGCTGGCAGGCGGTGAGGAAGGCCAGCGGGTCGGCCACATGCTCGACCACCTCCATGTTGAGCACCACGTCGAACGTCTCGCCGGCCTCGGCCAGGGCCTCGGCCGTCGTGTGGCGGTAGTCGATGTGCAGGCCGGATGTCTCGGCATGGACCCGGGCCACCGGGATGTTCCCCTCGGCCGCGTCCGCCCCCACCACCTCCGCGCCCAGCCGCGCCATCGGCTCGGACAGGAGCCCGCCACCGCAGCCGATATCGAGCAGGCGCAGCCCCGCGAAGGGCAGGTCGGCGCGCAGGTCGCGTCCGAATTCCGCCGCGATCTGCGCCGTGATGTAGTCCAGCCGGCACGGGTTCAGCATGTGCAGCGGCTTGAACTTGCCGGCCGGGTCCCACCATTCGGCGGCCATGGCCTCGAACTTCGCCACTTCGTCCCGGTCCACGGTTGAATTGCCGGTGTTCATGGACATTTCCCCAACTTCCTGCGACTGTTGTGGCGGCATGTATCGCTCCGGGGTCTATATAGGAAACCCATGGACAAGTTCTCCGGCCAAAAGCGCGCAGCGGCGCATCTCTTCCCGCCGGTCGACCCGTTCGACCAGCGCATGCTGGACGTGGGCGACGGCCACCACCTGTATGTCGAGCAATGCGGCAACCCCGAGGGTGCCCCCGTCGTGGTGCTGCATGGCGGGCCCGGCGGCGGGTGTTCGCCCGCGATGCGGCGGTATTTCAGCCCCGAGGACTGGCGGATCATCCTGTTCGACCAGCGCGGCTGCGGGCGCTCGCGGCCCCATGCCAGCGTGCGGGGCAACACGACCTGGCACCTCGTGGCCGACATCGAACGTATCCGCAACACGCTCGGGATCGAGCGCTGGGCGGTCTTCGGCGGGTCCTGGGGGGCGACGCTGGCTCTGATCTATTCCCAGACGCATCCCGACCATGTGGCCTACCTGGCGCTCAGGGGCGTGTTCCTGTCCATGCAGCGGGAGCTTGACTGGTTCTACGGCGGCGGAGCGGGGCAATTCTGGCCCGATCAATGGGCACGCTTCGTCGCCATGATCCCCGAGGAAGAGCGTGGCGACCTGATCCGCGCCTACAACCAGAGGCTTTTTTCCGGCGATCTGATGGTCGAGACCCGCTATGCGCGCGCCTGGGCCTCCTGGGAAAACGCGCTGGCCTCGATGGAAAGCGATGGCGGCGGCGGCGACAGCCCGGCGGATTACGCGCGGGCCTTCGCGCGGCTGGAAAACCACTATTTCCTGAATAGGGGTTTTCTGGAGGAGGACGGCCAGATCCTGCGCGACGTCCACCGTATCGCGCACATCCCCGGCACCATCGTGCAGGGCCGCTACGACATGATCTGCCCGCCGCAATCCGCCCACGCGCTGGCCTCGGGCTGGTCCTCGGGGCGGCTCCACATGATCCGGCAGGCCGGCCACGCGCTCAGCGAGGCGGGCATCAGCGAGGAACTGGTGCGCGTGATGAAGGTCGTGGGCCAGCGGCGGGAGAAATTCGGCCTTTGACCGGCGTGCCTGAAGGCGCCAGCCAGCGCGGGTCGATGCCGGGGCTCAGCCGGTGCCGCACCAGCGCCACGGGATGCGACCGCAGCGTCAGCCGCATGGCGAGGTAATCCTCCACCACCTCCTCGCCCTCGGTCATCGCGGGCAGCGTCACCGCGCCTTCCACGATCCCCTCGCCGTCGAGGTCTCCGGCGAACAGCGGCAATTCGCCCTTCGGCACCAGCGCCCGCGCGGCCCAGAGCGCCTCGCGCCGGCTGAGGCCCAGCGATGCGAAGGCGTCCGCCTCGGCGAGAACGGTCAGCATCCGCGCCTCGAGCCCCGCGCGCCGCCAGACATCCTCCACCGCGGAATAGCCGTTGCCGCGCGCCGCGACGATCCAGTCGGCATCGTCCTCGCGCATCGACCTGATCTGCCGGAACCCCAGCCGCAGCGCCAGATCGCCCGTCTCGGTCCGCTCCATCACGTTGTCCCAGTGGGAGCGGTTGATGCAGAC
>CAZGHJ010000353.1:0-2165 GCA_964525355.1 uncultured Roseicyclus sp.
AGGTGGAGACCGACGGGCATTGGGCCACGAGCGTGCCGGGCGTCTACGCGATCGGCGACTGCATTGCCGGGCCGATGCTGGCGCACAAGGCCGAGGACGAAGGCATGGCCGTGGCCGAGGTTATCGCGGGCAAGCATGGACATGTGAATTACGGCGTGATCCCGGGGGTCATCTACACCCATCCCGAGGTGGCGGCCGTGGGCGAGACCGAGGAGAGCCTGAAGGAGGCGGGCCGGGCGTACAAGGCTGGCAAGTTCTCCTTCATGGGCAACGGCCGGGCCAAGGCGAATTTCGCGGCCGACGGGTTCGTGAAGATCCTCGCGGACAAGGAGACCGACCGAATCCTGGGCGCGCATATCATCGGGCCCATGGCGGGCGACCTGATCCACGAGATCTGTGTGGCGATGGAGTTCGGCGCCGCGGCGCAGGACCTCGCGCTGACCTGCCACGCGCATCCGACCTATTCCGAGGCGGTGCGCGAGGCGGCGCTGGCCTGTGGCGACGGGCCGATCCACAGTTGAGCGACCTGCGGGAGGGCGCGCGCCGGACGGGGCATCGAGCCCCGCCCGGCGTGGTCTGCGACGCCCGTATTTGAAACAAGAAGAAGGAGGCGGCGGGGGCTGCCCGTCTACCCGGTCAGAAGCCGCAGGCCCTGGGTGACGTCGGCGCGGACCGCGAGGCGCAGGCCGGGCTCATCCCCGGCCTTGAGGGCTGCGAGAATCATGCGGTGGTGCTGCGGCGGCTCGGTCCGGTTCAGCCGGCCGTAGAGCGCGCGCATGGTCGGCCCGAGTTGCAGCCAGACGGTTTCGGCCAACGCCAGCATCGCGGGCGCCTGGGCGCGCAGGTAGAGCGTGCGGTGAAACTCGAGATTGGCGCGGAGATAGCCGACCGCGTCACGGCGCGCGATGACCTGTCCGATGGTGCCGTTGATCGCCTCCATCCGCTCGATCAGCGCGAGGTGGGCGCGGGGCAGGGCGCGGGCGGAGAGTTCCGGCTCGAGCAGCGCCCGGATCGCGGCCAGTTCCTCGATCCGTTCGTTCGACAGTTCCGGCGTCGAGACGCGGCCCGAGGCCGAAAGGAACAGCGCGCCCTCCGAGACCAGCCGGCGCACGGCCTCGCGCGCGGGCGTCATCGAGACGCCGAATTCGCGGCCGAGCCCCCGAAGCGTCATGGCCTGGCCGGGGCCGACCTCGCCATGCATGATGCGTGTGCGCAAGGCCCGGTAGACCCGGTCATGGGCGACCGCGGCGCCGGTCTCGGTGGGCCTGGGGTTCATCAGCATGGGCTCAGGCCTCCGGTGCGCCGTCGAAGCGCCAGGCCAGAAGCTCGGTGCCGTGGCTGCGCAGCCAGTTCCGGTGGCGGTCCGTCTCGGGGCAGAGCCGCCGGCAGAGCGCCCAGAAGGCGGGGCCGTGGTTCATCTCGACCAGATGCGCCGCCTCGTGCGCAGCCACGTAGTCGAGGATTTCGGGCGGGGCCATGATCAGCCGCCAGGAAAACATCAGGTCGCCGCGTGACGAGCAGCTGCCCCAGCGTGACCGCGGATCGCGGAGCGTCAGCTTTCCCGGTTTGCGCCCCAGCGCCGCCGCATGGGCCTGGGCCGCGCGCGCCAGCCGGTCGCGCGCCATGGCCGTCAGGAGCGCCCGCAGGCGCGGCCCCTCGCGCGGGCCCGGCGGCACCGCGAGCCTGCCGCCCTCGTACCGTGCGGCCCGGCCCGGCCCGGCGATCACGGGCCGGGGGATGCCGCAGACGGGGATCTCGGCGCCGATGCGGGCCAGTCTGGGCGCCGGCGCGGCGTCGAGATGCCTGCGGACCCAGTCGGCCCGGTCGTGAAGAAAGGCCAGCGCTTCCTGTCGGGGCGCCCAGACCGGAAGGCTGAGCGACACACGCCCGTCGGCGCGGCTGACGCGCAGCGAAAATCGCTTGGCCCGGGCAGAGCGCCTCAGGACGACCTCAACGGGTGGGTCGCCGGGCAGGAGATGGGTCGAGACGGTCGGCTCGGCGGGCAATGTCGCGTTCCGTGAACTGGGTCCGCCCGGCTGCGGACGGCCGCTGCGCCGGGCGTGCGGGAAAGGCTTTGACAGGTCTCTGCCAGTATGGCAGATGGCCGCAATTCTCTCGATAGCGATGATTGAAGGGGGTGTCATGCCCAAAGAGGAATGGGGCGT
>CAZGHJ010000354.1:0-2162 GCA_964525355.1 uncultured Roseicyclus sp.
CCCGGCTTCAAGCTGGAGAAGGACGTGGTGATGCGCCGCAACGCGCAGCTCGAGGAGGGCGGCGTGACCTTCCGGCTGAACTGCGACGTGGGCGTGGACATCACCTTCGAGGAAATCCGCGACGCCCATGACTTCGTGATCATCGCGACCGGCGTCTACAAGTCCCGCGAACTGAACGCGCCGGGCGTCGGTGCCGAGGGGATCGTGCGCGCGATCGACTATCTCACGGCGTCGAACCGCGTGGGGTTTGGCGACATCGTCTCCGAGTTCGACAGCGGCGAGCTGAACGCGCAAGGAAAGCGCGTCGTCGTAATCGGCGGCGGCGACACCGCGATGGACTGCGTGCGCACCGCCGTGCGTCAGGGCGCGACCAGCGTGAAGTGCCTTTACCGCCGCGACCGGGCGAACATGCCAGGCTCCCAGCGCGAGGTCGCCAATGCCGAGGAGGAAGGCGTCGAGTTCGTCTGGCTTTCTGCGCCCAAGGGCTTCGCGGGCGACGCGGTCGAAGGCGTGATGGTGCAGAAGATGCGCCTTGGCGCGCCCGACGCGACGGGTCGGCAGGCGCCCGAGCTGATCGAGGGCGCGGATTACGTCGAGGACGCGGATCTCGTCATCAAGGCGCTCGGCTTCGAGCCCGAGGATCTGCCGACGCTCTGGGGCTGTCCGGAACTCGAGGTGACGCGCTGGGGCACGGTCAAGGCGGATTTCCGCACCCACGCGACGGCGCTGCCAAATGTCTACGCCGTGGGCGACATCGTGCGCGGCGCCAGCCTCGTGGTCTGGGCGATCCGCGACGGGCGCGAGGCGGCTGAGGCGATCCTGGAAAAGGTCATGGCGCAGGGCGCGGGCGTGGCCGCGGAATGAGCGCCCCGCTCGGACACGCATTTTGCGGCGCGCTTCTGGCGCTGGCCGGAACCCCTGTCGCGGCGCAGTCTGCCGACGCGCGTCTTTTCGATGTGCCCGAGGGCTGTACCGCATTCCTGACGGTACAGTCCCGGTCCTGCATCGTGTCGCATCACTGGACCTGCGAGGGCGATCCCGACGGCACCCAATGGCGCGTCGCGCTGGACGACGAGGGTGCATTTTCTCTCAGCTTCACCGATGCGGAGTTCCGCTGGCTCAGGTCCTGGAGCCTGCGCGGCGGCGGCACCGATACGCTGATCGAACCCGAGGAAGACCCCGCGAGCCTGACGGAGTTGTTCGAGACGGGCGTCGACTCGATGATCTTCTCGATCCGCGAGGAGAGCGCGCTGGGTACCTTCCAGCGCGACTATACCGGCTTTGACCGGCTGACGGGCGAGACGGTCATCGTCGACGGCCACGAGCTGCACGTGACCGAATTCGCCTATGAATACGGCACGCCGGAGGGTGCGCGCCGCACGCAAGGCAACCAGTTCGTGCACGAGGGTTGGCGCATGTTCTTCGGCGGGCTCGAGACGGTGACGCTCCCCTCGGGCGAGACGTTCGAGGCGAATTACAGCCCGATGGAGTTTGCCGAACCGGGCGAGGACGGGTTCCTGACCCTGCAACCGCTCTATGATTGCGGCGACACGATGAGCGCGCTGGACGCGGCGCCGATCCTCAGGGTCTCGCAATGACGACGACGACCCGGACCGGCGGCGCATTCCAGGCCGCGTTCGCGCCCGTGCCCGAAGTTTTTTCCGAGGCGGCGAAATCTCTGCCGATCTCGGACACCGACATCGACCGGAGGCCGGCCGACATGCCGCGCACCGGCGACCATCGCACGGCGACCCGCGCGCAATACGACGCGGCGACCCGTTACATGAAGGGAGACCTGCCATGACCAAGTATGACGCCAGCTGGGCCGCCGCCGAGGCAGAGAAGCGTGAATGGATGGCCGAGAACGGCCTTTATTCCGAGGCGGACGAGCATTCGTCCTGCGGCGTCGGCCTTGTCGTCGCGATCGACGGCAAGCCCTCCCGCCAGGTGGTGGAGAACGGGATCAACGCGCTCAAGGCCGTCTGGCACCGCGGCGCCGTGGATGCCGACGGCAAGACAGGCGACGGTGCGGGCATCCACGTGCAGATCCCGCCGTCGTTCTTCTATGACCAGGTGACGCGCACGGGCCACGAGCCGCGCAAGGACGAACTGATGGCCGTGGGCCAGGTCTTCCTGCCGCGCACCGATTTCGGCGCGCAGGA
>CAZGHJ010000355.1:0-2146 GCA_964525355.1 uncultured Roseicyclus sp.
GAAGTCTCTGTTTGCAGATCTTCCAGGAAGGAAGGATCCGACAAACAGTGAAGCTGACACTCTCATCATCGCTTGCCCGATTGCTCAGGGTCGCTAGAGAGCCGATATGCACGATCCGATCCGTCGAACGAACCAAACCGCCCGCATATCTCTTCAGTAACCATCAATGTCAAAGAGCGAGAGACAAAATCGAACCGACTGCGCTTCTACCTTTAAGCGCGGCCCGCCTCATCTATCTCTGTTTTTGTTTGCCTCCCGCCTTGCTGCCGTCTTGGCTGCGCCCCGGTTGGCGTCCCGTTGGCGCCTCAGCGCCGCCGGTGAGGGGGTATTTACGGATCGGTGCCGGGACCCGCAAGGGCTTTTTTCCAGAAAGACCGGATTTTTTGCAGCCCGGCACAACTCGCGTTTATTTTCAGGTGTTTAGCCTTTCAAAAAACTTCGCTCACGGCCGCTTTTTCCCGAAACTTGCCGCGCTGCTGGGCCGACTCACACCCCGGAAATGACCGCTCTTGTGGTTGCTGACAGCCTTATCCCCAGATGTAGGGACTCGAGACGTGAATCTGTCCGTCTCAGGCGCGACTCCGGCGACTCGCCGGCCACAGCCGCGCGGCCAGCAGCCCGAGGATCGCCGCCATGTAGAGCAGGGGCTCCAGCTGGAAGCCCCGCGCGAGCCATATGTAATGCAGCGCGCCCAGCACGGCCGCCGGATAGACCAGCTTGTGCAGCCGCCGCCACGCCAGCGCCCCCATGCGCCGCACCGACCAGTCGTTCGACGTCAGCCCCAGCGGCAACAGCAGGACGAACCCCGCCATTCCGATGGTCACGTAAGGACGCTCCAGGATATCGGCCCAGACCCGCGCAGGCGTCTGCACGTCCAGAACGGCCCAGACCAGCAAATGCGCCAGCACGAAGAAGAAACACAGAACCCCGATCGCGCGGCGGAAGGGCATCAGGTTCACCCCCGCGTGGCGCCGCAGCGGCGTGACCGCCAGCCCCGCGACCAGCAGGTTGATCGCGATCTCGCCGTAGCGGTGTTCCAGCTCCGTGATCGGCTCGGCCCCAAGCCCGCCGGTCAGCCCCAGCCAGAACAGCCAGACCGCCCAGGCCGCCCCCACTATATAGAGCACCCAGGGCGGCACACGGCGCAGGGCACCGTTCAGCCCGGCCACCACGCCGGCGCGCTGCCATATGCCCTGCAATCCCGACATGCCCTCAGTGGAACTCGATCAGGTCCATGCCCTCGTAAAGCGCGGCGACCTCTTCTTCGTAGCCGTTGAACATCAGCGTCTCGATGTTCCGCGCGAACAGGCCCCCTCCCACCCGGCGCTCGAACTCCTGGCTCCAGCGCGGATGCGCCCGGTTCGGGTTCACGTTGGAATAGAACCCGTATTCGTTCGGCGCATAGGCGTTCCACGCGGTGACGGGCTGCTCGTCGGTCAGCGTGATGCGCACGATCGACTTGATCGACTTGTAGCCATACTTCCATGGCACCACGAGCCGGATGGGTGCGCCGTTCTGGTTCGGCAGCGGCCGATCGTAAAGCCCGGTCGCCAGGATCGTCAGCGGGTGCATCGCCTCGTCCAGCCGCAGGCCCTCGCGATAGGGCCAGTCGAGAATCGGAACGCGCAGGCCCGGCATCTCCTCGGGGCGGGCGAGCGTCTCGAAGGCGACATACCGCGCGCCGCTCTGCACGCCGACGCGATCCAGCAGATCGGCCAGTTCGAACCCCTGCCACGGAATCACCATCGACCAGCGCTCGACGCAGCGCAGGCGATAGATCCGTTCCTCTATGGTCTGACCCGCAACGATCTCCTCGAAGGAATAGGTGCCGGGGTTGTCCACCATCCCGTCGATCACGACGCTCCAGGGCTCGGTCGTCATCTGCCCGGCATGTTGCGCGGGATCGCCCTTTCCCGTGCCGAACTCGTAGAAGTTGTTGTAGCTCGTGACGTCGTCGAAATCCGTCGGCGTCAGGTCCCAGGCGTCGCTCGCCTGCGCGCGCCCGGCCAGAAGCCCGGCGCCAAGACCGGCGCCCGCGCCCGCCATGAGCTGTCGGCGGTTCAGATAGACATGCCTCGGCGTCACGTCATCCCGGGTCAGGTCGTTCTTCCAGCGATGGGCCATGTGCGTCTCCGCGATCCTTGAT
>CAZGHJ010000356.1:0-2134 GCA_964525355.1 uncultured Roseicyclus sp.
TCCACGACCTCGTAGACCATGTGGTGCAGGCCCGAGCCGTCGTCGGTGTCGCCGATATACATGCCGGGCCGCTTGCGCACGGCCTCCAGGCCCTTGAGAACCTTGATGGAATCGGCGCCGTATTCCTCGGGTGCCGCAGCGTTGTCTGCCATGGGAAGCGTGCCCTTCTGTTCACCCGGATGTATACCCGCCCGGCCGGCCATTGTCACGCGCTGACCCCAAGATTTGGGGGCCTGCGGGCGGGTGGCTACCGGTGATCGTTGCGCCAGGGCCGGCTCAGGTCAGTGCGATGAGCACGGCGACGCAGATCAGCAGCGCGCCGGCGACCCGGTTGATGCGCGCCAGCCGCTCGGGCGAGGAAAACCGCCGCCGGGCGCTGTCGACGAGGAAGGCGAAGCCGGTATTGCCCACGAGCGGCACGAGGCAGGAGACGGCGGCGATCGCGGCGATATCCAGGGCCGTGATCGCGGTCAGATCGAAGAAACCCGGCAGCATCCCCATGTAGAACAGGATCGCCTTGGGATTGGCGAGGATGGCGACAAGCCCCGCGAGGAACCCCGCGACGAGCCCCGGCCGGATCAGCGCGCTGTCGGCGGCGATGGTCCTGTCGGCGTGCCGGATCAGCAGAAAGCCCATGAGCGCGAAGACGCCCACCGCGACCCATCTGAGCGCGTCCATGATCCAGTCATAGGTGCCCACGATCCAGGCAAGCCCCAGCGCCGCGGTGATCGACCAGAGCGCATCGCCCAGCGCGACCCCGGCCACAAGCGGCAGCGCGGCGATCCAGCCATGGGCCAGCGCCCGCGCGGCGGTGGCAAGCCAGACGGGGCCGGGCGTGAGGAACAGGACGAAGAGCGCGGTGGCATAAAGGCCAAGCTGGGCGGCGGTGAGCGTCATGGGACGGAAACCTCGGAGATGCCGTTCACCTCGGTGACGGCGATGTGCTGGGCGCGGGGGCCGAGATGCTCGAACAGCTCGGGCCCGGTGCCGGTCATCCAGGCCTGAGCCTGAAGCGCGCAGATCTCGTCGAAAAGCGCGGCGCGGCGGTCGGCATCGAGATGGGCGGCGACTTCATCCAGAAGAACGAGCGGCGCGGCGCCGGTTTCGGATTTCAGCGCGCGGGCATTGGCCAGCACCAGCGAGATCAGCAGGGCCTTCTGCTCGCCGGTGGAACATTGGCGCGCGGGCACGCCCTTGTCGGTGTAGATCGCGCCCAGATCCGACCGGTGCGGCCCGAGGCGCGTGCGACCGGCGGCCATGTCGCGGGGGCGTTCCTCGGCAAGGCTGGCGGCGAGGGCTTCGGTCGTCTCGGGGCCGGTCTCGCCCTCGAGGGACAATTCGGCGGCGGGAAAGGCGGTGGCGGCGCCCTGCTGCGCGGCGCGCACACGGGCGAGCGCGTCACGCCGGTTGGCGGCGATCGCGGCGCCGGCCTCGGCCATCTGCCCCTCCAGCGCGCGGTACCAGGCGGGGTCGCGCACCTCGTCGCGCAGCAGGCGGTTTCGCTCGCGCATGGCCTTTTCGTAGGTCAGCGTGACCTCGGCGTGGTCGGGCAGGAAGCTGATGGTCAGGCGGTCGAGAAAGCGCCGGCGCCCGTCCGCGCCCTCGATCCAGAGCCGGTCCTGCGCGGGCACCAGCCAGACGATCCGGATGAGCCGGGCAAGCGCGAGTTGCGTGGCGGGCTTGCCGTCGATGCGGACCTGCCGCGCCGCGCCCGGCTCGGCCTCGATCTCCACCTCATGGGCAAGGCCCGCCCCGGCGAGATCGGCGCGGATCTTCCAGCCGATGGCCTCGGGGCGGCGGACGATCTCCTCGGCGGTGGCGCGGCGCAGGCCGCGGCCCGGCGAGAGCAGCGAGACGGCCTCGATCAGGTTGGTCTTGCCCGCGCCGTTGGGGCCGAACACCGCCACGGGCCGCCCGTCGAGATCGAGCCGCGTGCGCCGGTGCGAGCGGAAATGCGACAGGGCGAGATGCGCGACGAAGGGCGTCATGGCACCGTTTCCTCAGGCGAAAACAGGATGATCCCCGTGCGCCGTTTCGCCCGCCCGATCCCGCGCCGGGGTCACACCCGCATCGGCATGACGACGTAGATGGCGCTGGTGTCGTTGCCCTCGCGCATCAGCGTGGGCTCGGCGGA
>CAZGHJ010000357.1:0-2129 GCA_964525355.1 uncultured Roseicyclus sp.
GGCGGCTTCATCGCCATCGCCATCGCGACGACCGCGATCGGGGCGCTGATGCCGATCCTCAAGGATGCAGGCTTGCTCGCGCCGCCCTATGGGCCCTTCGTCCTGGCCGCGGGGGCCGTTGGTGAGGCGCTTCCCCTGGTGGCGTTGTCGCTGGTCCTGGCGGGCGTGGCGGGTTTCGGCACGCAGAGCGTCGTTCTGGTCCTGTTCGCAGCGACCGGTCTCCTGGCGATTGCCCTTGCCGGACGCATCCGCCAACTGCCGCTGCCACCCCTTTTTCGCGCGACGATGGGCAGTTCCGGGCAGTTCCCGATCCGCTTTGCCGTGTTTCTCACCATCAGCTTCGCCCTGTTCGGGCAGAGCCTGGGTCTCGACCTCGTCCTGGGCGCCTTCGTCGCCGGCGCGGTGTTGCGCACGCTTCTGCCCCATGATCTGCATGATGACCTGATGCAGCGCCTGTCCGCGGTTGGATACGGGTTCCTGATCCCGATCTTCTTCGTGACTTCCGGCACCGAGCTTGACATCGCGGCGCTGGCAGGCTCGCAGATGGCAATCGCGCTTGTCCCGGTCTTCGTCGCGATGATGCTGATTGCACGCGGCGTGCCGGCGCTTTTCCTCTACCGGGACGCGCTTATGGTACGGCAGCGCATCGCGCTCGCCTTCCATTCCGGGACGCAGCTGCCGCTGGTAGTGGCCATCGCTGCCATCGCGGTGGACAGCGGAGCGATGCCGGGATGGTGCGGTGCGTCGCTGGTGATGGCGGGGGTCGTGACCGTGATCGTCTTTCCCGCCATCGCCGCGCTCGCGCTCAGGCATGACATGACACGACAGGACTGAGGGCACGCGCTTGTGGCCCCGTGACCGGCGTGCGATCCTCGCCCGCGAGGGGCGACGGAAGGAACGGCGGGATGGCGGACCACGGCATCGGGCGCAAGGTGGGGGCGCTGCTCCTCGCGCTTGTGAACGCCACGCTTGTCCTTGTCGCGATCTGTCTCTGGCTCGCCTGGGGCGCCCTGTCCTCGGCAGAGCGTGTCGCGGCGCAGGTCGGTCAGGCGGCCGAAACGGTGCTGCCCCTGCGCGCGGAAATCGTCACCCTGACCGGCGAGATCGCCGCGACCCGGGCGGCGCTTGCCGCGCTGAGCACGGAGGGCGCGGGGGATCGCGCCGCCCTCGAGCGGCGCATCGCGGGCGTGGAGGCCGAGTTGGCCCGGCTGACCGCCGCCGTCACGGCGCTTGGCGCCGATCCCGAGGCCCTGATCGACCGCGCCGTCACCTCGGCCTTCGAGCGGCTCGGTGCCACGGTGGCCGAGATCCTGAGCGGCTTGCGGCGGGATGGGGCGGAGTCGGACAGCTGAGCCCGGCTCAGGGGAGCGGGGCGAACAGTCGGGCCGCGGGCGCGCCTTGGCGGACACGCACGGATTGCTCTGACAGGGGCCTTTCGGCCAGGGCCGCGTCGGCGAAATCGGCCTCCGGAAACCGCGCCACATCGGCCGCGAACCTCACGACCATCGCCTCGAAGTCCGGCCCTAAGGACCGGTTGTCGAGATTCGACGTCCCCATGGCCGCAAGACTGTCATCGACCAGAACCACCTTCCGATGCATGACCCCCCTCCGGTAGCGCCAGATCTGCACGCCCGCCTCGCGCAGCTCGTCGAGACAGGCGAAGCCCTCCTTGCCGCCGATCAGCGGCACCAGTGCATTGCCCCGCACTGCGGGCAGGCCCGCGATGCACTCGAAGGGCGCGGGGCCGAGGTCACGGCGCGCCCGGCGCAATAGACGGCAGAGATCTGCGAAACGGCAGGCCGGTCATGACGCGTCTGACACACACGGTCTGGCCTACTCTCACCGTCAGGCAGAGGGTGTGCAGGGCATTCGGGTGCAATTGCCAGCCCGGAGCGGCCGCGGCGCGCTGCGGCAGTTGACCTGCCGAAGCTTTGCTCGCAGCCTCGGCGCGGGCCCGCGCCGACCATTGGATGATGCCTTGAAGAATGCACCCTTCCTGAACCTCGTGCTGGCCGTGGTCCTGGTGATCGCGGTCGGGTGGCTGCTTGTGGCCGGGCGCCAGATCATCTTGCCGATCGTGACCGCCGTGATCTCGGTCTACGTGATGATGTCCGCCTCGGACATGCTGG
>CAZGHJ010000358.1:0-2107 GCA_964525355.1 uncultured Roseicyclus sp.
CACCCTCCCGGCCGTATTTTCGACAAGAAGAAGAGGGGGGGGACGGGCCGCGGCGGGCGCGCGGCACGCTGTTGCGGGCGCGGCCTGGCCCGCTCAGGCGATGATGTCCGGCGTCAGCTCGTCCTCGATCGCGGCGATGCGATCCTTCAGCGCCAGTTTCTGTTTCTTCAACCGCCGGAGTGTCAGCTGGTCGGGATTGATCGCCTCCTGCAGCGCATCGATCGCCTCGTCGAGATCCCGGTGCTCGCGGCGCAGCACCCCGAGCTTCACGCGGAGGACGTCTTCGTGGCTCATCTCGCTCGGTGTCGTCATGACATCGCTTCCCAGATCCCGCATGGCCCATCCTCGTGTTGAAGATCTGCAAGATACACCCAAAGCCCCCCGCGCTCCAAGGGTTTTGCGCGTCTGCCCGGCCGGCACGCCGCGCTGCGAGCGACTTGCAACCCTGGCTTGGCCCTCCCATATCTGACCCATACACGGGGGTCTCGTCGCCGCATCAGGGGCGCGGCCCTCATGCAGATCGCTTGTCACAAGGATGTGCCAGATGACGAAACTGACGCTTGGATCGCACCCGTTTCTGCTGGGCTTCGATCAGCTTGAACGCCTCGTGGAACGGACGGCCAAGTCTGGAAACGACGGCTATCCCCCCTACAACATAGAACGGCGCGGCGAGAACGCGTATCGCATCACGCTGGCCGTCGCCGGGTTCGCCGAGGACGACCTCGCCATCACGGTCGAGGATCGCCAGTTGCTGGTGCGGGGCCGCCAGGGCGACGACACGGACGGCCGCGTCTTCCTGCATCGCGGGATCGCGGCGCGGCAGTTCCAGCGCAGCTTCGTGCTCGCCGACGGTGTCGAGGTGGCGGGTGCGGGCCTCGAGAACGGCCTGCTGCATATCGACCTCAAGCGCGCGGTGCCCGACACCGTCGTGCAGACGATCAAGATCAGGAATGGGGGCGCGTCATGAACCAGAGAAACCAGGCTGCCGAGGTTGCCGGACGGCCCATCGTCTACATCCGCCCGGTCGCCGTGGCGGATCTTCCCGAGGAACTGCAGGCCCAGGCCGGCGACCTTGAGACGATCTACGCCATCGGCGCCGAGGACGGCACGCAACTGGCGCTGGTGGGCGACCGCCGCACGGCCTTCGTCGTCGCGCGCGAGAACGACATGGAACCCGTCAGCGTCCACTGACACCGCCCGTTCGTCCCCACCATGCGGCCCGATCAGGGGCCGCCGCGCCGCAGGGGCGTCAGGGGCGCGAGGGGAAGATGCCCGTGGTGGCGATGCACCACATCACCACGCCGAAGGGCGGCATGTTGTTCACCGCCTGCCCGCCGCCCGCGCTGCCGATGGCACCATCCGCCATCCGGGCGTTCGCGGCACCGCCCGCATAGCTCGAGTCCCGCCCCGTCGCGGCCGGCAGGGTGCCCGTGGGATCGGGCGTGTCGGCCGCCGTGGTCGTGGCGTTCAGCGAATGGGTGTGGGCCGGCATCTGATCCGCCGTCAGCGTGTTGGTCTCGGTTCCGCCGGTCTGTCCCTGCGTGCGCGGCGTCAGGCCGGGGCCGCGCCCCGGATGCGTGGCGAAGCGCCCGCGCATGTCCGGCAGGGCGAAGGTCGTGCGGCCATCGCCGCCGTATTGCGTCCCCAGAAGGGCGAAGAGCGCCTGGTTCTCGCCAATCGGCAGCAATTGCCCGTCAAGCGGCAAGGACCCGAACGGGCAGAAACTCCAGCCCCCCAAAAAGATCTCGCCGACATATTTCTCCTGCGCGTCCGCCGCGGTCGGGGCCGCCACGGACATGGCCAGCGCGACCGCCGCCATGGCGGAGTTGGATTTCAGGGTCTTGAACATGATCTTGCCGTCCTTCGGGCCATGCGCCTCCGGGGACGCGGGTGGTTTGAGGGGCGCGCGCCTGCCACGCGCGCGCTCTTCGGCGTAACGTCGGTCCCGTGGTCCGGACGGCGCTCAGCCGCGACGCGCGCGGCGCAACAGCGCGAACCCCGCGAAGGCCGACAGCGCCAGCGGCAGCGCCGGCGGTACCGGGACGACCCCGTCGATCGGCGGCGGCGGCGCCGTGCCCTCCAGGTCGAAGGTCAGCGAGAAGGTCGA
>CAZGHJ010000359.1:0-2106 GCA_964525355.1 uncultured Roseicyclus sp.
ACGACAAGGCGATCTACAGCTACATGCCCGATATCGTGGAGTTCTACACCGGCGAAAAGGCGATCCTGCAGAACGTGCCCACCTGGCGATGTTCCGAGGGCGACGCGCTGTCTTACGTGCTCGACAATCTCGAGGAGCTTGTCGTGAAGGAGGTCCACGGTTCGGGCGGCTACGGGATGCTGGTGGGCCCCGCCGCCTCCAAGAAGGAGATCGCGGCCTTCCGCAAGAAGCTCGAGGCGCGGCCCGGCAACTACATCGCCCAGCCGACGCTGGCGCTCTCCACCGTGCCGATCCTGACCAAGGAGGGCCTCGCGCCCCGCCACGTGGACCTGCGCCCCTTCGTGCAGGTGCGCCCCGACGGCTGCACGATCACGCCGGGCGGCCTGACGCGGGTGGCGCTCAAGAAAGGCTCGCTCGTGGTGAACTCCTCCCAGGGCGGCGGCACCAAGGACACCTGGGTGCTGGAGGAATAATGGCGATGCTGGGCAAGACAGCCGGCGGGCTTTTCTGGATGTTCCGCTATCTCGAGCGCTCGGAGAACACCGCGCGGCTGATCGAGGCGGGGTTCCGCATCGCGCTGACGCGGCCCGACGGGGCGGACGACGAATGGGCGAGCGTCCTGCAGACCGCCGCCGTGGCCCACGGCTATGCCGAGCGCCATGGCGAGGTCGAGGCCGGCAAGGCGATCGACTACCTGCTGCGGGACACGACCAATTCCTCCTCCGTCCTGTCGGCCATCTCGGCGGCACGGCAGAACGCAAGGCTCGTGCGCACGGCGATCACCCGCGAGGTCTGGGAGGCCGTGAACGACACCTACATGATCCTCAAGGAGGAACTCTCGCGCCCCGTGCGCACCCGCGACCTGCCCGAGGCGCTGGCCATGATCCGTCAGCAATCGGCGCTGGTCAGGGGCGCGATGCACGGCACGATGTTGCGAAACGACATCTTCGATTTCTGCCGTCTGGGCACGTTTCTCGAACGCGCCGACAACACCGCGCGCATCCTCGACGTGAAATACTACGTGCTTCTGCCCTCGATCAGCCAGATCGGATCGAGCCTCGACAACGTGCAATGGGAGACGATCCTGCGCTCGGTCGCGGGGCAGCGCGCCTATCGCTGGATCACCAAGGGCGAGAGCAGCCCCATGGGCATCGCCGATTTCCTGATCTTCGACGGGCGCATGCCGCGGTCACTGCGGTTTTCGACCTCGAAGATCGGCACCAACCTGTCCTATCTCGAACGCGCCTACGGCGCGCGGCACCCCTGCCACGACCAGGTCGACGTGCTGACCGCGCGGCTCGAGACGATGACGATCGAGCGCGTCTTCGAGGATGGCTTGCACGAATTCATCACCGATTTCCTGACCGACATCGCACGCCTCGGCGGCCAGATCGAAAAGGACTACCGGTTCCTCGGTTGAAGCGAATCCCATGCGCCTGAAGATCCTGCACACCACGACCTATCATTTCGACCAGCCCGTGCCCTACGGGCTTCAACAGCTGCGCCTGATCCCCAAGACGCGGGCGGGCCAGGTGGTGCGCGCGTGGCACATGGAGATCGAGGGCGGGCGGCTTCAGACGGAATTCAACGACCACCACCAGAACCGGGTGTCGCTGATCTCCTTCGACGCGGACGCGACCTCGATCGTGGTCCATTGCGAGGGCGAGGTGGAGAATGCCGACCTGCATGGCATCATCGGCAAGCATGGCGGCTTCGCGCCCCTGTGGTTCTTCCGCCGCTCGACCGATCTGACGCGCGCGGGACCGAACGTGCGGCGGCTCGCGAAGGGCCTGCGCGAGGAGGTGGCCGAGGACATCCCGCGGCTCCATGCGCTTTCGGCCCGGATCATGGCCGAGGTGCCCTACGAGATCGGCGCGACCCATTCGGGCACATCCGCCGAGGAGGCGATCGAGCGCGGCGCGGGCGTCTGCCAGGATCACAGCCACATCTTCGTGGCCGCGGCACGGTCGATGGGCTACCCCGCGCGTTACGTCTCGGGCTACCTGATGATGAACGACCGCGTGCACCAGGACGCGAGCCACGCCTGGGCGGAGGCCCATGTGGAGGGCGTGGGCTGGGTCGGCTTCGACATCTCGAACGGCATCT
>CAZGHJ010000360.1:0-2094 GCA_964525355.1 uncultured Roseicyclus sp.
TCAGCATACGATTTGGATGGTTGGGAGGGGGCGCGGGGCGGTGAGCGGTCGGGAGATTCGCCTGTTGGCGAATTTCGGGTCAGATGGGGTGATTGGGGTTTTGCCCATCACCGGGGTGGTGGCTGCTCCCAGCAGGATGATGGAACGTGGTCCATGGTGATGGCCACAAGCATCGTGAAGGAGCAGCCATGAAGTACTATGCCGGCATGGACGTGTCTCTGGAAGAGACGGCGATCTGCATTGTCGATGAGACGGGCGCGATCGTGAAGGAGTTGCGCGCCGCGAGCGAGCCTGAGGCTCTGGCGAACGCGTTGTCTGCTGTGGGTCTGGCTCTGGAGCGGGTCGGGCTTGAGGCCTGTTCGCTGACCGCATGGCTGCATGACGGCCTACGCGCGGCCGGCTGGCCGGCGCTGTGCATCGAGACGCGGCAGGCGAATGCAGCCATGAAGACGATGCCCAACAAGACCGACCGCAACGACGCCCGCGCGCTGGCGCAGATCATGCGCACGGGCTGGTTCCGTCAGGTCCATGTGAAGTCGCGTCAGTCCCGGCTGTGGCGGTCGCTGCTGGTGGCGCGGCGCACGGTGCTCAACGAGATGCGCAGCATCGAGAACGTGGTGCGCGCGGTCCTGCGCGAGGCGGGCCTGAAGCTTGGCCGCCCCGCACGATCGCGATTTGACGAACGTGTGCGGGAGATCGCCGGTGAAGATGACGCCGTCATGGCAATCGTTGCCCCCCTGCTCGCCGTGCTGGGCACGATGCGCGACCAGCTGGCTGCCCTGACCCGTCAGGTGCTGGCCATTGTGCGGGAGGAGGCGACCTGCCGCCGCCTGATGAGTGTGCCGGGCGTCGGGCCGATCACGGCGCTGGCCGCTCAAGCGCCACCGTCGATGATCCGTGCCGCTTTGCGAAGTCCCGCGCCGTGGGCGCCCATCTCGGCCTGACGCCAGCCCGGTATCAATCAGGTGAGACCGACATTCAGGGCAAGATCAGTCGCTGCGGCGACGAGCTCGCCCGCACGGCCCTCTACGAGGCGGCGCACACCCTGCTGGTGCGCAGCACGAAATGGTCGAGCCTGCGCGCCTGGGGCATGGACATCGCCCGCCGCCGCGGCATGGCGCGCGCCCGTGTGGCCGTGGCGAGAAAGCTCGGTGTCATTCTGCACCGTATGTGGCGCGACGAGGCCGACTTCCGCTTCGGCAAGGCGCCGACCACGGCCGCCGCCGCCTGACGGCAGACAAGAAGGAGACCAGCGAAACCCGATACGCGCTTCCGACCGCGCGGCCGAGATCGTTCCCATGGGGACGATGGGCGCGGCGATCCCGTTGAGAGCCTCGGTCGTGGCGCCCCCGTCGCCGACGCCGTGAAACAGATTGGGACGTCACGCTCTCCTCACCCCATCATGCGGCGGCCCCACGCCGACCGCGAAAAGAAGCGAGTGACCCATGGGCGCGATAGATGCCGACCGACGGAAATCAGTATGGAGCAGCTTGACCCAGGAGCCCCCAATCAGAGAAAGCTCTAAGACGGCCGTGGCGCCGTCGCAAGGAACCTGATCCATGGCATAGAATCGCGTCAGCGTCCGGCTCGCCGGGGTCGGCGGTCAGCTCTTCGGCGAGTAGGGCTCGATCGCCATGGCCCGTATCGACAGCGCCACGCTTGCGCTGGCGACGCGGGACATCCGCGACTTCGCCGTAGCCATCTCCGAGGCGATTGCGGGTTCGTCGTTGGGGCCGACCACTGTGCCTCGATTTTAGCGGCCGAAGACAGTCATCGTGGCGGTGATCACGCGCACGCACGGAATAAGCTGGAAGCGGCGGGCGTCACCACGCTGGTGTTGCCCTATGCGCGCCCGATCTTCTCGGCGCGAGCGAGATCGGTGATAGAGCCGTAGTCGCCTCTCTCCAGCATCCGCGGCCCGCGGAACGCGCGCGCCAGCGCCTTGGCCAGCGCGCTGTCGATGCGCGGACGGTGAGCTTCGGGCTGTAGCGCGAGCGCACTGTCAGGCGCGACGACTACCTTACGCTCGCCGCACTTGCGGATGGCAAAGGGCGTGCGGACCGTGACGGTGGGCGCGGTCGTCATGCTGCCGGC
>CAZGHJ010000361.1:0-2081 GCA_964525355.1 uncultured Roseicyclus sp.
CCCAGGCGAAAAGCTCGGCGATGGTCTGGTTGCGCGCCTCGAGATCGGTGTTCGAGGTCAGCGAGGCGGTCATCTCGTTGACCATCGGATCGTCGAGCCCCGTCGCGTTCCATGACCCCCGGCCCTCGGTGCGGCCGTGGTAGAGGAAGTTGAACACGTATTCCGCGTCATAGGTCGGCACGCCCCAGCCAAGCAGGTAGAAGTCGGTTTCGCCATTGGCGATCAGCGGGAAGTGCTGCGCGCGCGGCAGGGCCGAGAGGTTCGCGGTGATCCCGATCTGGGCCAGCATGCCAACGGCGGCCTGGCAGATCGCCTCGTCGTTGATGTAGCGGTCGTTGGGGCAGTCGAGCTGCACCGAGAAGCCGTCGCCATAGCCCGCCGCCTCCATCAGCGCGCGCGCTGCCTCGACGTCGTACTCGGGCGGCGTGTCGAGTTCCGCCGTCCAGCCGGTGATCCCCGGAGGCGCGATGGCGCCCGCGGGCTGCGACTGGCCGCGCATCACGACCTGCCGGATCGCGTCGCGGTTGATGGCGATCTCCATCGCCTGGCGCACGCGCACATCCGCGAAGGGGTTGGCGCCCTCAACATTGTCGCGCGTCAGGTCCCCGGCACCCACGTTCATCCCGAAGAAGATCACCCGGTTCTGCGGCGCGGTGGCGAGGCCGAGGCCCTCGGCTTCGGCCACGCGGGCGAGATCCTGCACCGGCACGTCCTGGATGAAATCGACCTCGCCCGTCAGCAGCGCCGCGACCCGCGTGGCGGCGTTCTGGATCGGGGTGAAGACGATCTCGGTCACGTCGAGCGGGAACTCCCCGATGCCCCAGTAGGCCTCGTTTGCCGTCAGGACCGTGCGCACGTCCGCCTCGCGGCTCGTCAGCACGTAGGGCCCGGTCCCGTTGGTGTTGCGCGCGGCGAAGGTGTCCTCGCCGGCGGCGTAGTCCTGCACCGCCTCGGCCCCGTTCTCGGCCGCCCAGCCCGCATCCAGCATCATGATGTTGGTCAGGTTGTTCGGCAGAAGCGGATTCGGCCCGTCGGTGACGACCTCGACCGTGTAGTCGTCCACGGCGCGGACCTCGAGCATGCCGGTCAGAAGCTCCTTGAAGTTCGAGGTCTCGGAGGCCGCGCGCTCGAGCGAGAAGACCACGTCCTCGGCGGTGAAGGCCTGGCCGCCATGGAAGGTCACGCCCTCGCGCAGCGTGAAAACCCAGATGTTCGGATCCTCCTCGGAGGGGGCCCAGGAGGTGGCGAGCGCGCCCTCCATCTGGCCTTCCATGTTGCGCAGGATCAACGGCTCGTAGACCTGGTGCAACAGGGTCGTTGTCGGCCCCTCGTTCTGGGAATGCGGGTCGAGCGTGAGCGCCTCGGAGGCCCGCGCCCAGCGCAATGTCTCCGCAGAGAGCGACGTCGCGGTCAGTGCCGTCGTGGCGAGGAACGCCGCACAGCAGGTGGCGAAGCGGGTGGTCATGAGTTGGCTCCCTGTTCTGGCTGTTTCAATGGCCGAGTATGACGGTGAAAATACGCTTGTCCAGACGGAGGCGGGCCGGGCGCGCCGCGCGCCATGGGCCTGCCGGACCTCGCGATCCGGCGCCCCCCGGCGGAGGCCGAAGGCCCGTGTCCTTGTGCCAAAGGCCCGGTCTTGCCGGACGCGCCGGTTCCGCGGATCGATCAAGACAGACGGAGGGTCTCGCCATGGGCACGGCTGACGCAGGGCACGCCCTGGAATCTGGAGGAAGGGCGCCCATGGGAACGCCCGTGTTGACCTGACTATGGCTGGTGCGTCGAAAGATCGGCACGCTTTGCCAGTGTCGCGCTGGTGCATTGCCTTAGCGAGGTATTCGTCCGCAGGGGCAAGGCGGCAGGCCAAATCACCAGCCCGATCCAGGCAACCTCTGTACGCGGTGACGCGAACGGATGTTCGTCTGCCTCCCATGGAGGGGTGGACCGGCAGACGCCGGAAATACCGTGTCTCGCGGTGTTCGGACAGTATGGCAGCGTATAGGGGGGTGTCCCGTGGCATGGAGGCGCCTGGCCGCTCGGCGGCGAACTACCGGAATTAGAATGAAATGGAGGCGAGTACCGGA
>CAZGHJ010000362.1:0-2069 GCA_964525355.1 uncultured Roseicyclus sp.
AGCCTCGGCATCATCATGGTGCAGGAGCAGCTGGAGCAGTACATCCTGCCGCTCGAGGGCGTTCTTCCGCCGGAGCGGCTGGGCCCGGTCTATGGCGACGTGCCGAAACTGGCCTGCCGCACCTGCCACCAGGGCTACCAGCAGCCGATGCAGGGCCTGAACGTGATCGCCAACTGGCCGGAACTGGCCGCCCTCGATGGCGAGGAGCCGGACTACTCCGACTTCGAGTGAGCGCTCCGCGTGACGATTTCGGCTCCGGGCGGGTTCACCTGCCCGGAGCCACCCCGGACCCTCGCGCCTCGTCGTAGGTCCACGGCCCCCGCGGGCATCTGTCAGACCCTGTCCGCGGTTTCTCTCTCACGAACCCGGTTCGGGAGGACCGACACGATGACCGACCAGCCCCACACCCCCGTCCTCGACCGTGTCCGCTACCCCTCGGACCTCCGCCGCCTGAGCGATGCCGAACTCGCGCAATGCGCCGACGAGCTGCGCGCCGAGACGATCAGCGCCGTCTCCGTCACCGGCGGGCACCTGGGATCGTCGCTCGGGGTCGTGGAACTGACGGTTGCCATCCACGCGGTCTTCAACACGCCCTACGACAAGCTGATCTGGGACGTGGGCCACCAGTGCTACCCCCACAAGATCGTCACCGGCCGGCGCGACCGGATCCGCACCCTGCGCCAGAAAGACGGCCTGTCGGGCTTCACCAAGCGTGCCGAGAGCGATTACGACCCGTTCGGCGCAGCGCATTCCTCCACCTCGATCTCCGCCGCGCTGGGCTTTGCCATGGCACGCGAGCTGGGCGAGGCCACGGGCGACGCGGTGGCTGTCATCGGTGACGGATCGATCAGCGCGGGCATGGCCTACGAGGCGATGAACAACGCGGGCGACCTGGGCCGGCGGCTCTTCGTGATCCTCAACGACAACGAGATGTCCATCGCGCCCCCGGTCGGCGCCATGTCGCGCTATCTCTCGGGGCTCTACAAGGGATCGCCGCTGCATACGCTCAAGGACATTGCCGACGGTGTCGCCGCGCACCTGCCCGAGCCGCTGCGACACGGGGCGGAGCGCGCGAAGGAGCTTGTGACCGGCCACCCGAAATCCGCGACACTCTTCGAGCATCTGGGCTTCACCTATATCGGCCCGGTGAACGGCCACGACATGGGCGAGCTTCTCCAGGTGTTGCGGGCGGCCAAGGCCCAGGCCACCGGGCCCGTCCTGATCCACGCAGTCACGGTGAAGGGCAAGGGCTACGCGCCCGCCGAGGGCTCGGACGATTGCTACCACGGGGTGGCGAAGTTCGACGTGAAAACGGGCGAACAGAAGAAGTCCAAACCCAACGCGCCGAGCTATACCGGCGTCTTCGGTGAGACCCTGACACGCCTTGCAGAAACGGATTCACGCATCGTCGGCGTGACGGCCGCAATGCCCGGCGGCACGGGCCTGACTGCGCTCCAGAAGGTCATGCCGGAGCGTGTCTTCGACGTGGGCATCGCCGAGCAGCACGCCGTCACCTTCTGCGGCGGTCTGGCCGCGGGCGGGCTGAAACCCTTCTGCGCGATCTATTCGAGTTTTCTTCAGCGCGGTTACGACCAGATCGTCCATGACGTCGCTCTGCAGAACCTGCCGGTGCGGTTCATGATCGACCGGGCGGGCCTCGTTGGGGCCGACGGGCCGACCCATGCGGGGGCCTTTGACATCGGCTATCTCGCGGCGCTGCCCAACATGACGGTGATGGCCTGTGCCGACGAAGCCGAACTCGTCCATATGATGGCCACGGCGGCGGCCCATGATGCGGGGCCGATCGCGCTGCGCTATCCGCGGGGCGAGGGGGTCGGCGTGGACCTGCCCGAGACGGGCGACGTGCTCGAGATCGGGAAGGGTCGCGTGCTTCAGGAGGGGTCCGACGTGGCGATCCTGTCCTTCGGCGCGCATCTGGCCGAGGCGCGAGAGGCGGTGCGCGAGCTGGAGATGAAGGGCCTGTCGGTAACGCTGGCAGATGCGCGCTTCGCCAAGCCGCTCGATACCGGTCTTGTCGACCGGCTGATGGCAGGGCATCGTGCCGTGAT
>CAZGHJ010000363.1:0-2046 GCA_964525355.1 uncultured Roseicyclus sp.
TCGAGGCGCAGCTCAAGCGCCACGATTTCATCCCCGAGCGCCATGCCACGGCGCTGTTCGCCCCGCCCTCCGAGCGGCGGTTCTGGACCCGGTCGGCCGATCTGATGGAGCGCTGCGGCAGCGCGCTGCCGGGGCAGCGGGGCGGCGGCGTGATCCTGGTGGAGGCCTCGAAACGCGTCTACGCCCCGCTCGGGCCGGGCCTGGCCGAGCGGGTCAAGCGGCCGCTCAGGGTGCTAGAGGGCGCGCCGCAGCCCGCGGGGGCCGCTGGGTTCCGCGCCCGCGCGGGCGGCGCCGGGCGGGTCAGCTGAACAGCGCGCTGATCTCCGTCACGATCCGGTTGGCGACGACTCTCGGCGGCTCGGCCTGGCGGGTGTCCTCGGTGACGATCACCTCGCCGGTCTCGGGGTCTTCATGCGCCTTGATGCAGCCCATATCGACCGCGCCCAGCTTCTGCAGGCCGTGGGCGCCGATGAAGGCCGCTTCCGAACCCGTGACCTGGCCTGCGGGCAGGACCTCGCCCTCGGGCTGCATGTAGAAATTGAGCGTCGAGACGAGGGCCATGGCCTCGTCGCCGGGCGCCATGTCATAGACGGCATGCACCGCCAGGATCTGGCCGGGCAGGTCGGGCGCGATGTTGAGTGTCAGTTCGTCCTCGGCGCCGAGCGCGGTGCGGAACCCCGCCTCCGCGGCCGACGGTCCGGCGGTCGCGCCCGGCAGGCCGACGGAGACGGCGATCACCTCAACCGCGTCGGCCTCCGCCGCGTCCATGCCGGCGGCGGAAGGCGCAAGGCCGCCTTGCGTCGCGGCGAGATCCTCGATCAGGGCGAAGTCCGCGTCGTCCCGGGGCGGCCCGATGTCCTCCGCCGCGGCATGGAGGTCGAGATCCGCGATCAGATCCCCGTCGCCGTCCAGCCAGTCCTCCTCCGGCGCGTCGGCCGGGTCGTCGTCGAGCATATCGTCGCGCCGGTCGTCCTCGTCGGCGCGGTCGGTCACATCGGTCAGCGTGTTGGACACGCCGAACGCGCCCAGGGCGGTGAGGGTGAAGATCGACAGCATCGGGCCACCACGTCCAGTCCAGTGAAAAGCGAGCAGGCCTTGGCCAGGCAGGGCGTTGGGGTCTAGTTGCCGCAGCTTTCGGGATGGAAATGTGGCGGGCCCGGGGCAATTTTCGGCGCGGCCCGGCGTCGCGACCCGTCCTGCCGCCGCGCGGCGCGCCTTCGCACCTGCAGAATCGCCCCGCGCCCGGCGGATGCGCGCGGCCGCCCGTCCAAGGCTTCAAAGCGTCGCATGATGCAACCCACGCGGTATCGGCCCGCAAATACGTGACAGTTTCTATCGCCAACAGCGGGCTGTCGCGGTTGCAGCGTCACCGACCCTCTGCTACATCCACCGCGATTTCCGTGGGGATCGGCTGCCATTTGCCGCCACAAGGTAACCTGAAGCCCGGCAGAGCGGCTTGGCTCTGACCGGGTCCGACATATGAACCAAGCTCCGGGACGCGCGGGATGCGCGCCGGGACGACGTGAGAAAGGGTGGACGTGAGCGAACCTGCTTCGATCTCGACCGGCATCGCTGCGCGGTACGCGACCGCGATGTTCGAACTGGCTCAGGACGGCGGGGCGCTCGACGCGCTTGAGGCGGACATCGCCGCGCTCGACGCCGCCCTGGCCGACAGCGCGGAGTTGCGCGACCTGATCGCCTCGCCGATCTACGGCCGCGCGGAAACCGAAGCCGCCATCGGCGCCGTGGCCGATGCCATGGGGCTCGGCGGTGTCACCGGAAACACGCTGCGGCTGATGGCGCAGAAGCGCCGCCTCTTCGTGCTGCCCGCGCTGCTGGGCGAATTGCGCGCGCGCATCGCGGAGCACAAGGGCGAGGTCTCCGCCGACGTGGTGTCGGCCAAGGCGCTCACGTCCGAGCAGACCGCCGCGCTGCAGCAGGCACTCTCGGCCTCTGTCGGGAAAGACGTGAAACTGAATGCGACCGTCGACGAAAGCCTCATCGGCGGTCTTGTCGTCAAGGTGGGCTCGCGGATGATCGACACCT
>CAZGHJ010000364.1:0-2039 GCA_964525355.1 uncultured Roseicyclus sp.
TCGCCCGACCATTCCCAGGCCGAGCCGCCGAAGATCGACAGCCAGTTGTTGGGCGGCGAGCCGTCGGGCCTGGGATCGGCCCAGACATACCAGTCGGCCTTGGGATTGTCCCGGCTCGACTGGCTTTCGTGAAACCATGGGTGGTGGTTGGAGGTATGGCTGAGCACCAGGTCGATCAGCACCCTGACCCCGAGTTCATGGGCCCGCTGGATCAGCGCGTCGAAATCGCCCAGCGTGCCGAACATCGGGTCGACGTCGCGGTAATCGCTGATGTCGTAGCCGAAATCGAGCATGGGCGAACGGAAGAAGGGGCTGATCCAGATGGCATCGACACCCAGTTCGGCCACATGTGGCAGCCGGTGGATGATGCCCGCCAGATCCCCGATCCCGTCATGGTTGGAATCCTGGAAGCTGCGCGGATAGATCTGGTAGATCACCGCGCCGCGCCACCAGTCCTTGTCGGCTGTCATTTCGGGCGCGCGCGCCACGTCCTGCATCAGGTTCATGATGGGCGATACCTTCTCAGCGGGGGGTGCGCATCACTTGACCGATCCGGCCAGAAGCCCGCGCACCAGGTAGCGTTGCATGGTGAAGAACACCACGAGCGGCACCGCGATCGACACGAAGGCCGCCGCCGCAAGGATGCCCCAGTCGCCGCCCCGGCTGCCCAGAAGGTCGTCGGCGATGCGCACCGTCATCACCCAGCTTTCGTCGTTCGAGGGCAGGAAGACCTTGGCCACCAGAAGGTCGTTCCACGTCCAGAGGAACTGGAAGATGGCGAAACTGGCCAGCGCCGGGAAGCTCAAGGGCAGGATGATCCGGGTGAAGACCTGGAAATCCGTGGCCCCGTCGACCTTGGCGCTTTCGATGATGTCGCGCGGCAGGCCGACCATGTAGTTGCGCAAGAGGTAGACCGCGAGCGGCAGGCCGAACCCGGTATGCGCCAGCCAGATCCCGAGGAAACTCTGCCCGATCCCCACCTGCTGATGCAGCGTCAGAAGCGGCACGAGCGCCAGTTGCAGCGGCACCACCAGAAGCGCCACCACCGCCGCGATCAGCAGGCCGCGCCCCGGAAAATCCATCCACGCCAGCGCATAGGCCGCGAAGGCCGCGATCAGGATGGGGATGACGGTGGCCGGGATCGTCACGGTGAGCGTGTTGATGAAGGCCTGCCCCATCCCCGCGCCGCCGATCACCGTCTCGTAGTTTTCCAGATCGAAATCGGGCGGTGTCTCGGCGATGAAATAGATCCGCGGGAACCCCTCCTCGTCGGGGTTCTCGTCGGTGGTGAAGACGAAGCTGCCGTCCTCGTTCACGATCGTCGTGCCGTTGTCGCGGTTCTCGGCCTCCACGCCGGCCGCGAAGGCGCCGGGCTCGCGCCCGGTCAGGCCGAAGGCGGCGATGGGCGGGCGGTTTTCCGTGAACTCGTCGGCCACCTCGGAGGCCTCGAAGACATTGCCCTCGATCACCCAGAGATCGCCCTGCGGGGTGAACGTGCCTTCAGCGCGGGCGCGGAACGCCTGTTCCACGGGAAAGGCGCTCTCCCACCAGGCCGAGTTCGAGATCTGGTCGCGGTCGCGGAAGGACGACACCAGAAGCCCCACGGTCGGAATGAGCCACGCGAGCACCAGCACCACGACCGTGATGTTGACCGCCCAGGTCAGCGAGGATTTCTTGCCGGCGATATTGTCCATGGTTCGTGTCCCCCCTGCCCCTCAGCGCATTTCCGCCCGGGCCTGCCGGATGTTCCAGATCAGCACCGGCAGGACCGCGATCATGATGACGAAGGCCACGGCCGTCGCGATCCCGTCGTCGCGGAACATGAAGTTCATCATGTAGCTGGGCAGGATCTCGGTCCCGAAATTGCCGCCCGTCATGGCGTAGACGATGTCGAAGACCTTCAGCACCAGAAGCGTGATCGTGGTCCACACGACGACGATGGTCGGCATGATCTGCGGCACCATGATCTTGAAGAAGACCTGGAACGGGTTCGCCCCGTCGATGATCGCGGCCTCGATGGTCTCCTCGGGCACGCCGCG
>CAZGHJ010000365.1:0-2012 GCA_964525355.1 uncultured Roseicyclus sp.
CCGTGGCCTGCGCCATCCCCGGCACCTGCATGGGCATCGGCACCGAGATCGCGCTCGCCTGCCATCGCCGCTTCATGGCCGACGCGCCCGGCGCGAAGATCGGCCTGCCCGAGATCCTCGTCGGCATCTTCCCCGGCGGCGGCGGCACCATGCGCTATTCGCGCATGGTCGGCGCCATGGCCGCGGCCCCCGTCCTGCTCGAGGGCAAGACGCTCGACCCGAAAAAGGCGAAGGGCGCCAGCCTCGTCGATGAGGTCGTGGCCCCCGAAGACCTCCTCGCCCGCGCGAAGGCATGGGTGCTGGAGGCGACCGATGCGGATTGCGTGAAACCGTGGGATCAGAAGGGCTGGAAGATGCCCGGCGGCGCGCCCTACCATCCGGCGGGCTTCATGACCTTCGTCGGCGCCTCCGCCATGATCAACGGCAAGACCAAGGGCGTCTACCCGGCGGCCAAGGCGCTTCTGTCCGCGGTCTACGAAGGCGCGCTCGTCGATTTCGACACCGCGCTCAGGATCGAGGCGCGCTGGTTCACCTCCGTGCTGATGAACCCCTCGTCCTCCGCCATGATCCGCTCGCTCTTCGTCAACAAGCAGGCGCTGGAGAAGGGCGCGAACCGCCCCGCTCTACCGGACCAGAAGGTGCGCAAGCTGGGCGTCATCGGTGCGGGCATGATGGGTGCGGGCATCGCCCATGTCTCGGCCAATGCCGGCATCGAGGTGGTGCTGATCGACGCCGATCAGGCCGCCGCCGACCGCGGCAAGACCCATTCCGAAGCCCTGCTCGACAAGGGGATGAAGCGTGGCCGCGTCACGCCCGAGAAGAAGGCCGAGGTACTGTCGCGCATCACCGCCACCACCGATCACGCGGCCCTGTCGGGCTGCGATCTCATCGTCGAGGCGGTCTTCGAGGATCCCGCCGTCAAGGCCGAGGTCACGCGCGCCGTCCTCGCCGCGACCGACCCCGACACGATCTTCGCCACCAATACCTCGACGCTCCCCATCAGCGACCTCGCGCAAGCCTCTGACAAACCGGATCAATTCATCGGTATCCACTTCTTCTCCCCTGTGGACAAGATGATGCTTGTGGAAATCATCAAGGGCGAGAAAACCGGCGAGCGCGCCGTGGCCAAGGCGCTCGATTTCGTCCGCCAGATCCGCAAGACGCCCATCGTGGTGAACGACGCGCGCTTCTTCTACGCCAACCGCTGCATCCTGCCCTACGTGAACGAGGGCGTGCGCCTGCTGAAGGAAGGCGTGGCCCCGGCCCTGATCGAGAACGCGGCCAAGCTTGCGGGCCTGCCGCTGGGGCCCCTGCAACTGACCGACGAGACCTCTCTCGACCTCGGCGCCAGAATCGCGCGCGCCACGAAGGCCGCGATGGGCGACGCCTATGACGCGGGCGCCGACGACGTGATCTTCGCCATGGTCGATCAGGGCCGCCTCGGCCGGAAGGCCAGGGCCGGCTTCTACGCCTATGACGAGACGGGCAAGCGCCTCGGCCTCTGGGAGGGTCTGTCGGACCTCTGCCCCCCGGCCGAGGCCCAGCCCGACCTCACCGAGGTGCAGCACCGCCTCCTCTTCGCGCAGGTGCTCGAAGCCGTCCGCGCGCTGGAAGAGGGCGTCCTGACCGACATCCGCGAGGGCGACGTGGGCGCGATCCTCGGCTGGGGCTTCGCGCCCTGGTCGGGCGGGCCGTTCTCCTGGCTCGACATGCTGGGCGCGGCCTACGCGGCCGACCGCTGCGACACGCTCGCCGCCGCCTACGGCCCCCGCTTCGCCTGCCCCGCGCTCCTGCGCGAGATGGCGGACAAGGGCCAGAGCTTCTACGGCCGCTTCGGCACCGGCGTGGACACGAAGGCCGCTTGACACCGGGCTACGCGCGAAAACGAAAAGGGCCGCCCCGGGATCGGAGCGGCCCCATTTTCGTCACATGATCGACGGCCGGAAAGGCTCAGGCGGCCTTGCGGCGGCGCTTTGCGGCGCCCAGCGCGGCAACACCGGCCAGCAGCATCC
>CAZGHJ010000366.1:0-2004 GCA_964525355.1 uncultured Roseicyclus sp.
TCGAGCGCTCCAACCATCGGATCTAGGATGTGCTGCAGAGCCATCGCTTCGTTCACGCGAAGGCCTGGAGCAGGGTAAGCATCCGGCGTAGGCCACGCTCAGGCGGCTTGGCAGAGCTTCGACTGTTGCCAATTCCAGGGTAGGAGTTCCGGCACCCTTGAAGCCGTCGTGCTGGGCAGCCTTGCCAGGACGTCCGCCAGCCACGCTTGCGGGTCGACGTCGTTCATCTTCGCTGTGACGATCAGGGAATACATGAAAGCGGCACGGTCGCCGCCGCGCTCGGAGCCAGCAAAGAGCCACGACTTCCGGCTGAGGGCGATGCCGCGCAGCGCCCGCTCGGCCGCGTTGTTCGTGAGGCAGATTTGTCCATCGTCGAGGAAGCGCGTGAAGGCGTCCCAGCGGTCCTTCTTGAACATGTAGGCGATCGCCTTGGCGACGGGGTTGTGCCTCGACATCGTATCGCGCTCGGTTTGCATCCAGTCGCGCAGGTCCTCGACGAGCGGACGGGACAGCCGTTGTCGTGCCGCGAGCCGGGAGGCAACGTCCAGCCCGTTGATCTGACGCTCGATGTCGAAGATGGCGTCGATCTTCGACACCGCCTCCAGCGCCACGGGGGAGATGTCATGGGCGGGCTTGCCCTTCCGGGCATTGCCCTTGATGTCGGCAAGCTCGAAGAACTTGCGCCGGGCATGGCTCCAGCAGAGCGCGCTGGATCACCTTCCACTGCCGCGGAATGACCTCCAGCGTCTCGGTGACGTCTTCGCCCATCTTCACGATGCGGTCCGACCCGCAGCACGAGCAGGTGGTTGGGGCTTCGACCACCACCCGCTCACGCGGCAGATGCTCGGGGAAGGGTTTGCGCGCCGGGCGGCGGCGCTCGAAACTGGCGACCGTCGTAGTCTTTGCCACCTTCTCGGCAGCGATCTCATCCTCTGTCGCTGTGGCCTCGAGTTCCTCGAGTTGCAGCTCCATCTGGTCGATCAGGCGCGCACGGCGCTCGGAGCTGCGGCCATACTGTTCACGTCGAAGCTTGGCGATCTCGAGCCGGAGGTGCTTGATCATCGCCTCGGATGTCGAGACCACCGCCCGCGCCTGTGCCAGTTCGGTCTCGGCGGCTTCGGCACGGGCCTCCGAAGCCGCGAGCGCGGCGCGCAATCTAGCGATCTCTGAGGCAGCATCTGACATGGCCAAGACCTACCACACGAGCACCAAAAAGCCCATGAAAACAAGGCATCAGATCCTAATTTATCCCGCCTTTGCAGGGCGTTGGGTCCAGCGCGGATTGCGCCAGTCGATCCCTTCCAGAAGATACCCGAGCTGGGCCGCGGAGATCTGAACGGCCTCGCCGCTTGCGCCGCTCGGCCAGATGAACTTCCCCGCCTCCAGCCGCTTCGTGTAGAGCGACATGCCCACCCCGTCGTGCCAGAGCAGCTTCACGAGATCGCCCCGGCGCCCGCGGAAGCAGAAGATCTCGCCGGCATGCGGGTCGCGCCCAAGCCCCTGCTGAACCTGAAGCGCGAGCGTGTTCATCCCGCGCCGCATGTCCGTCACCCCGCCTGCGATCCAAACGCGCACTCCCGCCGGAAAGGCGATCATGTCCGATCCAGGATGCGGATGAGCCGCGCGAGGATAGCCGGGTCGATTGAAACCGGCACGCTCAGATGACGACCATTGGTCAAGGTGATCTCTGCCATGCCCACCGTCTCCACCTGCTCGGACGGCTGCCGCGCGAGCCCCGGCACGGCCTCGATTTGCACCGGCGCAAAGGCGGGCGCGGTAGAGCCCAGCAAACCAAGCCGATACTCCTTGCGCCACCGTGTCAGAAGCGAACGCGCAATCCCGTATCGACGCGCCGTTGCAGAGCCTTGGCGGTGGCCGCGGAAACTCTCCTCGACGATCCGGACCTTCTCCGCGTCCGTACGGTCGCGCCGTCGGCCTGTCTCGTCAGCCGCAAGAACCTCAAAATCCGAAATGACCTTAGAGCATGCCATAGAGCATGATCTA
>CAZGHJ010000367.1:0-2003 GCA_964525355.1 uncultured Roseicyclus sp.
ATCGGCGCAGGCCCATGCGGCATGGCCGATCTGTTCCCACAGCTCACGCGCCTTGACCGTCTTGGTGGGCTTGCCGTTGACGCGGCTAATCAGCTCCCAGTCGTCGTCGTTCTCGACCGCCTTGAGGAAGGCGTCGGTCACGCGGATCGAGTTGTTGGAGTTTTGGCCGGAGACCGAGGAATAGGCCTCGCTGTCCCAATCGGTGTCGTAGGTCGGGAACTCGATCGAGGTGTAGCCCTGCTTGGCGTAGTCGAGGACACGCTTGATGTAGGTCTCGGGGATCGAGGCGGACTTGGCCGCGCGGATCGCCTTTTTCAGCGTCTCGTTCTTCGTCGGCTCTACACCGTCCTCGAGCAGGCCGTCCCACTCACGGATCGCGGTGAAGATGGCGTTCAGCATCTTCTCATGCGTCTTGGAGCCGGCGACGAGGCTTGCGACCTTCTGCTCTTCGATCACCTTCCAGTCGATGAAAGCCTCGATATCGGGGTGGTCGGCGTCGACGATCACCATCTTGGCCGCGCGGCGCGTGGTGCCGCCCGACTTGATCGCGCCGGCCGCGCGGTCGCCGATCTTGAGGAAGCCCATCAGGCCCGAGGACTTGCCGCCACCCGACAGCTTTTCACCCTCGCCACGCAGGTGGCTGAAGTTGGTGCCGGTGCCCGAGCCGTACTTGAACAGGCGTGCCTCGCGCACCCACAGATCCATGATCCCGCCTTCGTTCACCAGGTCGTCGGCGACGGACTGGATGAAGCAGGCATGGGGCTGCGGGTGCTCGTAGGCGCTGCTCGATTTCGTCAGCTTGCCCGTCTTGTAATCCACGTAGTGGTGGCCCTGGCTGGGCCCGTCGATCCCGTAGGCCCAATGGAGCCCGGTGTTGAACCATTGCGGGCTGTTGGGCGCCGCCATCTGGCGCGCCAGCATCAGCTGCATCTCGTCGAAATAGGCGCGCGCGCTGTCCTCGTTGGAGAAATAGCCGCCCTTCCAGCCCCAGTAGGCCCAGGCCCCGGCCAGCCGGCGGAACACCTGCCGCGCCGAGGTCTCGCCGCCGTAGCGGCTGTCCTCGGGCATCTCCTCGAGCGCTTTCTCGTCGGCCACGTGACGCCACAGGAACTCGGGCACGCCTTTTTCCTTGACCGGCCTCAGCGCCGCGGGCACGCCCGCCTTGCGGAAGTATTTCTGGGCGATCACGTCCGAGGCCACCTGGCTCCAGCCGGCGGGCACCTCGACATCGTCGAGGCGGAAGACGGTCGTGCCGTTGGGGTTCCGGATCTCCGAGCTCGTGGTGGTGAACTCGACCTCGGAATACGCGTCGGCGCCGGCTCGGGTAAATCTGCGTTCGATCTGCATGGTGGCCTCTTTGGTGTCCTGTGTCTTTACCGGTCGTCAGCGTCGTCGCGGGTCTTGGCATCGCGCCGACATGGTCTTCTCTGGGCGGGGCCGCGCCACCGGCCGACCGCACGTCTCCGTGCGGCGCCCGAGGCGCACGTTATGTCTCAATCTGAATCTCTAGCGAGGGTCGTCTTGTCCTCTGCCCCTGCCGAGCCGCGCTACATCTAGTGGTGGCTTACCCGGCAGACACAAAACTGACGCAGATGAGCCCATATCGTCAACGGCTTTTTTCGGCAGCCGGGCGGGATTTTTTCCTTGCCAATATCCGCTTTCGCACATTGGCCGGCGGCCGCATCGATTCATCCCCACGCGGTCCGGGCGGCCATGGTCAAGCAGAGTTGAAAGAATCGTCGCGCCGGTGCTGCCATGGGGGTGAGCTATCCCCAGCCTCTGTACCCGGCCGGCAGATGGTGGAGCGGGGCCACGCCCCGGCACCGCGGGCCACGCATACCTGCCACAAGATGTTGCGTCCAGGTCACGGCCGGCCCCAACGCGGCCCAAGATGCACGATGGGGAACCGTGATGCCGCACAAGATATGGATGTGGAGGAGGATGGTCGGGGCGGCGAGATTCGAACTCACGACCCCCTGTACCCAAAACAGGTGCGCTACCAG
>CAZGHJ010000368.1:0-2002 GCA_964525355.1 uncultured Roseicyclus sp.
GCACGCAGCCCTGTTGGAGCCATCGGTCTCGGTCAGCTGATGCCTGACACCGCGCGTGATCTTGGTGTCGACCCCCATGATATTGCCCAGAACCTCGACGGCTCGGCGCGTTACCTTCTGACGATGCTCGAGCGGTTCGGCGATCCCGCGCTGGCGCTCGCCGCCTACAATGCCGGCCCCCATGCGGTCACCCGCCATGGCGGCGTCCCCCCTTTTCCAGAAACCCAAGGCCATGTGGCCCGCGTGACAGCCGTGTTCGAGCGGCTGCGAGGAGACCTTTCGTGACATCCAGGACCATTCAAGGCGCAGGGCGCCATCCTTTGGCGTCCCAGGTTCGTTCAAGGACCATAGTCGCGCTCGGCGCGACGGCCCTCATCGTGCTGGCGGGGCCCGCGCTTGCCCAAAGCATCGACCTCTCTCCGGTGCAGACCCTGCTCCAGGGCATCGTCGATGCGATCACGGGCCCCTTGGGTATCGTGATCGGCACGCTCGCGCTGATCGGTGTGTTTCTCTCCTGGCTCTTCGGCATCCTCGATTTCCGGCAGGCGCTCTGGGTCCTCGTCGCGATTGCCGGCATCGCCGCGGCACCCACGATCGTCGCCGCCATCTGGACGACCCCGTAAGTCCGATCGATGGCCCATCAGTCCCGCGTTTTCATAGGCCTTCTCAGGCCGCCCAAGCTGATGGGCCTGCCGATCATGTACGCCATGGTCTGGCTCTTCGGCTCGACGTTTCTGTTCCTCTGGGTGCAGAGCTGGGTGGTGGCCGTGTGCGCGGGACTGGCCTGGCCTCTCCTCTGGAAGGCCGCGGACTGGGATCCGAACTTCCTCGATGTTCTGGTGATCACCTTGCAGGAAACCCCGCCGACGGCGAACCGCCAGCTCCACGGGGGTGACAGCTATGCCCCGTGATGGAGGTGCCGATGACGGGGCGGAGGCGCTCGATCCGCTCACGGTGATGCCTGCATGGATCAAGGGCGAGAAGCGGCTTTCGTCGATGCTTCCCTATGTGAGCCTCGTCACCGACCGGACGATCCGGACGCGCGGCAACGAGCTGATGCAATGCATCCGGCTCGAGGGGGTGAACAGCACCACGAGCGAAGACGCCCATCTCGACCGGATCAGCGGGCTGTTGGCGGGCATCGTCGCGCAGGTGGGAACTCCATTCTCCTTCTACCTGCACAAGGTCTCGAAAGCGGTCGATGTGAGCCTGCCGCCTATCCCGGGCGAGGGGTTCGCCGCAGCCGTCGATCAGCGCTGGCGCGCGCATCTGGGCCAGGCTGGCCTCCGAGACAAGACGCTGACCCTGACGGTCCTGAAGCGCCCCGAAACTGGCAGCCATTTGCCCTTCGGTCTGGGGGCGTCTCGCGCGCGGCATGCAGCCGACACGACCCGGCGTCTGCGCAAGCTCGACGAGGTGGTGGGGTTTCTCCTGTCGTCCTTCGATGAGCTGAAGCCCCGCCTGCTCGCGGCCGGCACTGGCGAGCTTCTGGGCTTCCTCGGATCCCTGAACACGGGCGAGGAGCACCCGCTCTTCCCGCGGTCGAGCCTGGGCGTGATCGCCGAGGATGTGGCCAATACCCGCGTCACCTTCCGCGGCACGACCATCGCGCTCTCCGACGGTGCCGTGGGCGACAAGCTCGGCACGATCTTCGCGGTGAAGAACTACCCCGCCAAGACCGACAGCCTGATGCTGGACGAGCTGAACCTGCCCATCGACATGGTGGTCACCCACTCCTTCGTTCCGATCAACGCCAACATCATGGCAGGTCGCATCAAGCGGCAGCTCCGGCTCATGCAGGCCGCCAATGACGGGGCCGTCAGTCTCGCGCAGGAGCTGGAACTCGCGCAGGACGATCTGGAATCGAAGCGCCTGATTTTCGGCGAGCACCACATGACGGTGGCCGTCTACGCGCGCAGCCAAGCTGCGCTAGACGGCATCGCGGCAGAGATCCGCAACATCTCCGCCACCTCCGGCATCAACCTGATCTCGGAAGCCTTCG
>CAZGHJ010000369.1:0-1999 GCA_964525355.1 uncultured Roseicyclus sp.
GCGAGTGCTTCCCGGTAGACGGAGTGCACGATCCAGTCCGCGTCCTCGCCACGCGATTTCGGCCTCATGTTCCGGGCGCTCAGCACGATCCGACGCGTGTCGAGCATTCTGCCCACGAGGCTCACGGCGACTGCGGCACGGTCCTGCCAGCCGTGCAGCACAGCGGGCTGCAGCTTCTGGGCCAGCTGGTAGAGGGCAAGCACATCGCCCCTCAGCCGCGCGGGCAGGAGTGCGACAAGATCCATGTCTCGCTCGGGCATGGCGAGCCTCGAGAGGTCGCCTTGGGAAAGATCGTGCACGTGGATGCCGGTGTCGCGGAGAGCTTGCTCGAAATGGTCGTGGCCACGATCGCGATCGACCGAGAACATCGCCGCATGAAGCCGGGCCGGCGCTACGCCGGCGGCGACAAGGGACCGTGCCATCATGAGAAACTGGCGCTCGGCGCCACCGGCCGCGAGGACCGAATTCACCAACAGGATGTCATCGGACTCGCGCAACGCGGGATACCATCCGAGCGGCATCGGGGCGCTGTCGTGCTGCGGATCGAGTGGAAACAAGATGCCGGGACTTCTGATCGCGGCGGCGTCCTCGAAGCGGCGCCCATGGCTGTCAAGGCCGCGCCGCTCGAGTACGCGCTTCACGGCGGGCCGGACCGGAAACCCTTTGTGCCGAAGATGCAGGGCAAATCCCACCCAGCCTTCGTCCAGCAGAAGCGTGACCGCTCGTTCTGCATCGTTTTCCGAGAGTCGTCCGTCGCGAAACGCGTCGCCGAGCACTGCGACCATGCTTTTGACAAGATGCGGATGACCAAGCGTGAAGGCGAGGCGAAGCTTCTGCAGCGGGCTCACCTCCAGCCGCAGAAGTTCGGCGGCATGCGCGATCATGCTGGGCCGATCCCCAAGACGACGATGCAGCCGCACCAGTCTGCCGAGCGCCTGGGCCCTGCTCTCCGCATCCGCGTGCAGGCCCATCTCCGCCATGGACAGGGCTTGCTCGTAGTCACCCACGCCTTCGGCGAGCCAACCCAGACGATTGCGCAAGGTGGAGCTTTGGGGAAAGCGTTTCAGCGCGGCGTCACATATATCCATCGCGCGCCGAAGCGCACCCATGCCGCGCAGGGCATCCACCGCCCAGAGGATTTCGGTTTCCGAACCATGGACGGCGTCTTCCAGAAGTCGCAGAGCGACGGGCCTGTCTTGTCCGTTCACCGCGATACCAAGAAGGATCCGCGCCTCCATGATCTCGGGGTCGTGGCCAAAGGCGTTTTCGAGCAGGACGCGTGCCCTCAGATGCCGGCCCTGCTCGATTTCGTATCGCGCCTCGTTCAGGACGATGTCGGGGCTTGCGGCCTCACTGGTCAGAAGATCCCGCCGAACCATATGGGCCACATCCGCGTCGCCCGCTTCCATGGCATGCCGCTCGACAAGTTCCCAAAGGCTCGGGTGGAGATGGGCATCCAATCCGCTGTCGAGCAACCTCACATGGGCCGCGAGAAACTGCCCGGCATCGCACAGTTGCAGGAGATCGCGCCTGACGGATCCAGCGTTCGTGTTGGAAGTCATCGGCCGATGATGTCCATATCTTGGGCAAACACCACCGCAGTTAAGCTGATCGCGGCATCCGCTCACAACGTCGAAGTAAAAGGAAAGGCCCCGGATCTCTCCGGCGGGCTGCGCGCCCCCTCGGACAGGCCCGCGATTTCACCATGCGCTTTTCAAAGCCTCAGGATCTGCTGAACGAAACAAGGCTGATGAAGGTGCAGGCCTACCAGGTCTAGAAGCACCGCGGCGAGGGAGAGCGGCATCGATCTCTTCGCCTCGACGGCACCGCTCTCACTCCTCGCGCATGCTCATGCGGATCGCATCGGTCAACGGGTCGACCAGGTAGGTCAGGACCGTCCGCTCGCCCGTGTTCATGATCACATCGACAGGCATTCCCGCCGTGATCCGCGTACGGATCGCCTCGGGGATCGTGTCTTCGTCGATCGAAATCCGCGCGA
>CAZGHJ010000370.1:0-1987 GCA_964525355.1 uncultured Roseicyclus sp.
ACTTCGCGCCGATCCGGTTCATCGCCACGTTCAGCGTCTTGTGCGCCTCGGGGCTGAGCGCGCCCAGCGACATGCCGGGCGTGACGAACCGCTTGCGGATCGCGGTGATGCTTTCGACCTCCTCGATCGGGATGGGCTTTCCCAGTGGCTTGATGTCCAGCAGGTCGCGCAGGTGGATCGGCGGGTTCGACTTCATCTTGGCCGAGTACTGCTTCCACAATTCGTAGGACGCGGTGGTGCAGGCGGTCTGCATCATGTGCATCGACTGCGCTTCCCAGGCGTGCTTCTCGCCCGTGCGCCGCGCCTTGTAGAAGCCGCCGATGGGCAGCACGTCCTGACCGCGGAGCCAGCCGCGGGCATGCACCTCCTCGACCTTCTTCTGAAGGCCCGAGACGCCGATGCCCGAGATCCGCGACAGCATGCCGGGGAAATAATCGGCCACCATCGCGCGGGAAAGGCCCACGGCCTCGAAGTTCAGCCCGCCGCGATAGGAGGAGATCACGCTGATCCCCATCTTCGACATGATCTTCAGAAGGCCCGCGTCGATGGCCGCGCGATACCTCGCCATCGCCTCGGTCAGGGTGCCGTCGATCAGCCCGCGGGAGATGCGGTCGGCGATGCTGTCCTGCGCGAGATAGGCGTTCACGGTCGTGGCGCCGCAGCCCACGAGCACCGCGAAGTAATGCGGGTCGATGCACTCGGCCGAGCGCACGTTGAGCGAGCAGAAGGTCCGCAGGCCCTGCCGCGTCAGCCAGGAATGCACCGCGCTGGTGGCCAGGATCATCGGCATGGGCACCTTCTCGGGCGACTGGAACCGGTCGGTCAGCACGATATGGCCCGCGCCCGAGCGCACGGCATCCTCGGCCTCGGCGCGGATCCGCTCCAGCCCCTTGCGCAGCGCGCCCGACGAGGAGCCGGCGGGGAAGGTGCAATCGATGGTCACGACATTGGCGGCGAAATGCTTCACCATCTCCTCGAACTGCGCGTTGCCGACAAAGGGGCTGTCGAGCACGAGGATCTCGGTTTGCGAACTGTCCTCGTCGAGCACGTTCTTGAGGTTGCCGAACCGTGTCTTGAGGCTCATCACCCGGTATTCGCGCAAGCTGTCGATGGGCGGGTTGGTGACCTGGCTGAAGTTCTGGCGGAAGTAATGGCTGAGCGGGCGATACATGCTCGACAGCACCGCGGCGGGCGTGTCGTCGCCCATGGAGGCCACCATCTCCTTGCCGTCCTCGGCCATGGGGGCGAGGATCTGCTCCAGTTCCTCGATGGAATAGCCGGCCGCGACCTGACGGCGGCGAAGCTCCGCCCCCTCGTGCAGCGCGGTCTCGGTCAGCCCGCTCGTGGCCTGGGCCAGGTCTGTGATCTTGCCGACCCAGTCACCGAAGGGACGCGAGGCGGCAAGGGCGTCCTTGATCTCCGTGTCGTGAAAGAGCTTCCGCTCTTCCATGTCGACGGCGATCATCTGGCCGGGGCCCAGCGCGCCCTTCTCGACGACGGTCGCCTCGTCCACCGGGACCATGCCCGTCTCGGAGCCCGCGATCAGCAGGCCGTCGCCGGTGACCACGTAGCGCATCGGCCTCAGCCCGTTCCGGTCGAGCCCCGCGCAGACCCAGCGCCCGTCGGTCATGGCAAGTGCGGCGGGACCGTCCCAGGGCTCCATCACCGAATTGCAGTAGGAATACATGTCCTGCCAGGCCTGCGGCAGTTCGGTGGCGGTCTGGGACCATGCCTCGGGCACCAGCATGGTCTTGGCCATGGGCGCGTTCCGGCCCGCCCGCACCAGCACCTCGAAGACCGCGTCGAGCGCGGCACTGTCGCTGGCGCCGCCCGCGATGATCGGTTTGATGTCCTCGGCCATCTCGCCGAAATAGGCCGACGACAGCCGGATCTCGTGGCTTTTCATCCAGTTGACGTTGCCCTTCAGCGTGTTGATCTCGCCGTTATGGGCGAGCATGCGGAAGGGCTGCGCCAGCCACCATTGCGG
>CAZGHJ010000371.1:0-1970 GCA_964525355.1 uncultured Roseicyclus sp.
CCTTGGCGAACCACAGGTGGCCGGTGTCGAAGGCCTCGATCTCGGGCTTCACGCCCAGTTCCGTCATCATGCGACCCATCGCGCGCAGCATGCCGGGCGTGTTGGTCATCACGTAATCGGCCTCGGCGAAGTTCATCGTGCCGCAATCGAGCGTGCAGATCTCCGGCCGGCACTCCGCGATATGGGCCACGCGCGCCTCCGCGCCGATCATGTCGGTGCCGGCCTCGTTGACGGGCAGGGGCGCCTCGACCGAGCCGAAGGTGATGTCGCCCCCCATCCCCGCCGTGAGGTTCAGCACCACGTCCACCTCGGCGGCGCGGATGCGCTCGGTGACCTCGCGGTAAAGCTCCAGCCGCCGCGACGGCGTGCCCGTCTGCGGGTCGCGCACATGGGCATGCACGATCGCGGCTCCCGCCTTCGCCGCCTCGATGGCGCTGTTCGCGATCTCCTCGGGGCTGCGCGGCACATGCGGGCTGCGGTCCTGCGTTCCGCCCGAGCCGGTCAGGGCGCAGGTGATGAAGACCTCGCGGGTCATGGAAAGCGGCATCGGTTTTCTCCTCGTCATTTCGGGATGGCGGGCGGGGCGTCGTGCGTCTCGCACGCGCGTCCGTCCCGCCAGCGCGCGTCTCGTGCTCCTGTCGCGCACACCAAAACGACCGCCCGCGCGGCACGCAAGGCCCTTGTCGACGGCGTCAGGGAAGACACGCGACATTCCCGCGCCGCCCGGCGCCAGGGATCGCGTCGCGCCCCATGGTCACGCGGTCGGCCATCCGGGCGACTTGCGTCGCCATCTGGTCCGCGAAGAAATTGTAGAGGCTCTGAAGCGGCCCCATGGGGACGGAACGAATCGCTCTTGGGACATCGCATCTTGGGGGTAGCTGGTAGCGGAGGAGGGACTTGAACCCCCGACACGCGGATTATGATTCCGCTGCTCTAACCAACTGAGCTACTCCGCCAAGCCGGGCGGGGATTAGGACAGGCGCGCCAGCGGGTCAACCGAAAAACGTGCGCCCGCGGCGTGCGCGACCGGCACCCTTCAGGGCAGGCGCGCGGCGGTGACCTCGACCTCCACCTTGAACTCGGGCCGGGTGAAGCCCGACACGATCACCAGCGTCGAGGCGGGCAGGCGCGCGAGGCCCGCGCACCAGCGGTCGCGCGCGGCCATGTAGCCCGGCATGTGCGCGCGGTCGGTGACGAAGGCGTTGATCCGCACCGTGTCGGCGCGGTCGAAACCGGCCTCGGCCAGGATCGCGTCGACGGCGGCGAAGCAGAGATCGGCCTGCGCCTCGGCGCTGTCGGGAATGACGTCCTCGGCCGAAATCCCCAGCTGGCCCGAGGTGAACACCCACGCCGCGCCCGCGGGCACGAACGCGCCATGGGCATAGGCCGCGAATGGCGGCCGGATGGCCGCCGGCGTCAGGGCCTTCAGGCCGGCATCGTCACTCATGGGGCGCCTCCGGGCCGGGTCGCATGGCTGCCGACAGTTCATGCCGCCACGGGGGCGGGTGTCCAGCCCCGCGACCAGCCACGGCAGCCCACTTGCCGAGACGCCCGGAAATTGGGCAAGGCGCCCGCTTCGGCGGCGAAATTTCCGCACCGCTCGGCCTGCATCCAACCACCCGGCGCGTCGGGCCTTCCGCAGTCCCGAGCCGCTTGTAGGCTGGCGCCGATCACAAACCACCTTCGGGGAGACATATCCAGATGCTTCGCACGTCCTTCCTCACCCTGAGCGCGGCCCTCGCGGCCGGCGCGGCGCATGCCCAGGACCTCGTCCCGGTCACCTTCGGCACCAACTGGCTCGCGCAGGCCGAGCATGGCGGCTTCTACCAGTCGGTCGCGGACGGCACCTATGCCGACTGCGGCCTCGACGTCACGATCGTCACCGGCGGACCTCAGGTGAACAACCGCGCGCTCCTGCTGGCCGACCAGATCCAGTTCCACATGGGCGGCGACCTCCTTCAGGCCTTCAA
>CAZGHJ010000372.1:0-1967 GCA_964525355.1 uncultured Roseicyclus sp.
AGAGATAGTCCATCGCCTGCAGATGCGCGAAGCCCGGCGCGCGGAGTTTCGCGCGATAGGGGCGGTTGGTGCCGTCGGCCACGAGGTAGACGCCGAACTCGCCCTTGGGCGCCTCGACGGCGCAGTAGATCTCGCCCTCGGGGACATGGAAGCCCTCGGTATAGAGCTTGAAATGGTGGATCAGCGCCTCCATCGAGGTCTTCATGTCCGACCGCGAGGGCGGCGTGATCTTGCCGCGGGCGAGCACGTCGCCCTGGTTCTCGGGGGCGCGCAACTTCTCGCAGGCCTGCTTGATGATCGAGATCGACTGGCGCATCTCTTCCATGCGGCAGAGGTAGCGGTCGTAGCAATCGCCGTTCTTGCCCACGGGGATCTGGAACTCGAACTCGTCGTAGCACTCGTAGGGCTGGGCGCGGCGCAGGTCCCAGGCAAGCCCCGAGCCGCGCACCATGACACCCGAGAACGCCCAGTCCTGGATGTCCTGCTCGGTGACGACGCCGATATCGACGTTGCGCTGCTTGAAGATGCGGTTTTCCGTCAGCAGCCCGTCGATGTCGTCGAGCACGCGCGGGAAGGCGTCGGCCCATGCGTCGATGTCGTCGATCAGCGCGGCCGGCAGGTCCTGGTGCACGCCGCCGGGCCGGAAATAGGCGGCGTGAAGCCGCGCGCCCGAGGCCCGCTCATAGAAGATCATGAGCTTTTCGCGCTCCTCGAAGCCCCAGAGCGGCGGCGTCAGCGCACCCACGTCCATGGCCTGCGTGGTCACGTTCAGCAGGTGGTTCAGGATGCGCCCGATCTCGCAATAGAGCACGCGGATCAGCTGCGCGCGGCGCGGCACCTCCACGCCGGTCAGCTTCTCGATCACGAGGCACCAGGCGTGCTCCTGGTTCATCGTGCCCACGTAGTCGAGCCGGTCGAAATAGGGCAGGTTCTGGAGGTAGGTCCGGCTTTCCATCAGCTTTTCGGTGCCGCGGTGGAGAAGCCCGATATGCGGATCGCAGCGCTCCACGATCTCGCCGTCGAGCTCCAGCACGAGACGCAGCACGCCGTGGGCGGCCGGGTGCTGAGGGCCGAAATTGATGTTGAAGTTGCGAATCTTCTGCTCGGCCGTCTCGGCGTCGGTCGAGCCGTCGTCATAGCGGTCCTGCCGGATATCGCCGTCCATCATGCCTTTTCCTCCGCCTTCTCGTCGCCGGGCAGGATGTAGTCCGCGCCCTCCCAGGGGCTCATGAAGTCGAACTGGCGGTATTCCTGCACCAGGCTGACGGGCTCGTAGACCACGCGCTTGAGTTCGTCGTCATAGCGCACCTCGGTATAACCCGTGGTCGGGAAATCCTTGCGCAAGGGATGCCCGCGGAAGCCGTAATCGGTCAGCAGACGGCGCAGGTCGGCATTGCCCGAGAACAGGATGCCGAACATGTCGTAGACCTCGCGCTCGTACCAGCCGGCGGCCGGGTGCGCGGACGTGATCGAGGGCACCACGTCATCCTCGCGCACGGCACATTTCACGCGGATGCGGTGGTTCCGGTACATGCTGAGGAAATGGTAGACGAGGTCGAAGCGCCGCTCGCGCTCGGGCCAGTCGACGGCGGTGATGTCCACCAGCGTGGAGAAGGCGCAGGACTTGTCGACCTTCAGGAACTCCGCGAAATGGGCGATCTCGGCCGCCGAGACCTCCACCGTCAACTCGCCATTCGCGATATGGTGGCCGGCCATGGCGTCAGGCTGTTTCTCGGCCAGGCGGGCGGCGAGTTCTTCGAGGGCTTGCGTCATGGCATCGGCCTCCCTGGGCTTGATGTCGTCACGGATGGGCGCGCCCTAGCGCACGATCGTGCCGGTGCGGCGGATCTTCCGCTGCAACTGCAGGATGCCGTAAAGCAGCGCCTCGGCCGTGGGCGGGCAGCCCGGCACGTAGAGGTCCACCGGCACGATCCGGTCGCAGCCGCGCACCACGGAATAGCTGTAGT
>CAZGHJ010000373.1:0-1952 GCA_964525355.1 uncultured Roseicyclus sp.
GCGCATCATGAAGGAAGACGTGATGAAGGCGGGCTCGGCCCCGGCGGCTGCGCCGCCAGTGTCTTCAACGGGGTCCGCCCCGCCTGCCCAGACCCCGCGCGCGCCGGTGGCGGCCGAGGATGCAGCGCGCGAGGAGCGCGTGAAGATGACGCGCCTGCGCCAGACAATCGCGCGCCGGCTGAAGGACGCCCAGAACACCGCGGCGATCCTGACCACCTATAACGAGGTGGACATGACCGAGGTCATGGCGCTGAGGAACACCTACAAGGACCAGTTCGAGAAGAAGCACGGGGCCAGGCTGGGCTTCATGTCCTTCTTCACCAAGGCCTGCGTCCATGCCCTGAAGGAGATCCCGGACGTCAATGCCGAGATCGACGGGACGGAGATCATATACAAGAACTACGTCCACATGGGTATCGCCGCCGGCACGCCGCAGGGCCTCGTGGTGCCGGTGATCCGCGACGCCGACCAGAAGAGCTTTGCCGAGCTGGAGAAGGAGATCGCCGAGAAGGGTCGGCGCGCGCGCGACGGCAAGCTCAGCATGGCCGAGATGCAGGGCGGCACCTTCACGATCTCGAACGGCGGGGTCTATGGCTCGCTCATGTCCTCGCCGATCCTGAACCCGCCGCAATCGGGGATCCTGGGCATGCACAAGATCCAGGAGCGGCCCATGGTCATCGCCGGCAAGATCGAGATCCGGCCGATGATGTACCTGGCGCTCAGCTACGATCACCGCATCGTGGACGGCAAGGGTGCTGTGACCTTCCTCGTCCGGGTGAAGGAAGCGCTGGAGGATCCGCGGCGGTTGCTGATGGACCTGTGAGCGTGGTGCCGGCCCATCCAGACGGGCATGCGCGCGGGGGCACCTGGCCATGATCACGTTCGACCATGTGGGGCTGTCGGCCGGGGCGCTGGACCTCGGCCTCGCCGCCTTCGCGGAGCGCACGGGCCTTGGGTTGCCTCCGGGCGGCAAGCACCCGCTGATGGGCACGCATAATTGCGTCACCGCGATGGGGCCGGACAGGTTCCTGGAACTCATCGCGGTCGATCCGGAGGCGCAGGCCCCCGACCGGCCGCGGTGGTTCGGCCTCGACGACTTGCCGCCGGATTCGGGTCTGCACGCGCGCGCGCTGCTCTACCGGACCGACGACATGGCCGCAGCCCTTGCGCAGGCCCGTGCGGCCGGCATCGACCTGGGCGAACCCCTCGCGCTCAGCCGTGGCGAGATGACGTGGTCCTTCTCCGTCCGGGCGGACGGCGCGGTGCCCCATGGCGGCGCGGGTCCGATGCTGCTGCAATGGGACCGGCCCGAGCCGCACCCCGCCGCCACGATGCCCGATCTCGGCATCCGGCTGATCGGCGCCCGTGTCACGACGCCCGATCCCGGGCCGCTGCGCCGCCTCTACGAAGCCTGGGCGCCCGACATGGTGCCCGAGATCGCCGAAGGGCCTGCCGCCCTTGCGGTGACCCTTTCCCTTCCCGACGACCGAGAGGTGACGATATGAGCCCGGAACTGACCGCGCTTGCGCTCGCGGGCCTCCTTCAGGTGCTGCAGTTCTTCCTGATGGCGGTGCCGACGAACCTGGAACTCGGGCCCGAAAAGACCGCTGGCCCGCGCGATCCGGACCGGCTCGGAAAGCCGCTGATCGAGCAGGTCAGCCCGCGCACCGGACGCCTGATCCGGGCGCTCGACAATCATTTCGAGGGGCTGATCCTGTTCACCATCGCGGTCGTGGTGGTCACGCTCGGGCCGGGCTCCTCGCCGTTGACCGCGGCCTGTGCCTGGGTCTATCTCGGAGCCCGCGTGCTCTACGTGCCGGCCTATGCCTTCGGGCTCAGCCCGTGGCGCTCCGTCATCTGGGGCGTGGGCTTTCTCGCCACCACGCTCATGCTCATCGCCGCCCTCTTCTGATCTTCTTCTTGTAGAAAATACGGCGGGGGTGCGGGGGCTG
>CAZGHJ010000374.1:0-1948 GCA_964525355.1 uncultured Roseicyclus sp.
CATCCGGGGGCGGGGATCCCCATGGCCTGCCTCTCCGGCAAGCACGCGGCCGAGGCGATCTCGAGCGACCATGCTTCGACATCGACGTGCCGCCCGACGGATATGCCTGGTGGTATGTCGACGGGATCTCGGACGATGGCGAACGGGCCATCTCGATCATCGGGTTCATAGGCTCTGTCTTCTCGCCCTGGTACCGCTGGAGCGGGCGGCGGAACCCGGCGAACCATTGCTGCCTGAACGTGGTCACCTACGGGCGCGGCGGACGCTGGACGATGACGGATCGCGGCGCGGACGCGCTGGGCCTTTCGGCCGACCGGCTTCAGATCGGGCCCTCCGCGATGGTCTGGGACGGCGACCGTCTGATCGTCGAGATCGACGAGATGTCGACGCCCCATGCCCAGCGGGTGCGCGGCAGGGTGACGGTCACGCCCTCGGCACTGACGCAGGTGGAACTGCCCCTGACCGAGGACGGGGGGCACATCTGGCGGCCCTTCGCGCCGAAATCCGACATCAAGGTGGAGTTGAACCGCCCCGGCTGGACCTGGGAGGGCCACGGCTATTTCGACGCGAATTTCGGCACGCGCGCGCTCGAGGCGGATTTCGACTACTGGACCTGGGGCCGCTTCCCGCTTTCCGACGGGGCGGCGTGTTTCTACGACGCCACACGCCGCGACGGGACGGAACTCTCCGTAGCCGTCGGTTTTGCCGAGGACGGATCGGTGAAGCCGTTGCACCAGCCGCCCAAGGCCCGGCTGCGCCGGCCCGGCTGGATGGTGCGGCGCGAAACGCGCGCCGATGCGGGCTACCGGCCACGGCAGGTCAAGGCGATGCTGGACGCCCCGTTCTACAACCGTTCGGCGGTGCGCACGAAGATCAACGGCGAGGAAACCGTGGGTGTCCACGAGGCGCTGGACCTCAACCGGTTCCGCGGCCCGTGGCTGATGCCGATGCTGGCCGTGCGCGTGCCGCGACGTCCGGGCTGGCCCGGCTGGGTCTGACGGCCGGGGTGCGGCGGGACAAGTCCCGCCCTACGCGAGACCTCGGGCGGCGAGGGTTGCGGCAGAGCGGTCCGCGCGCCATATGGGCCGCAGAGACGGAGGCCCCATGGCAGAGACCGATTTCCCCGGCTGGCACGGAACGACGATCATCGGCGTGAAGAAGGACGGCCACGTTGTCGTCGCGGGCGACGGGCAGGTGAGCCTTGGCCAGACCGTCATCAAGGGCAGCGCGCGCAAGGTGCGCCGCCTTTCGCCCGGCGGGCACGAGGTGGTCGCAGGCTTTGCCGGCTCGACGGCGGATGCCTTCACGTTGCTTGAGCGGCTCGAGGCCAAGCTCGAGGCGACGCCCGGGCAGCTTCAGCGCGGCTGCGTGGAGCTTGCCAAGGATTGGCGGACCGACAAGTACCTGCAGAAGCTCGAAGCGATGCTGATCGTGACCGACGGCACCGATCTTCTGGTGGTCACGGGCGCTGGCGACGTGCTGGAACCCGAATACGGCATCGCGGCCATCGGATCGGGTGGCAATTACGCGCTGGCGGCGGCGCGCGCCATGCTGGACACGGACAAGAACGCCGAGACCATCGCGCGCGAGGCCATGGCCATCGCGGCGGAAATCTGCGTCTACACCAACGGAAACCTGACCGTGGAACGCATCGGCGGATGACCACCATCACGCGAGACGATGTCCGTGCCGCGATTTCCGCCGGCACCCTGACCGAGGCGCAGGCCGCATCCCTGATCGTGCTGGCCGAGGAACGCGCCGGTGTGCGCGCGCATCTCGAGGGCCTCGATGAGCCGTTTGAACTGTTCAAGGGCTTCAACGAGGTCTTCGTGGTGGTCGGCCTTGCGATCCTGGCGTTCGGCTATGCAGGGATCACCGGCATGACGCTTCTGGGCACGACCAGCGGCTATATCCTGGGCATGGCCTATGCGGGCCTCGGCATGGCCGC
>CAZGHJ010000375.1:0-1944 GCA_964525355.1 uncultured Roseicyclus sp.
CTCCGGCTTCTTGCCCATCAGCCGCTCCACCAGGTCGCCGGTCTCGCCGGGGGCGTCCTCGTCCACCGACACGCGGATCAGCTTGCGCGAGGCGGGGTCCATCGTCGTCTCCTTCAGGTCCTTGGCGTCCATCTCGCCCAGGCCCTTGAACCTCGACACATCGATCTTGCCCTTGCCGCCCAGACCCTTCTCCAGCCAGTCGGCCTTCTCGGCCTCGTCGAGGCAGTAGACGCGCCGCGCGCCTTGGGTGAGGCGGAAAAGCGGTGGGCAGGCGAGGTAGAGGTGGCCCTTGTCGATCAGGGGCCGCATCTGGCTGAAGAAGAACGTCATCAGGAGCGAGGCGATATGGGCGCCGTCCACGTCCGCGTCGGTCATGATGATGATCTTGTCGTAGCGCAGATCCTCGATGTTGAAGCGCGTGCCCATGCCCACGCCGAGCGCCTGGCAAAGATCGGAGATCTCCGCGTTCTGGCCCAGCTTCGCCGAGGCCGCGCCGAGCACGTTCAGGATCTTGCCCCGGAGCGGCAGGAGGGCCTGTGTCTGTCGGTTTCGCGCCATCTTGGCCGAACCGCCCGCCGAATCCCCCTCGACGATGAAAAGCTCCGTGCCGTCGCGCGCGCCCTGTGAGCAGTCCACCAGCTTGCCGGGCAGGCGGAGCTTCTTGGTGGCGGACTTGCGCGCGGTCTCCTTCTCGGCGCGCCTGCGCAGGCGTTCCTCGGCGCGCAGCACGAGGAAGTCGAGGATGGCGCCGGCGGGCTTCGTGTTGGCCGCGAGCCAGTTGTCGAAATGGTCTCGGACGGAGGCCTCGACCATGCGGGCGGCCTCGGTCGTGGCGAGGCGATCCTTGGTCTGGCCCACGAATTCGGGCTCGGCGATGAAGCAGGAGACCAGCGCGCAGCCCCCGCCGGTGAGGTCGTCGCGCGTGATGTTCGGCGCTTTCCGGTTGCCCACAAGCTCGCCATAGGCGCGGATGCCCTTGAGGATCGCGGCCCAGAAGCCGGCCTCGTGCGTGCCGCCCTCGGGCGTCGGGATCGTGTTGCAGTAGGACTGGATGAAGCCGTCGCGCGCGGGGCTCCAGGTGACGGCCCATTCGACGGAGCCGGGCGCGTTGAAGCGGGGGCCGAACTCCACCCGGCCGGCAAAGGGGGCGTCGGTATAGGTTGCCGAGGCGCCGATGGTCTCGGTCAGGTAATCCGAAAGCCCGCCGGGGAAGTGGAACGTGGCCTCGGTGGGCGTTTCGCCGTCCTCGATGGCCGATTTCCAGCGGATCTCGACGCCCGAGAAGAGAAAGGCCTTGGAGCGCACCATCTTCAGAAGCCGCGCGGGCTTGAACCGGTGCGAGCCGAAGATCTCCTCGTCGGCGTGGAAGGTCACGGAGGTGCCGCGCCGGTTGGCCACCGTGCCCTCGGGCCGGACGGGGCCCTGCGGCAGCCCGCGCGAGAACTCCTGCACGAAAAGCTCGCGGTTGCGCGCGACCTCGACGCGGAGCCGGTCGGAGAGCGCGTTGACGACGGACACGCCCACCCCGTGCAGACCGCCGGAGGTCTGGTAGGCCTTGCCCGAGAACTTGCCGCCCGCGTGCAGCGTACACAGGATGACCTCCAGCGCGGACTTCTCGGGAAATTTCGGGTGCGGGTCCACGGGGATGCCGCGGCCATTGTCGCGGATCGTGACCGAGTGATCGGCGTGAAGCTCCACCTCGATGCGGCTCGCGTGGCCCGCCACGGCCTCATCCATGGCGTTGTCGAGCACCTCGGCCACGAGATGGTGGAGCGCACGCTCGTCGGTGCCGCCGATATACATGCCGGGGCGCTTGCGCACGGGCTCGAGCCCCTCGAGCACCTCGATCGAGGAGGCGTCGTAGCCTTCGGGGCCGTCCTGACCTGAAAGAAGGTCTCCGCTGTCTGTGGGGGCCATTGCGCTGCTCTATCTTGTGTGCCGATG
>CAZGHJ010000376.1:0-1940 GCA_964525355.1 uncultured Roseicyclus sp.
AGAATATCAGCTACTATCGCGGCGGCATGCAGAACTGGAACATGCTGGGCCTGACCGTGGTGCCGGGCAACGGCGGCGCGTGACCCGCGGACGGGGCGCGTCCGTCCCGACGACCGGGCGTGCCGCGTCGGTCAGGACCGGCTGAGCGCTGTCAGGGGCGGGGTCTGAAACGAAAGGCACCGCGGCCTTGGAGGTCGCGGTGCAGGACAGATCGGGACCCGATCCCGGTCAGGCCGCGCGCTGGCGACGCTTCCAGAAGGCGACCCCGGCGATCGCACCCAGCAGAAGCGGCAGGCTCGCCGGCACCGGAACGGGCGTCGGATCGACCACGAGGCTGATGTTCCAGCCGCGATTGTTGGTGAAGTGATCCACATCGCTGGTCGAACCCCAGACGAGGTCGAACCCGCTGCCAAGGCCCGTGGCGTCGTAGACCACGCGCACGGCGGCCTTGTCGGCCTCGTCGGCGGATGCCGGGACGTTGCTGGCGGTCAGCCAGTCGTCGATCCCGTCACCGTTGCCGTCGCCGGTTTTCTGCAGACGCGCAAAGTGGAAGCCGTCCTGCTCCGTGGGCAGTTCGGTGGTGTCGGTCTGTCCCGCGATGAAACCCTCTTCCTCGAGCGCCGAGCCAAGCGACACGATCGGGGCGTTCACGCCCGCCACGTCGGTGAAGTTGGACCCGTTGCTCTCTCCGAAATTGCTGTCGACATCGTCGACGATGATCTGCCGCAGTCCCGCAACGGTCAGATCCGCGCCGAAAGTGCGCGTGTCGACATCGAACGAGCGGACGAAATCGAAGTCGAGATGGATCCAGTAATTGCTGCCCGAGACGGTGTTCGACGTGAAGGTTCCGGCCGGCGCGCCAGCCGGCGTGCCCGTGGCGACGACCGTCACGCGGGCGGCGAAGGACTTGCCGAAGGCGTCGACGAAGGAGGGACTGGTGAAGCCGAAGACCGAGTTCGCCGCCAGACCCGAGGCCACGGCGACGCTGTCATCGGTTGTGTCGGTGCAAGGCCCGGTCGTCCCGCCCGAGACGCAGTAGGCGTTGCCGTCGTTGAAGGTGAATGTCGTCGCATTTGCCGCGCCGCCGAAAGAGGCTGCTCCCACGGCTGCGACGGCAGCCAGGCGTCCGAGTGACATAAAGCGTTCCATGATTTGTCCAATTCTTGCCGCAATCGGCCGTTTGCCACGCATTGCCGGAAAAACCAACCGTGGCGCAAGTTTCAAACTGTTTCCAAGCTATTGGTTAACGCTAGGTTAATTTCTATGGCGGCCTTGCCAGACCGATCGCGCGCCTTGTGCCGTGGTCACATCGAAAGGAGGACAGAGGCCCCGGTCGCCCGGCTCTGACCGCGCGCCAAGCGCGAAAAGTTCCGCGCGCTCGTCGTCATGCCCGGTACCGGCGGATGTCCGATCTGCGCCATGTCCCCTGTCCGACCGTCGCGGTCCACCGGCGGGGCGATGCGATCGGGTATGCGGGTGGCGTCAACGGCCCCGCGCCGTGACCGCGCGCCAAGGCCGGTCAGCCCCGCGAAGAGACCGCAGCGGCGCGCAGACCTGCATCCGCGCGACCCTGGCTAGGACCGCCCCCGTCGCTTCACGTTCCCGCCCCGCTGGCCCGGCCGCCCGGCCGTCGACCGCCCGGCCGCCCTGGCGCTTGTCTCCACGGCCGCATCCACCGACGACTGCCGGGCGAGCGGATCGTCCGAGATCGCGAGGTCGACAGTCTCCAGCCGCTTGATCTCGTCGCGCAGGCGCGCGGCCTCCTCGAATTCGAGGTTCTCGGCCGCCTTGCGCATGTCGTCCCTCAGCCCGTCGAGATGCGCCTGAAGGTTCGCACCCACCAGCGGCTTGTCGACCTTGGCCGTCACGCGGTTCATGTCCACGTCGCCCTGCCAGACGCCGGCGAGGATGTCCTCGACGTTCTTCTTGACCGTGGCGGG
>CAZGHJ010000377.1:0-1932 GCA_964525355.1 uncultured Roseicyclus sp.
TGCCCGCCGCCGCGCCCACCATCGTGACCGGCATGCGGATCTCGATCGGCATCGCGTGGCTGGTGATCGTCGCCGCCGAGATGCTCGTGGGGGGCACGGGGATCGGCTATTACGTGTGGAACGAGTGGAACAATCTCGATCTCACCTCGGTCATCTTCTCCATCCTCATGATCGGCGTCGTCGGCATGATCCTCGATGCCTGCTTCGGTGCGCTTCAGCGCGTCGTGGCCTACGCGGAATAAGGAGGCCGTCATGGCAAGACCGTTTCTCTCCATCGAAAACCTGACCCAGCAGTTCCCGGACGGCTCGGGCGGCACGCTGACCGTCTTCGAAAAGGCCAGCTTCGGGATCGAGAAGGGTGAATTCGTCTGCATCCTGGGCCATTCCGGCTGCGGCAAATCCACGATCATGAACGTGCTGGCGGGGCTGGCGGAGCCCACGTCCGGCGTGGTCACGATGGACGGCGAGGAGGTGTCCGGCCCCTCCCTCGAGCGGGGGGTGGTGTTCCAGAACTACTCCCTCCTGCCGTGGCTCTCGGCGCTCAAGAACGTGGCCTTCGGCGTCCAGGCCCGGCACCGGGACTGGAGCAAGGCGCAGGTGCTGGAGCATTCGCGCAGGTTCCTGTCGATGGTCGGGCTCGACGGCGACACGATCAACCGCAAGCCCGCGCAGCTGTCGGGCGGAATGCGCCAGCGGGTCTCCATCGCGCGGGCCTTCGCCAACCAGCCCAAGCTCCTGCTGCTGGACGAGCCGTTCGGGGCTCTCGACGCTCTGACGCGCGGCACGATCCAGGAAGAGCTTCTGAAGATCTGGGGCCAGACCGAGCAGACGGTGTTCATGATCACCCATGACATCGACGAGGCCATCCTGCTGGCCGACCGCATCCTGCTGATGACGAACGGCCCCTTCGCCCGCGTTGCCGAAAGCGTCGAGATCACCATCCCGCGCCCGCGCAACCGGACCGAAATCGTGGATCACCCGAACTATTACGCGATCCGCAATCACCTGGTGCATTTCCTGGGACACCGCTCGAAGGAACTGGCGGGGCGGCCCTCGGACGGGACGACGCACAGCCCCGAGACGGTGCGCATCGACAAGACCGCCGCCCCCGGGCCCGAGCCCGAAGAGGCCGAGCCCGCCCGCTCGCTCCGGGCCGTGGGCGACTGAACGAACCCCTGCCCCTGACCGGAAGACACACTGAAGGAGAGGAGACTTCCAAATGAAAGACGCGCTGGAGAGACCGAGCATGATGACCAAAGAGGACGTCACGATGATGATCCTGTCCGCCAAGAAACAGGCGGGCATGACCTGGGAAGAGATCGCGGAGCGGATCGACATGTCGCCGGTCTGGACCCATTCGGCCTGCATGGGCATGAACGGGTGGCCCCGCGACAAGGCCGAGGCGCTGGTCTCCGTGATGGGCCTGCCGCAGGAGGCGATCGGCGTCCTGGAAGAGCCGCCCACCAAGGTCTGGGAACAGAGCGTCCCCACCGACCCCTGCATCTATCGCCTCTACGAGATCGTCGGCGTCTACGGCCCGACCATCAAGGCCCTGATCGAGGAGAAGTTCGGCACCGGCATCATGTCGGCCATCGATTTCGACATGCAGATCATCAAGGTCGAAAACCCCAAGGGCGATCGTGTAAAGATCGAAATGTCGGGCAAGTTTCTCGCCTATAACAGTTGGTGAGACCCGTCTGATCGCCTTGCGCCGGGTTGCATGCAGGACATCGGCGTGCACCCCACGCGCCACCCTGCCCTGCCTCGGGCTGGGGTCTGCCACACGCCACTTATCGGGCCCGTTGCTAAGGACCGCCCCGGACCCGCCGCCACCAGGCCGATGATTTTTCGGAACCGCGCCACGGTCGGCATCTCCAGCAGGATCGCGCCACCGGCATGGACCGCCATCGGCGCAACAGGCACCTCGCGCCT
>CAZGHJ010000378.1:0-1915 GCA_964525355.1 uncultured Roseicyclus sp.
GCGGCAAGCCTCTCAAAAGGGGGACTCGGCCGCGGGCCATCGGACGGACCAAAGGTGGGCTGAACTCCAAGCTGCACATGGTCTGCGATGGGCTGGGGCGGCCGCTGACGTTCTTCCTGTCGCCGGGCCAGATGAGCGATGCGAAGGGCGCGCTGGCCCTGGTGGATGCCCTGCCGCCCGCCAAGATGCTCCTGGCCGACAAGGGCTACGACGCTGACTGGTTCCGCGAAGCCCTTCAAGACAAGGGAATTGCTGCCTGCATCCCGGCGCGGTGCGGGCGCAAGAACCCCGCCCGCCACGACCCGCAACTCTACAAGCTGCGTCACCGGATCGAGAACCTGTTCGCCCGCCTGAAGGACTGGCGCCGCATCGCCACCCGCTACGACAGATGCGGTGAGCTCTTCCTCTCCGCCATCTGCATCGCCGCGACCGTCATGTTCTGGTTGTGAGATGCCGTAACGGGGCCTGCGCCACGACCCGTCCTTCGTGGTTGCCAAGCCGTGGGTAAGCTGGCGCCATTCCCGTATCGGATCCATCGGGAGGACTTCGGGATGAAGCTGTTTGTCGGACTGGACGTGTCGCTGGAGAAGACTGCGATCTGTGTGATCAACGAGCACGGGAAGATTGTGAGAGAGGCGCAGGCGGCCAGCGAGCCGGAAGCGCTGGCGCATTGGATGGGGGACCTCGACGGCACCATCACCGCCGTCGGCCTTGAAGCTGGCCCGCTGTCGCAATGGCTTCACCGCGGGCTGACCGAGGCGGGACTGGATGTCGTGCTCATGGAAACCCGGCAGGTAAAGGGCGCGCTGAAGGCTATGCCGATCAAGACAGATCGCCGGGATGCGGAAGGCATCGCGCGTTTGTTGCATCTGGGCTGGTTCCGGCCCGTCCACTGCAAGTCCGTCTCGGCGCAGGAGGTTCGCGCGGTGCTTGGCGCGCGCAAGGCAGTCCAGCAAGGGTTCATCGCGCTAGAAATGTCTCTGCGCGGGCTTTTGCGGAACTTCGGCCTCAAGGTCGGGACGATATCGCGCGGTCGCTTCGAACACCGCATCCGTGAACTGACGATGGGCAATCCCATGCTGGAGGCGGCAACCGAACCGATGCTCCGGGCGCGACTGTCCCTCCGACAGGAACTGGCTGGGCTGGAACGCCGCGTCCGCCAGCTTGCCGAGGAGGATCCGGCCTGCCGCCGCATGATGTCGATGCCTGGGGTAGGCGCGGTGGTCGCACTGACCTATCGATCCGCGATCGACGACCCCGGTCGCTTCACCTCCTCGAAGAAGGTCGGGCCTTGGGTCGGACTGACGCCCTCGCGAAATCAGTCAGGCGAGCGTGATGTCTCAGGCGGGATTACAAAAGCCGGCGACGTCAATCTCCGGCGGGCCCTGTGCCAGGCTGCGACCGTGATGATGCACCGTGGCCGTTCGACCTGGCTCAGAACATGGGCCGCACAGGTTGCCCGCCGCCGAGGAGCGAAGCGGGCAATGGTCGCGCTGGCGCGCCGCATTGGTGTCATCCTGCATCGCATGTGGATCGATGACATGGAATTCCATGCCGATGGTCCTGCACCAAATGCTGCCTGAAGACTACAGTCACCACCTGCCGCTCGCCTGACGGCAGGCCTTCGAGGTCCCCCCAGGGACGCGGTTCCGATGATGCCGTGGTCCGGACTGTTGCTCGCGACGCGGAGCACGCTTGTGAGATGGGCACATCGGAATTGCATTGAACCAGCATCATGTTGGCGGCCACCGCGCCGACCACGGACCGAAGCATGCACCCGGGGTGATCTCAGACGAAGGCTTGCGCGAAGGACGCAGACGAAAGATGGATTCCTCAACCGAACCGCTATCGGGCGGATGACACTCTGCGGCCAAAAGGGCTTGACGCAGGTGTCCCCGTTACCGAAGTCCTGACC
>CAZGHJ010000379.1:0-1883 GCA_964525355.1 uncultured Roseicyclus sp.
CTGACGGCGCGCCAGCTCGGCATCGCGCTGGGCGCACGGGCGGCGGTGGGCGAATACTACCTTTCGCAGGTGGTCAACCAGTCGCTGCCCGGCGGCATGATCGGCGACGCGGGCCGCGCGGTGCGCTCCCGCGGGCAGGCGGGGCTGATGGCGGCGGGACAGGCGGTGGTGTTCGAACGGCTGGCCGGCCAGATCGCCATGTTCGCGGTACTGGCCGTGGCCTTCGTGGCGACGCTGGCGGTGCCGGGGGGCTTCGACTGGCCGCAATGGCTGGCGGTGCCGGTGGCGCTTCTGCTGGCCGCGGGCGTCTGCCTGCCGGTCGTGGGACGCGCGGCGCGCTGGCTGCCGGGGGCCGCGGGACGGGGCGCGCGCAACCTCGGGCAGGCGCTGCACCTGGCGCTTGCCGCTCCGGCGGCCCTGCCCGGACAGATCGGGCTGAGCCTCGGGACGGCCCTGCTCAACCTCGCGGCCTTCACCTTCTGCGCCCGAGCGGTGGGCGTGGAGCTGAGCCTGCCGGCCACGGCGGCCCTGGTGCCGCTGATCCTGTTCACCATGCTGATCCCGATCTCCGTCTCGGGCTGGGGCCTGCGCGAGGGCGCGGCGGCGGCGCTTCTGCCGCTTGCCGGGGCGACGGCCAGCGGCGGGCTGGCCGCAAGCGTCGCCTTCGGGCTGACCTTCCTCGCGGCCGTGCTGCCCGGTCTGGTCCCGCTCTGGCGCGCGCCACGGGGCAAGGACCGTGACGATGCGGGGCAAGGGCCCGACGATCCGCCGGACGGGACGATCCGACGCGGCTCTCCCGCTTGCTTCTGAGCGGCGCTTGCCTAGCCTAGGCGCGGATATCACGAAGGACACGTACATGCGATCAGACCTGACGCGACGGACGCTTCTCGGAACGGGCGCGGCCGCGCTCGGCGCCGGCACCCTCGGCCTGTCCGGCCGGCCCGCGCTGGCCCAGACGGCGGTCAGCCTGCAACTGTCATGGCTGCACTCCGCGCAATTCGCGGGCAGCTACATCGCGCTCGACCGCGGCTGGTGGGCCGAAGAGGGGCTCGACGTGTCGCTCCTGCCGGGTGGCCCGAACGCGCCGGTGGAGCCGCCCGTCGTCTCGGGCGCGGCGCTGGTGGGCATCTCGGCGGCCGACTACACCGCCGCCGCCGTGGAACAGGGCGCGCCCTTCAAGATCCTCGCCGTGGCGATGCAGAAGAACCCCTTCGTCGTCGCCTCCCTGCCCGGCAACCCGGTGAACGCGCCCGCCGACATGGTGGGAAAGCGCATCGGCATGGCGCTGGCCAACACGCCGGTGCTTCAGGCGCTCTGCTCGCTGAACGGGGTGGACATCGACGGGATCGAGATCGTCCCGACCCAGTATTCGGCGCAGCCGCTTCTGTCGGGCGAGGTCGATTGCCTGCTCTGCTGGGAGACCGACCTGCCCGTCGCGATGGCGATGCAGGGCGTCGAAAGCCTGACCATGCTGATGGCCGATCACGGCTACGCGGTCCATTCGCAGACCTACATCGCGACCGAGGACAGCCTCGCCAATCGCCGGGCGGAACTCGTGGCGCTGTTGGCGGGCGAGGTGCGCGGCTGGGACGCCTATCGCGAGGATACCGACGCGGCCGCCGAACTGACGCTTGCGATGTATCCCGATGCCGGCCTCGACCTGGAAACGCAGAAGCTTCAGGCCGCGCGGCAGGTGCCGCTGATGTTCTCGGATCTCACGGACGCCAACGGCTTCGGCTGGTGGACGGACGAAACCGTGGCCGCGAATATCGAGACGCTCGCCCTGCTGGGACGGACCGTCAGCCCCGATCTATGGGACCGTTCGATCCTCGAAGAGGTCCATGGCGCCTGATCCCGTCACCCCGCCGCCCGAGGTGGTCTGC
>CAZGHJ010000380.1:0-1880 GCA_964525355.1 uncultured Roseicyclus sp.
GTGGCCCTGATCCTCGCCACGCTGGAGCGGCGTCAGCGGCGGTTCCAGCGCCACCACGACGCGGGCCGCCGGTTCGAGCGGATGGAGCCTGCCGAACTCAGGGGCCGCGCCGCCTGGGGCGCCATCCTGCTCTGCAGCTTTCCGGTCTTCTTCGGCTTCGCGCTGCCCACGCTGATCCTGCTGAACCTCGCCTGGGATTCGGGCCAGATCCTCTTCACCCCGCGCTACCTGGGCTTCCTGCAACACTCGCTGACGCTGGCCAGCATCGCCGCCGTGCTCACCGTCGCCGCCGCCATCGCGCTCGGCTTCAACCTGCGGCTTCACCCGACGCGCGCCGCCAACACCGCCATGCGCATCGCCGGCATCGGCTACGCGGTGCCCGGCGGCGTCATCGCCATCGGCATCCTCTTTCCCTTCGCCGCCTTCGACAACGCGCTCGACGCCTTCATGGAGGCGAATTTCGGCATCGATACCGGGCTTCTCATCACCGGGTCCATCTGGCTGATGATCGCGGCCTACATGGTGCGCTTCATGGCCGTGGCGCTGAACACCTATGACGCGGGCCTCGCCACCGTGAACACGAATATCGACGCGGTCGCCCGCACGCTGGGACAGGGGCCGGTGCCGATGCTGCGGCGGGTGCATATCCCGATCCTGCGGCCCTCGATCCTGACCGCGCTCCTGATCGTTTTCGTGGACGTGATGAAGGAGCTGCCCGCCACGCTCATCCTGCGGCCCTTCAACTACGACACGCTCGCCGTGCAGGCCCACCGCCTCGCCTCGGACGAGCGCCTGGCCGAGGCCGCGGTCCCCAGCCTCGTGATCGGCGCGGTCGGTCTCCTTCCCGTGGCGCTTCTGTGCTGGAGCCTCGGGCGCGAAAGCCGCGGCGACCGCACACCCGCCGCCATGCCGACCGAGGCCTGACGCGCGCGCGCCTCGAAAGCCCCCGGGCCAAAAGAAAACGGGCGCCCGACAAGGGGCGCCCGCGCAGGTCTCTCGGTGAGAATTTACTGCCAGCCGGCGGTGTTCAGCACCTCGACGGCGGCCTCCACATTGTCCGCGATCTCCGACAGCTCGATCACGTCAGGCCGGAAGATGCCCAGCGCCGCGACCGAGGGCGACAGGCCGACGCCCGGCACCGCCGGATACTCGTCATTGCCGGCCGAGAAATATTCCTGCGCCTGGTCCGAGGCGAGATATTCCAGGAAGGCGATCGCGTTCTCGCGGTTCGGCGCGTTCGCAGCGACACCGCCGCCCGAGATGTTCATGTGCGCGCCGATGTCGTTCTGGTTGGGGAAGACCCAGCCGATGTTCGCCAGCTGCTCGGGCGTGATCTGGTCGTCGCCCTCGCGGATGATGCGCGAATAGTAGTAGGTGTTCGACATGGCGATGTCGCACTCGCCCGAGGCGATGCCGCGCAGCTGGTCGGTGTCGCCGCCCTGGGGATCGCGGGCGAAGTTCTCCACCACGCCGGTGGCCCAGTCCTGAACCGCGTCCTGGCCCAGATGCGCGATCAGCGCCGCGGTGATGTTCTGGGTGTAGACGTTCGAGGAGGACCGGATGCAGACCTGCCCCTCGTACTGGTCGTCGGCCAGCGCCTGGTAGGTCAGCGGCGGGTTCTCCACCTCGGTCTTGTCGTAGAAGATGATCCGCGCGCGCTGCGAGAAGGCGAACCACTGGTTGTCGCCCGATTGCAGATATTCGGGGATGCGCGTCTCCAGAACGTCGCTGTCGATCGACTGGAGAAGGCCGAGGCTCGCGGCGCGCGCAAGACGCACCGTGTCCACGGTCAGGAACACGTCGGCGGGGCTGTTGGCGCCTTCCGCCTGCATCCGGGCGATCAGTTCGTCGGCATTGCCCTCGATGCGGTTGATGGTGAT
>CAZGHJ010000381.1:0-1868 GCA_964525355.1 uncultured Roseicyclus sp.
CCGTCGTATTCGGCGACCATGTTGTGGATCATCTCGGTGATCAGCACGGTCTTGCCCACGCCCGCGCCGCCGAAGAGCCCGGCCTTGCCGCCGCGCTCCAGCGGGCTGAGCAGGTCGATGGCCTTGATGCCGGTCTCGAAGATCGCGCCTTCCACCCGGCGCCGCGACAGCGGAACGGGGGCGCGCAGGATCGGGCGACGGGGCAGGTCGGCAAGGGGCGGCCCGTCGTCGATCGTGTCGCCGAAAAGGTTGAACATGCGCCCCAGAACGGCCTCGCCCACGGGCACGTCGATCGGGCCGCCCGTGTCGCGCACCGCCAGGCCGATGCGCAGATCGGGCCCGGGATTGAGGATCAGCCCGCGGGCGAGGCCCTCGCCGGGAAGCGCCGCGACCTCGATGACGATCTCGGGCTCGGTCAGCGTCACCAGACGGTTCGTGATCGAGGGCAAGGCCCCCTCGAACCGGATATCGGCGATGCCGCCGCCCAGCCTGACGATGTGCCCGATATCCTGCCCGCCGCTGGCCATCGCGCGTCCTTTCTTGCGAAGCTTGGACAACCCTAGCGGTTCGGCCGCCGGGGATAAACATCCTCGGTGCGGCTTTCCCGACCCGTCGCGCCCGGGTGTTTTTCGTCCAGGCACATGGCCATGCGCCCCGCGGTGGTGCATTCTGGTTGCATGAAAGACATGCACCGAACGGTCAGGCTGCTATATAACGGACAGAGCCAGCGCGCCCGGCGGTTCCGCTACGGCCTGATCGCCTTCGACGCGCTGACGATCGTGTATTTCATCGCGACCGCGGCGCTGCCGAGCACGCCGGTCATGGACGCGCTGAATATCGCGCTGGGGTCCCTAATACTGTGCGACCTCGCGGCCCGTCTGTGGATTTCCGACAATCGGCGCCGAGAGCTGACGCGCATCTACACGCTGGCGGACATCGTCGTGCTGGCCTCGCTGTTTCTTGCGCCGATCCTGGTGGAAAACCTCGCCTTCCTGCGGGTGCTGCGCGGTCTGCGGCTGATCCACGCCTACCACCTGTTGCGCGATCTGCGGCGCGAGAGCCTGTTCTTTCGCCGGCACGAGGACGCGATCCTTGCCGCGGTGAACCTGTTCGTCTTCATCTTCGTGACCACGTCCTTCGTCTTCGTGCTGGCCTTCGACGAGGCGGCGGGCGTGGGCGGATATATCGACGCGCTCTACTTCACCGTGGCGACGCTGACGACCACGGGGTTCGGCGACATCACCATGACGACGCCGGGCGGCAAGCTCCTGTCGGTGTTCATCATGGTCGTAGGCGTGGCGCTTTTCGTGCAGCTTGCGCGTGCCATCTTCCAGCCATCGAAGATCAAGTACAAATGCCCGGAATGCGGGTTGAACCGGCACGAGCCCGACGCGATCCATTGCAAGCATTGCGGCGAGCCGCTTAAGATCGAGACGGAGGGCGAGACAGGCGCGTGAGCGCGCAGGCCTTGGCCCCATCGTTGGCCGCAGGGCCGCTCCGCCCCGCACGGCTGCGTCGGGGTATCCAGGACGAGGCACCATGTCCGAAAAACCGGATCTCGACCGCGACGAGGCACAGCAGGTCGAGGAGTTTTCCAAAGTCCCCACCTCGGTCATTTTCGAGGCGATCCGCCGCGAGGGCGAGCACGAATTGTCGCGTCCGGCAAGCGCGCTCTGGTGGTCGGGCGTCGCGGCGGGGCTCGCGATCAGCACCTCGGTGCTGGCCAAGGGGTTTCTGGCGTCGATGCTGCCGCATGCGGACTGGACGTCGGCGATCACCAATCTCGGCTATACCGTCGGTTTCCTGATCGTCATCCTCGGGCGGATGCAGCTGTTCACCGAGAACACGATCACGCCGATCCTGCCGCT
>CAZGHJ010000382.1:0-1855 GCA_964525355.1 uncultured Roseicyclus sp.
GTGGCCTCGTCCAGCACCAGAACCGGCGCGTCCTTGAGGAAGGCGCGCGCCAGCGCGATCCGCTGCCGCTGCCCGCCCGACAGCTTCACGCCCCGCTCGCCCAGATGCGCGTCGTAGCCCTCGCGCCCGCGATGGTCCTTGAGCGTCTGGATGAACTCGTGCGCCTCGGCCCGTTCGGCGGCGGCAAAGACCTCCGCATCGCTCGCCTCGGGCCGCCCATAGCGGATGTTCTCCATGGCCGAGCGATTGAACATCGCCGTCTCCTGCGTGACCATCGCGATCTGGTGGCGCAGGCTGTCCTGCGTGACGCCGCGAATGTCCACGCCGTCCAGCGTGATGCGACCCTCTTCCGTGTCGTAAAGGCGCAAGAGCAACGCCACGAGCGTCGATTTCCCCGCCCCCGAGGCGCCGACGATCCCCAGCTTCTGGCCCGGTTCCACCACCAGGTCGATCGCCTCGACCCCGCCCACGTCGCGCCCGTAGGCGAAGCGCACGCCCTCGTAGCCGATCCGCCCCGCGATGCGCGGCAGCACCTGCGCGTCCTGCGCGTCGGTCAGGGCGTGGCGCGGCGTCAGCGTGCGCATCCCGTCCTCGACCTCGCCCACATTGGCGTAGACCGCCATCAGCGTGAAACTGACCCAGCCGGTCATCTGCGCGATGCGCATGGCGATGGCGCCGGTGGCCGCGATCTCGCCGGGGCTCGCCTGCCCCGCCTGCCACAGCCAGATCGCCCCCAGCACCAGCACCACGGGCAGAACCCCCGCCGTCGCCATCAGCGCGAAACGGAACCCCGTGGAGAGGTAGCCGAAGGCCAGCGCCGTCTGCCGGTAGCCCTGCAGCGCGTCGATCGCGGCCTCGTCCTCATGATCGGTATGCCCGAACAGCTTCACCGTCTTGATGTTGGTGATCGTGTCGACGATCTGCCCCGTCACGTTCGCCCGCGCCGCCGCCCGATCCTTCGAGCGCACGCGGATGCGCGGCAGGAACCAGCGGATCATGTAGAAATACCCGATCAGCCACACCACCAGCGCCAGCCCGATGCGCCAGTCGATGGCCGTCAGCATCGCGACGGCCCCCACCAGCGTGGCGACCGCGAAGGCGCCCGCGTTGATGACCTCGGTCACCACGTTCACCAGCGCGGTCGCGGTCTGCATCTGCTTCTGCGCGATGCGCCCCGCGAAATCGTTGTCGAAGAAGGTCACCGCGTGGCCCAGCGACCAGCGGTGCAGCCGGCTCTGGATCAGCGGTTGCAGGTTCGGCGGCAGGACGATCCCGTTGAACGCCGCCGAGGCCCCGAAGAACAGCGGCCTGAGCGCCAGGTAGAACACCACGTAGAACAGGATCAGCGCGAGGTTCTGGGCGAAATACCCCTCGGTGCCGGTCACGGTGCTGTCCACCAGCACCCCCAGAAGCCAGGCCGCGCCCACCTCCATGATGCCGGCCAGCGCCGACAGGATCGCGGCCAGGATGATCACCGGCCAGGCCCCGGCAAGACACCAGCGGATGAACGGCCACAGCCGGTCGGGCGGCGGCCCCTCGGCGGGCTGGAACCCGTCGATCAGGGTGCTCAGCCGGTGCAGGATGTCGTGAATGCGCCGCTTCATTCCGCCGCCTCCGTTTCCGTGCCGATGAACCCGCCCGATTGCCGGGCCCAGAAGCCCGCGTAAAGCCCGCCGCGCGCCAGCAACTCGGCATGGCCGCCTTCCTCGGCGATGCGCCCGTCATCCAGCACCACGATCCGGTCCATATGCGCGATGGTGGACAGCCGGTGCGCGATGGCGATCACCGTCTTGCCCTCCATCACGCCGTAAAGCGTCTCCTGGATCGCGGCCTCCACCTCGCTGTCGAGCGCGCT
>CAZGHJ010000383.1:0-1792 GCA_964525355.1 uncultured Roseicyclus sp.
GTCGCCCCCACCGGCAACGGCCGCCGCGAAAGCTATGCCCACGCGCCCATGACGCGGATGACGAACACCTACATGCTGGGCGGCGACGCCGAGCCCGGCGCGATCCTGGCCGATCTCAAGGACGGTATCTACGCCACGGGTTTCGGCGGCGGGCAGGTCGACATCACCAACGGCAAGTTCGTCTTCTCCTGCACCGAGGCCTACCGGGTGAAGGACGGCAAGGTGGGCGCGCCCGTGAAGGGCGCCACGCTCATCGGCGACGGGGCCACGGCGCTTCAGAACATCCGCGCCATCGGCAACGACATGGCGCTCGATCCCGGCATGGGCAATTGCGGCAAGGCCGGCCAGTGGGTGCCCGTGGGCGTGGGGCAGCCGACGCTGATGATCGGCGGGCTCACGGTGGGCGGCTCGGCGGCCTGAGGGGCGCGTCAGGCCGTCTCAAGCCGGGCCGCCGCCGCGGCCAGTAGAATGCGCGAATAGACCCGGTGCGGGCCGAGCAGAAGGCGAAGCGTCCGGCCGAGGCGCGGCGCGCCGCCCCCCTCCGCCGGTCGAACGAGCGATCCGAACCACAGGCGCGTTCCCGACGGGATGGGGTTCACGAGGAACCAGCTGGCCGTGCGGCCCGAGACGTCGTGCAACAGGATCTCTGACGGGCCGCGCGCCGTCACCCGCCAGGCGACGAAGCAATCGGTTTCGCCCCGCGCCAGCGCCGAGACGTCCGCATCCACGCTGCGAAAGCCGGCGGCAGCCAGAAGCGCCCGCTCCGACCGGAAGACGGGCGTCCTGTAGAAGACCTCGAGATAGGCCGGCAAATCCACGGTGCGGCGGATGTCGGTCCGGAAGGCGTCGAAATAGACACCCGGCCCGCCGGCCGATGCGGCGAGGAGGCTCTGCTCGGGCGGGTCGGTGCGGAAGATGGCGGCGGCGGGGCGGATCATGAACCGGAGCTGTGTCGCGCGGACCCCGCGGCAAGGCCCGCCCCGGCCGGTAACATCCCGTTAACCATTTCGGACCTAGGCTCGGGCCGATGTCTGTCTTGCTTGACCCCGGATTCGACGAGCCACCGCTCGATTACACGCCGCCGCCGGCCAGCGATGCGCGCGAGCAGCTTCTGCGGCTGCGGCTGGTGCGCTCGCGCCGCGTGGGGCCGGCGACCTACCTGCGGCTGATGGCCGAGCATGGGCGCGCCGAACTGGCGCTGGCCGCCCTGCCCGAGATCGCGCGGGAAGCGGGCGTCGAGGACTACGCCGCCTGCCCCGAACCCGTCGCGGCGGCCGAGGTCGCGGCGGCGCGGCGCGCAGGCGCGCGGATGCTCTGCCTCGGCGATCCCGACTACCCGCCGTTTCTGGCGCGAATCGGCGATGCCCCCCCGATCCTCTGGGCGATGGGCGACCTCGATCTCATTGCCCGGCCCGCGATCGCCATCGTGGGCACCCGCAATGCCTCGGCGCTCGGCGCGCGGATGGCGCGCAGGCTGGCGCGCGATCTGGGCGAGGCCGGGTTCGTCGTCGTCTCGGGCCTTGCGCGCGGCATCGACGCGCTGGCGCACGAGGCCGCGCTGGACAGCGGCACCATCGCGGTGCAGGCGGGCGGGCTCGACGTGATCTACCCGGCCGAGAACGCGGAGCTTGCCCGGCGCATCGGGACGCAGGGCGTCCGCCTCAGCGAGATGCCCTTCGGGCTCCAGCCGCAGGGCCGCCATTTCCCGCGGCGCAACCGCATCGTCTCGGGCCTCGCGCAGGCGGTGATCGTGGTCGAGGCCGCGGCACGCTCGGGCTCGATGATCACCGCG
>CAZGHJ010000384.1:0-1791 GCA_964525355.1 uncultured Roseicyclus sp.
CATGTCGCCCATCTCCGCGACGCAGGTGGGCTCGCCCACGATGCAGACATCCATGCGCTCGCCGGCCTCGGCCATCCAGTCGAGGATGGCGATGGTCCCGTCGCGGCCCGGCCCCTCCTCGTCGCCGGTGATGGCGATGACGATGGCCCCATTGGGTGGCGCGCTCGCGACAAGGTCGATGGCCGCCGCCACGAAGGCCGCCACGCCGGATTTCATGTCCGTGGCCCCGCGTCCTATCAGCCAGCCGTCTTCGCGATGGGCCGAGAACGGCGGATGCGTCCAGTCGGCCGGATCGCCCACCGGCACCACGTCCGTGTGCCCGTTGAAGCCGAAGACACGGCCCGCGTTGCGCGCGCCCCAGCGGGCGAACAGGTTCGGCGTGCCGTTGCGGTCGACCCGCGTGCAGGTGAACCCGGCCTGCTCCAGCATCCCCTGCAAGAGGGTCAGCGCGCCGCCCTCCTCCGGCGTGACGGAGGGGCAGCGCACCAGCGCGGCGGTCAGGTCGACGGGGTCTGTGGTCACGGGGTCAAGGCTCTGTTCGGCGTGTCAGGGTCTGTTCGATGCGTAACGGGTCAACGTTCCGGGGGCAACGCTCTCACCCGTCGCCTTCGTCCTCGTCCCCGAAGAACGGCGTCATCTGCACGACGATCACCGCGTTCTCGTCGAGCGCGCGCTGCATCATCGCCGCATCTTCCGCCGTGATCTCCTCGCCCGCCGCCTCGCGGTCGGTCCGGGTGCCGTAGCCCGACACATCCAGCGGCGCGAGATCCGCCTGTTTCAGCACCGCCACCGTCTCGCGCACGGCTTCGGCCTCGTCCACGCCCGAGGCGTAGCACAAAAGCGCGCCGCCCGTGGCGCCGTCGGGCAGGCCGTCGCCGGCCTTGCGGCCGACCTCGACGACCAGCGTGTAGACCTGCTGGGCGCGGGGCGACCCGGATTTCGTCTCTTTCGCCATCGCGCGCCCCGTTGCCCCGCGTCAGTCGCGCAGAAGCTCGTTGATCGAGGTCTTGGCGCGCGTCTTCTCGTCCACGCGCTTGACGATGACCGCGCAATAGAGGTTCACGCCGTTCTTAGACGGCATGGAGCCGGCCACCACGACCGAGCCCGCGGGCACCTCGCCATACATGACATCGCCCGTCTCGCGGTCGACGATCTTGGTGGATTGCCCGAGGAAGACGCCCATGCCCAGCACCGAGCCCTCGCGCACGATCACGCCCTCGACCACCTCGGACCGCGCGCCGATGAAGCAGTTGTCCTCGATGATCGTGGGGCCCGCCTGCATCGGCTCGAGCACGCCGCCGATGCCGACGCCGCCCGACAGGTGCACGTTCTTGCCGATCTGCGCGCAGGAGCCCACGGTGGCCCAGGTGTCGACCATGGTGCCCGTGTCCACATAGGCGCCGAGGTTCACGAAGGAGGGCATCAGCACCACGCCCGGCGCGATATAGGCGGATTTGCGCACGATGCAGTTGGGGACCGCCCGGAAGCCGGCCTCCTTCCAGTCGCGCTTCTTCCAGTCGGCGAACTTGCTGTCGACCTTGTCCCACCAGTCGCCGCCCTGGGGGCCGCCCGACTGCTTTTCCATGTCCTTCAGCCGGAAGCCCAGAAGCACGGCCTTCTTGGCCCACTGGTTCACGTGCCAGGTCCCGTCCGCCTGCCGTTCCGCCACCCGCAGCGCGCCGCTGTCGAGCGCGTCGAGCGTCGCCTCGATGGCGTCGCGCGTTTCGCCCTTGGTGGCGGGGGTGATGGTGTCGCGCGCCTCCCAGGCGGCTTCGATGGCGGTCTCGAGCT
>CAZGHJ010000385.1:0-1754 GCA_964525355.1 uncultured Roseicyclus sp.
GTCGCTGACAGCGTGGGCAGTGGCGATCGCGGCAGGTGTTGTCGCTCGCTTTATGTCACCGGCCGATTCCCGAATTATTTCGCGAGGAATGCTCGCGGTTTTCCCGCACTGATCGCCCCGGTGGTGCAGTGTCGGCAGGTGGAGGAGTGCGAGGAGCGCGAAGGCGGTGTGTGGAGTGCGTCGCGGCGGTGGTCGACGCGCCCGGGTCGGGCGCCTGTGCGGCCGATGCCCGGCGGGTGGCGACCCGCCGGGGGAGGGTCGCTCAGAAGGGCAGCGGATCGTCGAAGTCGTTCTCGAACAGATCGAGCTGGGTGTCGGTGAACGGGTCGTCGTCGGCGTCTTCGCCGCAGAGCCAGTCCTGCACGGCCATCCCGTAGTGCGCCTCGATCCGCTCGAGGAGATCGTCGAGGATCTCGTGGACAGCCCAGGCCTGCTCGGGGGTCCAATTGTCGGGCAGGGTGATGGTGATCGGTTCGGATGACCGGCTCATGGGGCGACCTCCTCGCGGGCGGTCTGCACGTGCTCGGCGGTGACCTGGCGGGCCTGTTCCAGGGCGGCGCCGGTGAGCGCGTAGTGGGCCAGACGATTGACCTTGCGCGGCATGCCGCGGGTGGCCTGGAACAGCGCCTCCACGGCGGGCGGCTCGAACAGCGGCAGCTCGCAGCCGGCCAGGCGCAGACGATGGGTCAGATAGGCCGGCAGCTCCTCGCGGGTCAGCCCGGTCACGTGATGACGCACCACGATGCGCTGGGCGAGCGACTCGTGCACCGCCATGCTCAGACGGCGGCGCAGCTCCGTGAGTCCCACCAACAGCAGACAGAGGCGATTCTCCGAATCCATTTGGTAGTTGGTGAGCAGACGCAGATCCTCGAGCACCTCGTTTCTGAGGTGATGGGCCTCGTCGACGATCAGGACGGGGCGTTGCTTGGCCTCCAGGCTCAAGCGGGTGATCTCGGTGCGGATGGTGCGGAAGGCCGCGGCGCGGTTGCGCTCCACCGGCAGGCCCAGCTCCCAACCGATGGTCTTGTACATGTCCATGACGTTCCCGGTCGAGAGCGGGATGTAGAACACCCGATAGAGTCCCGGATGCAGGTCGGCGGCGACCTTGCGGCAGACCGTGGTCTTGCCCGAGCCGGCCTCGCCGGTGATCAGGCCGATGGCGCGCAGCTCCAGCAGATGTTTCAGGCGGGCTTCGGCCTCGGTGAGGCTGGCCGCGGCGAACAGCGCATCCGGCGGCGGGGTCAGGTCGAAGGGAAAGGCCGTGAGGGCGAAGTGTTTGCGGTACATGCTCAGTTCTCCGCCGTTTCACCCGAGAGTTCGCGCAGACGCAGCGCCGAGGCTGCCGGCTCGGGGGCCGGGCCGTCCACGGCCAAGGTGCGCGAGGGGCGATCGCGTTTGACGAAACAGTTCGCGTAGGTGTCGACCGGGCGTGCCATCGCGAGGCGCTCGCCTTGGAAGCACACCTGGATCGGCCGTTCGGGCGGTGCGCCCGGATCAAAGCGCAGGGTGACGTTTTCCCCGACCAGGGCGGCGTCGACCTCGTAGAGCACGCCGTGGAGGCTGACCGTGCGGTCCTTCTGGACCTTGCGCACCGCCTCGTGCAGGAACAGATCGGCCAGATCCAGGCCGGGTTCGGGAAAGCGCACGCCCGCGCCGGTGCGCGCCCACTGCTCGAGCGGCGTGGCGCCGTCCAGGCCGCGATGCGGGGTGTGGTGATACTCGCCCTCGATCCAGCCGGCGAGGCGGCGGTTGAG
>CAZGHJ010000386.1:0-1753 GCA_964525355.1 uncultured Roseicyclus sp.
CGCACGCTCGAGATCTTCGACCGGCTGGGCGTGGGGGACCGCATGCTCGCCAAGGGCGTGACGTGGAAGGTGGGGCGGAATTTCCACGGGGATGACCAGATCTACGCCTTCGACCTTCTGCCCGAGACGGGGCACAAGTATCCGGCCTTCATCAACCTCCAGCAATATTACGTGGAAGAATATCTGCTCGACCGGGCGCGGGAGTTCGCGGGCCTCATCGACCTGCGGTTCCTTTCCAAGGTCACGGACCACGCGGAGACCTGCGACGGCGTGCGCCTGACGGTGGACACGCCCGAGGGCGCCTACACGCTGGAGGCCGCGTGGATGCTCGCCTGCGACGGCGCGGGCTCGCCCACGCGGGCGCGCATGGGCCTGGCCTTCGAGGGGCAGAGCTTCGAGGAACGGTTCCTCATCTGCGACATCGAGATGGAGGACAGCCCCTTCGGCGAGCATGACACGCCCGAGCGCTGGTTCTGGTTCGACCCGCCCTTCCACCCGGGCAAGTCGGCGCTGCTGCACAAGCAGCCCGACGACATCTACCGCATCGACCTGCAACTCGACGCGGGCGCCGATCCGAAGGCCGAGGCCGAGGAGGCGCGCGTCCTGCCCCGCATCCGCGCCATCGTGGGCGACAAGCCCTTCCGGATCGACTGGATGTCGGTCTACCGCTTCCGCTGCATGATGCTGGACCGCTTCGTGCATGGCCGCGTGATCTTCGTGGGCGACAGCGCGCATGTGGTTTCGCCCTTCGGCGCGCGGGGTGGCAATGGCGGCATCCAGGACGTGGACAACCTGGGTTGGAAGCTGGCCGCCGTGTGCCGGGGCGAGGCGCCCGAGGCCCTGATCGAGAGCTACGACGCGGAGCGGCGCCATGCGGCGGAAGAGAACCTTCTGAACTCGGCGCGGGCGACGGGCTTCATGACGCCGAAATCGCCCATCGAGGCGCTGTTCCGGGCCGAGACGCTGCGCATGGCGCACGACCAGCCCTTTGCGCGGGCGCTCATCAACTCGGGGCGCCTGTCACAGCCCTGCTCGCTGGCGGGGTTCCCGTTGCAGACCGGGACGGGCGGCAAGGTTGCGCCGGGACGCGCGATGCTCGACGCGCCGCTGGGCGAGGGCTGGCTGATCGAGCTGGTGCAGGGGGACTTCACGCTGGTGGGCTTCGGCGGTGTCTTCCTGCCGGATGTGCCGGGCGTCCGGCGGATCGGCATCGGGCATGTCGCGGCGGACTATCCCTGCCATGGCGACCGGGAAGGCCATGCGCTGGGGCGCTACGGCATGGGGCTTGCGTATCTGTTCCGGCCCGACGGTCATGTGGCGGCGGTCTTCGACGCGCCGCGCGCCGAGGACGTGGCCGCCGCGCGGGACCGGGCGCTGGGCAAGGTCCGGATGGCGACGGAGGACGTGGTATGAGCGCGGTGCGCAAGATCTATCCGACCGGCATGAAGGGGCGCGGTGACGACGTCTACGCCGCGCTTCTGGCCGCCCATGAGGGCCTGTCAGAGGCCGAGAGCCACGCGATGAACGCGCGTCTCGTCCTGCTCATGGCCAACCGGATCGGGGATGCCGAGGCGCTCTCCGAGATCTTCGCGACCGCGCGCTCCTACGCGGCGGACTGAGCCATCATTCGGCGGCGAGATCCCGCAGTCCGGGCGGCAGCCCGCCACGTCCCACGGCCTCGTAGGCCTCGAACCCGGCCTTCTCGGCGTCCTTGGCGGAATAGATGTTGCGCAGATCGGCCAGCCGTTTCGTC
>CAZGHJ010000387.1:0-1731 GCA_964525355.1 uncultured Roseicyclus sp.
GGCGCCCGTCATCGAGCGCCTCGAAGGTCATCAGGAGCGTCATCAGCTTCGACATGGAGGCGGGCGGTAGCGGCACCTCGGCATTGTGCGACAGGAGCACCTGCCCGGTATTGTGGTCGATCACCCAGGCCGATCCCGCCTCGGTCTCGAAGGCGGCGGCGGGGAGCGGCCCGAGGGTCAGGGCCGCGGCGATCGCGGCCGTCGCGGCGCGGCGCACGAGGTTGAAAGCTCGGCTCGTCATGTGGTCTTGCCCGGTTCCTGCCTAGCGGGAGACGAAATAGGCATCCTCGAAGCCGGCCCCGCGCACCGTTTCGAGCACGGCCGCCCGATCCGCGCCGGTGGGGGCAGGGCCCACCACCACGCGCCAGGACCGGCGGCCGGTGCCGTTCTCTTCGCGGATGGTGGGGACAAGACCGGCGCTGCGCAAGGCCTGACCGGCGGCTTCGGCGTTTTCCCGCACGGAGAAGAGACCGACCTGGACGAAGGCACGGCCGAGCGGCGTGTCGGGCGAGGTCGGCGTCGTGCGGGCCGGCGCCGGCACGCGGAGGGCGGCCTGGCTTTCGGCGATGGCGGCGCCGGCGGCGGCGACGGCCGGAACGGGGCGGATGGCCTCGAGTTCGGTGGTCGAGAAGGCCGCCGCCCCGATCCCCGAGGCGACATCCCCGGCGCTCATGTTGCGCGGCCGGGCCGGGGCGGGTGCCGGCGTGGCGGTGGTGTCGGTCGCGGTGTTGTCAGAGGTGTCGCCCGAGGTTTCGGTCGCGGCGTCTTCGGGCCGGGTGCCGGTGCCCAGCACGCGGTTGAGCGCAGCGAGAAAGCCGCCGGGCGCGGGGGCGGCGGGCTCTGGCGTATCCGCGGCCACGGGCGCCGCCGCACCGGGATCGCCCGCCGCGGGGGTGTCGGCGGTCTGGGTGATGTCGGCCGTCGCCTGAGTCTCTGCGATGGCCTCGCCTTCGTCCTCGGGCGGCGGGTCCGCGCGCCTGAGGGCTGTCACCTGGAGGTTGGTCGGGTTGCCGGCGAGAAGATCCAGTGCGGCCGCCGCCTCGGACGAGACCTGCAGCGGCGGGCCCGGATTTTCACGCTCGCGCCGGAACAGGGCGCCGATCACGAAGCGCCCGGTCTCGGTGTTGCGGATGATGACACGCTCCGGATCGGTGGCGCCGGGATGGGCGACCCACACGCCGCCCAGCGAAGGCCGGCCGTCCCAGAGCCCCTCGTCGGCGACGTCGAACACCTCGGGTGCCTCGACGTCGCGCTCGGAGGCGGGAGCCGCGCCGATCGGTGCGGGGCCGTCGCGCGCCGCGTCTCGCGATCCCGGAACGAAGTCTGCGGTTGGCGTGCAGGCGGCGACGGACAGGATGAGGCCGGACGCCAGAGCGACGCTGACAGACCGGCGCACCACGCGTGCCGCGGGGGGATTGTGGGTCATTTTCTGCTCTTTCCGCTCTCAATACCCGCCCGGGTTTTCCCGGTGCAGCCTTGTTAGTGCCGTCCGCCCGGGGGACGTGCGACACTTGTTTTTTGGCACGCTATCCGTTTTTTCGGCGTCTGGGAACCCGTTTCGCAAGCCGCCCCGGCGCCCGCGATGCGCGGGAGACACGACTTTCAGAATCGCGGGGATGGCCGTAAGCACGCCCGCGTCACGGAGGAGTGGCAGAGTGGTCGAATGCACCGGTCTTGAAAACCGGCGTGCGTGCAAGCGTACCGTGGGTTCGAATCCCACCTCCTCCGCCA
>CAZGHJ010000388.1:0-1663 GCA_964525355.1 uncultured Roseicyclus sp.
AGCGCTGGATTGTGGATCCAGAGGTCCCCCGTTCAAGCCGGGGAGGCGGTACCATCGCTCACGGCACGGCCGGCATCTCGCGGATCAGGGCGCGGGTCTCGCTGTCGAACAGGCGGATCACGCCGTCGTCGCCCACCGTGACCGTCACACCGTCCACGACGCTGATCCCGACGACGCCCACACCGTCCGGCAGGGCGAAGGCGCCCGGATCGAGCAGGATCGGCGCGCCCACGTCATTCAGCCGGATGACAAGCAGCACCGTGATCGCTATCACGCCGAGGATCATCGCCGCGGTCAGCACCGTCACCAGCGTCTTGAGAAAGCGCAGGTCGCGCGGCAGGCCCGCGCCAGTCGCCGTCTCCGCCTCATCCTCCGGGCCGTTTCCCATGCCGTCTCCCCGCCTCGTGTCCTTCCTGATCGGCCCCGATCCGGACCCGCGTCTTGATAAGGCACTGGCCCGCGCCGTGCCAGAGGAAGCGGCGCTGAGCCGCTCGCGCCTCGTGCGGCTGATCGAGACGGGGGCCGTGACGGTGAACGGCGCGGTGGTCAGGGACGCGCGCGCCCGGACCGCGGAGGGCGACGAGATCGTGATCGCGGTCGAGGAGGCGGCCGAGATCGCCACCGCGCCCGAGGCCATTCCGCTCGACATCCTGCACGAGGACGCGGACCTGATCGTTGTGAACAAGCCCGCGGGAATGGTCGTGCATCCCGCGCCGGGCTCGCCCTCGGGCACGCTGGTGAACGCGCTTTTGCACCATTTCGGCGGCGATCTGTCGGGCGTCGGCGGCGAGAAGCGGCCGGGCATCGTGCATCGAATCGACAAGGACACCTCGGGGCTGCTGGTGGTGGCGAAATCGGACCGGGCGCATCACGGGCTGGCCGCGCAATTCGCCGATCACAGCATCGAGCGGGAGTACCAGGCGCTTTGCCACGGGGTGCCGGACGCGGCCGATCCGCGGCTGCGCGGCATTCGCGGCGTGACGGTGGGGACAGACGGGGCGATCCGGATCGCCACGCGCCTCGCCCGGCACAAGACCGACCGGCAGCGCCAGGCCGTGCGCTTCGAGGGCGGGCGGCACGCGGTGACCCATCTGCGCGTGGAGGAGGCGTTCGCCGGCGCGGTCGCGCGCGTGTCCTGCCGGCTGGAGACGGGGCGGACGCACCAGATCCGGGTCCACATGGCCCATGTCGGCCACGGGCTCGTGGGCGATCCGGTCTATGGCGGGCGGCGGCGCGTGTCGGAAAAGGCGCTGGGGCCGGCGGCTCGGGCGGTGGCGGCCTTCCCGCGTCAGGCGCTCCATGCCGCGACGCTCGGCTTCGTGCATCCGGTCACGGGGGCGGCGCTGTCCTTTTCCGCCCCGCTGCCGGAGGACATGGCGCGGCTTCTTGAGGCGCTGCGCGCGCCGTCATAAGATCGCGCCCGCCCGCCATGCGGCGGTGCCGGGCAAGCGGGTCGAGGCCCCACCGCGGACGCTCACACTGTGCACACATGCACGTGAGAATGGCTTTGTGCCGATTGCCGTTCCCTCGGGCAGAGGCTATGAACTGAACCGATCGGTCCAGTTCGGATCTTGACGAAAAGTTAACGAGTTTTACATAAACGTTGCGACGGCAGTGAACACGCCGGCCTCGCGTGCGTTGACCCGAGGTGATATAAACAGGG
>CAZGHJ010000389.1:0-1633 GCA_964525355.1 uncultured Roseicyclus sp.
GTCAGAACGAGGGCGGCCAAGAGGGTCTTGATCGACATGTGTCGTCTCCTGTCGGTAAAGATCGGTTGGTCGTCGTCGTATTTTGAAAGGTAACACGCGGCGCCCGGAAGGCAAAAGAAACGCGCCGGTCAAGGCCGGCCCTGCGGCGCGGGCGCCTGAAAATGAGGCAACTGCCCGCCGCGGGGTCAGGCGCTCCGGAAATGCTTGGAGAGCTTCAGCCCCTGGCCCTGGTAGTTCGAGGCCAGATCGGCGCCATAGAGCCGCTCGGGCGGCGCGGCCATGCGCTCGTAGACCAGCCGGCCCACCACCTGGCCCTGTTCCAGCACGAAGGGCGCCTCGTGGCAGCGCACCTCGAGCACGCCGCGCGCGGGAATGCCGTGGCCGAAGCCGGGGTCGAAGAAGCCCGCGTAATGCACGCGGAACTCGCCCACCATCGCCACATAGGGCGCCATCTCGGCGGCGCAGTCGGGCGGGATCGTGACCGCCTCGCGGCTGACGAGGATGTAGAAGGCGCCGGGATCGAGGATGATGTGCCCGGCGTCGGCGCGCAGCTCCTCCCAGAACTCGGCGATGGCGTGGTGGCCCGTCCGCGTCAGGTCGACCAGGCCGGCATGGGGCTTGGCGCGGTAGCCCACGAGCCCGCCGGGGCCGGGCGTGAGATCGACCGAAAATCCCAGGCCGTCGTCGATCACCGCCGCCCCGCCCGTGACGAGCGGCGTCTCGGCGTGGCGCGCACGCAGGTCGGCATCGCTCAGGACCGCCTCGCCGCGGCGGAAGCGGATCTGGTTGAGCCGGAGGCCCGGTTTGACCAGCACCGAGAAGGAGCGGGGGCAGATCTCGGCATAGAGCGGCCCGGCATAGCCCGGTCCGATGCGGTCGAACTCGGTCCCGTTGTCGGTGACCACGCGGGTCAGGCAATCCACGCGGCCGGTGGAGCTCTTGGCATTGGCGACGGCGGAGATGTCGCCGGGCAGGTCCAGCCGCTCCATCAGCGGCACGACGTAGACGCAGCCCTTCTCCAGCACCGCGCCCTGCGAGAGGTCCATGCGGTGCATCTCGAACTCGGGCAGACGCTCGGCGAGGGTCCGCCCGCGTCCGGTCAGGAACGAGGCGCGCACCCGGTAGGCCACGTGGCCGAGGCGCAGGTCGAGGCTGGCGGGCTGGATCTGGTCGGGCAGGAGCCCCGTGTCCGCGGCCAGAGCGCCCGCGGCGATCAGGCCCCGGATGGCGTGATCGGGCAGGACGCCCGGGCCGGTCACGGGCGCGCCGGTTTCGGGGGTCGAGGCGGGGTCGGGACTGGGCTCGGTCATGGGGCGGCGGGGCTTCCTGCGCGGAGGTCGGAGGGGTTAACCGGTTTCGACCGTCACTCTAGCGGCGTTGCGCCGGGATGACAGCCTCGATGCGCCGGGATGGGACGCCCGCGCGGGCCGTCCCGTGGCGGGCTGTGCCAGGCATGGCAGGGTTGTGCCGGCGGCGGGACTGATCGCTGGACGCGGCCGCGTGCGGAGGATCGGGGCGCGCGCGGGCGCGTGTTGCCGCCGGTGTCATCCGGCGGAGAGGATCTGAGCGGAGGTGATCTGGTCGGGCTAGCAGGACTTGAACCTGCGACCTTCCGTCCCCCAGACGGACGCGC
>CAZGHJ010000390.1:0-1628 GCA_964525355.1 uncultured Roseicyclus sp.
GTCATCTGGCCGATCACGTAGGTGACCGAGATGATGATGAGCGAGATGACCGCCACCACCCGCGCGGTGTTCGAGTAGTACCGGTCACCGATGAACTCCGGCACGGTATACTTGCCGAACTTCCGCAGGTAGGGCGCCAGCAGCATGGCCATGAGCACGTAGCCGCCCGTCCAGCCCATCAGGAAGGTCGAGTTGGAGTAGCCCACGAAGGCGATGAGACCGGCCATCGAGATGAAGGACGCGGCCGACATCCAGTCGGCGGCGGTCGCCATCCCGTTGACGACCGGGTTCACACCCCGGCCGGCGGCGTAGAATTCCGACGTGGAGCCCGCGCGGGCCCAGATCGCGATACCGAAGTAGAGCGCGAACGACAGCCCCACGACGATGATGTTGAGTGTTGTCTGATCCATGGTTCGGTCTGTCCCTTACTCGTCCACGCCATGTTCCCGGTCGAGCTTGTTCATACGCCAGGCGTAGAAGAAGATCAGGACCAGGAAGACGAGGATCGATCCCTGCTGGGCAAACCAGAAGCCCAGATCGGTGCCACCCACCTCGATGCCGCTCAGAAGCGGCCGGAACAGGATGGCGGCGCCATACGAACACAATGCCCAGATCACCAGGCAGATGGTGACCAGGCGGATATTCGCGGCCCAGTACGCGTTGTTGTCAGAGTTTTCAGCCATCTGGCTCTCCCTTCGATCGTTGTCCGCCCGGCCCCTCCTGGCCCGGACGGCTTTTTTCCGCCGCGCCCGGGCCCCCTGAGCCCCGGATCGCGGCGAATCCTCCTCACGCCGCCGTCAGGCTTTCGACGATGGCGTTCATGTCCTCCGCGATCGCGCCGATCTCGCCCATCGCCGGGATGGCGGTGAGGGTGCCGCGGGCGGCGTAATAGTCGATCAGCGGTGCGGTTTCCGCGTGATAGGCCGCAAGCCGCGTGCGCACGGTCTCGGCATTGTCGTCGGCGCGGCGCTTCATCTCGGTCCCGCCGCAGCTGTCGCAGACGCCCGCCACGGACGGCGCCTTGAAGCTGTCGTGATACCCCTCGCCACAGCCCACGCAGGTGTAGCGGCCCGCGACGCGCGCGACCATCGCCGCGTCATCGACCTCGAGGCTGATCACGGCGTCGATCCGCTGGCCGCGCCCGGCCAGAAGCGCGTCGAGCGCCTCGGCCTGCGCGGCGGTGCGCGGAAACCCGTCGAGGATGGTGCCGGCGGCCACGTCGGGCTGGTCGAGCCGCTCGCGCAGGACGGCAAGCACGATCTCGTCGGAGACGAGGTCTCCGCGGTCCATCACCGCCTTGGCCGCAAGCCCGGCCTCGGTGCCGGCGGCGACCGCTCCGCGCAACAGATCGCCCGTGGACAGCTGCACGAGGCCGAAGCGTTCCATCAGCATCCGCGCCTGCGTGCCCTTCCCGGCACCCGGAGGGCCGAGAAGGATCAGGTTGACGGGTTTGATCTGTACGGATGCGTCCTTCATCGTCCGGCCCTCACAGCGTCACGCGGTTGGCGATCAGGTCGTCGACCACCGAAGGGTCGGCGAGCGTCGAGGTGTCGCCCAGGCTGCCGGTGTCGTTCTCGGCGATCTTGCGCAGGATGCGGCGCATGATCTTGCCGGATCGCGTCTTGGGC
>CAZGHJ010000391.1:0-1614 GCA_964525355.1 uncultured Roseicyclus sp.
TCCGGTAGCCCATGCCGCCGATCCGCACCATGTCGCCGCCCTGCTGGTAGTAGGGATCGGGGTTGAAGATGTTCTCGGCCACATCCTCGAAGATGGTCTTGAGCATCTCGCCCGACATCTCGGTGCGGTAGGCGTTGGGGTAGGTCATCGCGGTGACGTTGTAGATGTCCTCGCGCGTGATCTGCTGGCCCGGCAGGATCGCGGCGCCCCAGCGGAAACCGGGCGACAGGGCGATCTGCGCGTCGCGCTGGCTGATGAGCGCGTTGCAGATCACGTCGTCCCAGGTGCCGTTGAAATTGCCCCTCCGGAAAAGAAGCGAACCCGAAGTGCCGATGACCTCGGACATCTCCGCTTCGTAGGGCGCGCGGGTTGCTGCGACCAGCGCCGCCATCTCCGGATCCGGCGCGATCACGTCCGAGAAGATCGGGATCAGGCGGTGGGCGATGCCCTGCACGCCGCCGTCGCGCACGTCGAGGTCCACGCGGCTGATGAACTTGCCGTGGCTGCCGCTGGCGATCAGGAAGGTGTTGCCGACCTGCAAAGGCTCGGGCAGCGCGTCATGGGTGTGGCCGGTCAGGATCACGTCGATGCCGGGGATGTCGCGCGCGAATTTCCGGTCCACGTCGAAGCCGTTATGCGAGAGCAGCACCACCACCTCGGCACCAGCGGCACGGACTTCTTCCACGACTTCCGCGATCCGCTCGCGGCGCAGGCCGAAACTGTATTCGGGGAACATCCAGCCGGGGTTGGCGATGGGCATGTAGGGGAAGGCCTGCCCGATCACGGCGATCTGCGTGCCGCCCCGCTCGAACATCCGGTAATCGTCGAAGACGGGCTCGTCCCACTCCGCGTCGAAGATGTTCGCGCCGAGGAAGGCCGGCCGCAGCGTGCCGCTGTCCAGCACCTCGTGGATGCGCTCGGAGCCATAGGTGAACTCCCAATGCGTTGTCATCGCGTCCGAGCCCAGCGCGTTGAAGAGATCGATCATGTCCTGCCCCGCGGTCCGGAGCGACGGGAGAGAGCCCTGCCAGGTATCCCCGCCATCGAGCAGGAGCGCATCGGGCCGCTCCGCGCGGATCGCGTTCACCACCGTCGCGATCCGGTCCAGCCCGCCCATCCGGCCATAGGCGCGTGCCAGCGACGTGAAATCGTCGTAGGTCAACGCGTAGTCCATCGCGCTGCCGCGCTCGATACCGTAGGCGGCGCGGAAATCCTGACCGGTCAGATGCGGCGGCACGCCGGCAGCCTCGCCCACGCCGATGTTGAATTCCGGCTCGCGGAAGTAGATCGGCTGTGTCTGGGCGTGGATGTCGGTCACATGGATCAGCGTGACGTTGCCGAAATCGCTGGTCCCGATAAGGTCGTCCTGGGACAGAACCTGTTGCGCCGCGAGCCGGGACCAGTTGCCGAAACCGGAGGCCCCGTAGAGCGCCGTGGTGGCCATCGCGGCCTGAACGAAATGACGGCGGGAGATCATCGATTCAACCTCTGGATTTATTCCGGTTCTTGAATGTATTTACGCGAACACCGCCCCGGAGGCTGTCCGGAGCGGTGCGCATGGGTCAGTTGCGGACGGCGGGGCCTTCGACCGTCAGGCCGTTGCCGCGCGAGGCG
>CAZGHJ010000392.1:0-1601 GCA_964525355.1 uncultured Roseicyclus sp.
CGGCGCAGCCGCCGGGGCCGAGCCCGCCTTCATCACGTCTTCCTTCATGATGCGCCCGTCGCGGCCCGTTCCCTGAACGCTGGCCGCGTCGATGCCCTTTTCCGCCATCATCTTCTGCGCCGAGGGGGCGTGCTCCACGTCCCGGCCGCGTCCGGCATCCTGGGCCGCGGGCTGTTGCGGCGCGGCCGTCGCGGCCCCGCCCGGCGCCGGCGCTTCCGGCGTCGCGGTGCCGCCCGCGCTGCCGCCGATCACGGCCAGCTTGCCACCCGCCTGAACGGTCGCGCCCTCGGCTGCCACGATCTCCGTCAGCGTTCCCGCAGACGGGGCCGGCACCTCGACCGAGACCTTGTCGGTCTCCAACTCGCACAGCATCTCGTCCTGGGCCACCTCGTCGCCGACCTTCTTGAACCAGGTCGCCACCGTCGCCTCGGTCACGCTCTCGCCCAGCGTCGGCACCATGACGTCGATGCTGTCCTTGCCGGAGCCGTCGGCGGGCGCGGCGGCGGGGGCTTCGGCAGGCGCTTGCGCGGCCCCCTCGCCTTCGGTCAGCGTGGCAAGCAGCGCGTCGACGCCCACGGTCTCGCCTTCCGCCGCGACGATCTCGCCCAGCGTCCCGGCCGCGGGCGCCGGCACCTCGACGGTGACCTTGTCGGTCTCCAGCTCGCACAGCATCTCGTCGGCGGCCACGGCCTCGCCGGGCTTCTTGAACCACGTGGCGACCGTCGCCTCGGTGACGCTTTCTCCCAATGTGGGAACGCGGACTTCTATGGACATCTGACTTACCCTTCGATGGTCAGCGCTTCGTTCACGAGCGCGGATTGTTGTGCCTTGTGCTGGCTGGCGAGGCCGGTGGCCGGCGAGGCGCTGCCCGCGCGTCCCACGTATCTCGGGCGGGTATGCGCCGCGCCGATGCGCGTCAGGACCCACTCCAGGTTCGGCTCCACGAAGGTCCACGCCCCCTGGTTCTTGGGCTCTTCCTGGCACCAGACGATCTCGGCCCCCTTGAAGCGTTCCAGCTCCTTCATCAGCGCAAGCGCCGGGAAGGGATAGAACTGCTCCAGCCGCAGGAGGTAGACATCGTCGATGCCGCGCGCGTCGCGTTCCTCCAGAAGGTCGAAATAGACCTTGCCCGAAGAGATCACCACCCGCCGGATCTTGTCGTCGGCGGCCAGTTTCGTGTCCGAATGCCCCTTCTCGGCATCGTCCCACAGCACCCGGTGGAAGCTCGACCCGGTGGTGAAATCCTCCGCGTCCGAGATCGCCAGCCTGTGCCGCAGAAGCGATTTCGGCGTCATCAGAACCAGCGGCTTGCGGAACGAGCGGTGGATCTGCCGCCGCAGGATGTGGAAGTAGTTGGCCGGCGTCGTGCAGTTGGCGACGATCCAGTTGTCCTCGGCGCACATCTGGAGGAAGCGCTCCAGGCGCGCCGAAGAGTGTTCCGGCCCCTGCCCCTCGAAGCCGTGCGGCAGGAGCATGACCAATCCGCTCATCCTGAGCCACTTGCGCTCGCCCGACGAGATGAACTGGTCGAACATGATCTGCGCGCCGTTGGCGAAATCGCCGAACTGCGCCTCCCACATCACCAGCGCGTTGGGCTCGGC
>CAZGHJ010000393.1:0-1570 GCA_964525355.1 uncultured Roseicyclus sp.
GCTGCGTCTTCATCTCGATCCGCGACGCCGACAAGACCGCGCAACTGGTGGAAACGGCGCGGATGCTCACCGATCTGGGCCTGACGCTGCTGGCCACCCGCGGCACGGCGGATTTCCTGTCCGAACACGGGATCGCGTCGGACGTGGTGAACAAGGCCTACGAGGGCGGGCGGACCATCGTCGACATCATCAAGGATGGCGGCGTGCAGCTGGTGCTCAACACGACCGAGGGCGCGCAGGCGGTGGAGGATTCCCGCTCGATGCGCGCGGTCACGCTGGCCGACCGCATCCCCTATTTCACCACGCTGGCCGCAAGCCACGCCGCGGCGCTCGCGATGCGCGCCGCGCGGGAAGGCGAGTTGGGCGTGCGCAGCCTGCAGGCCTGAGGCGATCGGGCACGTGTCCGGCCAGCAGACGCACCGGCCGTCTCGGCGGATCAGAATGACACCTGCGCAAGACCCTCCCCGCCGCCCGAAGCCGGGGCTTGACATCTCGAGGGAGGCCCCTACGATTTTCGCTCAACAAGCCAAGAATTTCAGGGGGTTATTATGAAGACTTCTTTCATCGCCGCTGCAGCGATCGTGCTCGGAACTGCCTTCTCAGCGGCGGCATCGCCGGTCACCATCGACGATTTTTCTCAAGGTACGGCCTTCGGTTCGATCAATAGCGGAACGGCGAGTTTTCCGGGAACCGGCACCGGCATCATCGGCGGGGAAAGGGACGTGGATGCGACGGTGACATCTGCGAATCCAGGGGACACGCTCCAGGCCGCGGTCGACCCCAACGGAGGCCTCGCCAAATTCCTCACCTCGACGCAGGCAGTCACGACGGGTTCGGTCAACCTCCTTTACGACGGGGAAGGCAGCCCCGGCCTTGGCGGTGTCGACCTGACCGGTGGGGGCGCGAATGACGGGTTCGTGCTCGACGTGACGGTTCTCGGGGGACAGGTGACCCTGACCGCGACGGTGACCGACGCATCGGGCAACTCCGCGTCCGGAAGCCCGCTTGGCCTCGGAACCGGACGGCAGGAGTTGCTTTTCAGTGACATCACCGGTCCAACGGATTTTTCGAACATCGAAACGATCGCCTTCCTCATCGAGCTCGGCGGTGGTGCGAGAATCGGGATCGACTCGATCACCACCGACGCGACCGGGACGGTCGCCGTGGTCCCGCTGCCGGCCTCCGCCGTTCTCCTCCTCGCCGGTGTCGGCGCGCTTGGCGCGGTGCGGGCGCGGCGCCGGACCTGAGCGCCCGGGCAAGCCGGATCCGAAGGGCGCCGCAGCTGCCGGCGCCCTTTTTCCTTCACGCTCCGGTAACGGGATCGGCGCCTGCGGCTTGCCCGGCGGATGCCGCCTCGTCTAGGCTCGGGGCCAGTTCACGATCCGGACACCGCGCCCCATGCTCCGCCCCATCGCCGCCGCCCTCGCGGTCACCATCTCCCCGATCCCGGCCGCCGCGCAGGACATCACGCTCGAGCCCAGCTTCGGCGTCTTCAGCCTGACCGCGGGCTTCCTGCCCGACCCCAACTGGATCAGCCTTCTGGCGGGCGGCGGGCTTTATGCCGAGTTCA
>CAZGHJ010000394.1:0-1552 GCA_964525355.1 uncultured Roseicyclus sp.
AGCCGTAGCGCTCGACCATCATGAAGGCGGCGAAGACGACGAAGATCTGCCGCCGGGCACCGGACATGAACTGCAACGCGTAATAGAGCCAGTAGCGCTTGCGCAGCACCATCTTCTTGGTCTGGGGATCGGGGCTCTCGAACTGGGGGAAGAGCGCGAAACAGGCCAGCGCGATGGCCGCCGTGACCCCGCCGGCGACCCAGTAGACGAGGTCGTAGCTGAGATCGAAGGCGCGCCAGGTCAGCACGATCAGCAGATAGGCCAGAAGCGTCGCGCCGGATCCCACCGACAGAAGCCAGCCGAGCGTCTGCGGCGCCTTCTTCTTGTCGAGCCATTGCAGTTGCAGCGACTGGTTGACCGTCTCGTAGTAGTGAAAACCGATGGAACTGAGCAGCGTGACGAACAGGAGGCCGCCGAGCGTCGGAAATTGCGCCGTCAGCGCCGTGGCCACGCCCAGAAGGACGAGCGACACGAGCGCCAGCACCTGCTCGCGGATGAACAGGATCAACAGGATCACGCCGATCGCGAGAAAGCCCGGGATCTCGCGCACGGTGTGAAGCCAGCCGATATCCGCCCCGTCGAAGCCCGCCATCTCGATGACGAAATTGTTCAGAAGCGCCGACCATGTGGCGAAGGCGATGGGCATCGCGAAGGCCATTACGGCCAAAAGCGCGACCGGCCGCTTCCAGAGCGGCAGCCGCTCCGCCTCAGCGAGGGAAAGCGTCCGGAGAGTATCGCCAAGTGCCATCCCGGTGCATGTACGCCGGATTTCGCACCTTGGCGAGCGCCGAGTGCGTGCGTTTGCGCAGAGTCGTCTCCGCGGCGCCGGGCTGGCCGCGCCTTTCGGCAAGGGCCCGCGCTCGCGCGGAGTTGGGCCCGGGGCGTGCATCACTCACGGCATGCTGTCGGGGCACCACGCGCGGGCGCCTCACATGCGACCGGGTGAGCCCCCATGTCAGCCGGCCCCCGGCGCGCCGCCGGAGAAGCAGCGCGCATGGCTGTTCCGTCCTGCCGGCAGAGAACGACACGGGCCGGTTGCCCGTACGAAAAGGGCCGCCCGACCGGGCGGCCCATGTACCTGTCGCGCGACCGCGGATCAGTTCTGCGCGTAGTATTCGATGACGAGGTTCGGCTCCATCTGCACCGCGTAGGGCACGTCGCCGAGCCCCGGTGTGCGCGCGAAGGTCGCCGTCATCTTGGCGTGATCGGCCTCGATGTAGTCGGGCACGTCGCGCTCGGGCAATTGCGACGCCTCGAGAACCACGGCCAGTTGCTTGGACTTCTCGCGCACCTCGATCACGTCGCCTTCCGACACGCGGTACGAGGGGATGTTCACGCGCTTGCCGTTCACCAGGACATGGCCATGGTTCACGAACTGGCGCGCCGCGAAGATCGTCGGCACGAACTTGGCCCGGTAGACGACCGCGTCGAGACGACGCTCCAGCAGGCCGATCAGCTGTTCGCCGGTATCGCCCCGCAGGCGCTCGGCCTCGGCGAAGATGCGGCGGAACTGCTTTTCGGTCAGGTCGCCGTAGTAGCCCTTGAGCTTCTG
>CAZGHJ010000395.1:0-1529 GCA_964525355.1 uncultured Roseicyclus sp.
GACACGGTGATTTCGGTCGCGCGGATATCGCTGCCACCTTCCAGCGCGGCCAACTGCATGCGCCCTGTCTCGACCAAGGGCGCATCCCCCACGCCGAACCGGACGAGGCGGGAGTTCACCGCGGCGAGGATGCTCTCCCGGCTCTCGGCCGGCGCCGTGTCGAGCGCGCGGGCCACCGCCTCGGCGCGTTCGACCGTCTCGAACCGTTGCGCCGCCCGGATCGCCGCGCCGCGCTCGTCCGCGAAGAGCCAGATGCTGATCGCCTGCGCGGCGAGGAAGGCTCCGAGGATCAGCAGCGCCAGTTGGCCGAGCAGGCTGCGGGGGACGAGACGCATCACGTCACCTCGCGGACGTCGGCGGCAAGGCTGTAGCCGCCCGACCGGATCGTCGCGATGATCTGCGGATGCGCTGGATCATCCTCGATCTTGCGGCGCAGGCGGCTCACCTGGTTGTCGATGGTCCGGTCGAACACGTCCGCCGTGCGCCCGCTGGTGATGTCGAGGAGCTGGTCGCGCGACAGCACGAAGCGCGGCCGTTCGAGGAAGGCCGTCAGCAGCTTGAACTCCGCCGTGGTGAGCGAGACCTCGCGCCCGTCCTCGTGCGTCAGCGCGCGCGTGTCGGTGTCCAGCACCCATCCCGCGAAGGTCAGCTTGCGCCCGCCCAGGGCGCCCGCCAGCGGCTCGGGCCGGTCGGATCGGCGCAGGATCGCCTTCACCCGCGCCAGAAGCTCGCGCGGGTTGAAGGGCTTCACCAAGTAGTCGTCGGCGCCGACCTCGAGCCCCACGATCCGATCGGTATCCTCGCCAAGCGCGCTGAGCATCAGCACAGGCGGGCCGCCTGCCGCAGCCAGCCGACGCGCCGCCGACAGCCCGTCTTCCCCCGGCATCATCACGTCGAGCACGACGAGATCGAAGCGGCCCGCGCGAAGCGCCGCGTCCATTTCGGGCACGTCCCCGGCGGCGCTTGCGCGCAGGCCGTTCTTTTCCAGGTAGCGCGTCACCGCATCGCGGATTTCGCGATGATCGTCGACGACAAGAACATGCGGTGCGCGGGCGGGGTCGATCATAACTCCTTGATAGCGCGGGGTGACCCTGTTCGGGAGATTATTCTGTCCGGAACCGTCGCAACCGGCCGGATTTGCGACAGAGCGATACAATTCGGGGGTCGGACCGGCACGCTTCTGCGACAAGGGGCCTCCATCTTCGCCTCGATGAGACGACAAACCCCAAGAGGTGACCCATGAAACGCAAGACCATTCTGACCCTCGGCGCAGCCGCCACCGCCGCCGTGATCGGCGCCATCGCCATCCCCGCCATCGCCGGTGGCTGGGGTCCGCACGACCGGATGATGCATGGCGACCGGGCCGGCTTCATGCAAGACGGTCGCGGTCCCGGCGGGATGATGCAGCGGGGCGGCTATGGGCCGATGGGGATGGGCGGCATGGGGGACAACCCGGTCTACCGGTCCTTCGACGCCGATGAGGACGGCACGGTGACGGCGGCCGAACTCGAGGCAGGCATCGCCGCGCT
>CAZGHJ010000396.1:0-1528 GCA_964525355.1 uncultured Roseicyclus sp.
GAGGTGCAGTCTGCGATGCCGCGCAGGCAGGGAAAGCCGATGGAATGATCGCCGCCGATCATCACGGGGAAGCTGCCCGAGGAGAAGACGTGGGAGACGGCGCGGGAGATCTGGTCGAAGCTTTTCTCGATATTGGCGGGGATCGTGAAGACGTCGCCCGCGTCGCACAGCGTCATCTGCTCGCGCAGGTCGACGGCCATCTCGTAATTGTAGGGCGTGTAGAGGGCCGAGATCTTGCGCAGGCCCTGCGGCCCGAAGCGGGTGCCGGGGCGGTAGGTGGTGCCGCCGTCGAAGGGGATGCCCAGCACCGTCGCGTCGTAATGGGCGACCTCGGTCACGTCCTCGGCATAGGGCGCCTTGAGGAAGGTGTTGATGCCGGCGTAATGGGGCAGCTCGCCGCGGGCGAAGGTGGGGATCGACTTGTCCTCGATCGAGTCGGCGCCCGTCAGCCCCATGCGGAGCGCCCAGCGGCGCTCCTCGTCCCAGCGGCCCTCGGGGAGGTCGGCCTCGGCCTTCATCGAACGCCAGCCCTGGAGCCGCGTCAGGTCCGGGTGATGGGCCCGACGGTCGCGTCGGGGCCGATCGGCGGGGTGATGGGAGCGGCTTCGATCGGGGAAGCCAGGGGGCGTGGGGGGTATCATCGGTGTCTCTCCTCCCGTGGAAAAATCCGGGTTCGCGTCGGCTGCTCACCGTGAGCAGGGGTGCCAAGTGTCTGTTATCGCTTGATATTGCCGATTTCGTTCAGGTTTCGTCAAGGTTTGCGCGCGGGATCGCCCGGGCGGTGTCATGCGGTCCTTCCTTCGCGTGACGTCACTGGGGGTGCCAGGCCCGCCGTGCGCGGATTGGGGGGCGGTTTTGCAGCGGCCTCCGAGCCGGGCGCGCCGGGCAACTGGAACGGGATGCCGCCGTGGCGGGCATCGAAATCGTAGGTGATCGTGGCGCCATAGGCGGCGGGGTCGTGGGGGTCCCATCGGGTCTTGTCGAAGACGATCACCCGGTCGCCGAGCTTGAAGGCCTCGGGCAGGTCGTGGGTGACCATGAAGACGGTCATGGGGCTCTCGGTGCGCAGATCCTGGAGGAAGGCGTGCATCTGCTCGCGCGTGCCGGGATCGAGCGCGCCGAAGGGCTCGTCGAGGAGGAGGATGCGCGGTTTCGCGGCCAGCGCCTGGGCGATGGCGAGGCGCTGCTGCATGCCGCCGGAGAGCGCGGCGGGGTATTGGTGCGCGACATGGGCGAGGCCGATCCGGTCGAGGGTGGCCTCGGCGCGGGTCCGGGCGGCGCGGCGGGCGCCTCCGAAGAGGCGGCCGAGCGGCCGCGAGAGCGCCTCGGCCGCCACGATGTTGTCGCGCACCGTGAGGTGCGGGAAGACGGAGTAGCGCTGGAAGACGATGCCGCGGGAGCGGTCGGGCTCTCCGCGGAGGGGGACGCCGTCCACGGTGATCTCGCCGCGCGTGGGGCGTTCCTGGTCCAGAAGGAGCCGCAGGAAGGTGGACTTGCCGCAGCCCGAGGCGCCGACGATGGAGACGAA
>CAZGHJ010000397.1:0-1520 GCA_964525355.1 uncultured Roseicyclus sp.
GCCTTCATCGGCCCCTCGGGCTGCGGCAAGTCCACCTTCCTGCGCTGCCTGAACCGGATGAACGACACGATCGACATCGCCCGCGTGGACGGCGAGATCACGCTGGACGGCGAGGATATCTACGACAAGCGCGTGGACCCGGTGCAGCTGCGCGCCAAGGTGGGCATGGTCTTCCAGAAGCCCAACCCCTTCCCGAAGTCGATCTACGACAACGTCGCCTACGGGCCGCGCATCCACGGGCTGGCCAGGACCAAGGCCGATCTCGACGCGATCGTGGAGAAGTCGCTGCGCCGCGCCGCGCTTTGGGATGAGGTCAAGGACCGGCTGGACGAAGCCGGCACGGGCCTGTCGGGCGGCCAGCAGCAGCGTCTGTGCATCGCGCGGGCCGTCGCCACGGGCCCCGAGGTTCTTCTGATGGACGAGCCCTGCTCGGCGCTCGACCCCATCGCCACGGCGCAGGTCGAGGAACTGATCGATGAGTTGCGCTCGCGCTTCTCGGTGGTGATCGTGACCCACTCGATGCAGCAGGCCGCGCGCGTCAGCCAGAAGACCGCGTTTTTCCACCTCGGCGAACTGGTGGAATACGACGACACCTCCCGGATCTTCACCAACCCCGAGGATCCGCGGACCGAAAGCTACATCACCGGCCGCATCGGCTGAGGCTTCAGACAGGACGGGAACCCCAATGGCCCCCACGGAACACATCGTCGCCTCCTTCGACCGCGACCTCGAGGCCATCCAGGCCAACATCATGCGCATGGGCGGTCTGGTGGAGGACGCCATCGCGAAGGCCGCGCAGGCCTTCGAGAGCCGCGACCCCGAGCTTGCGCGGGAGGTTCGCGCCGGCGATGCCGCCGTCGACGCGCTCGACGACCAGATCAACGAGGAGGCCGCGCGCATCATCGCCCAGCGCCAGCCCATCGCTTCGGACCTGCGCACGGTGCTGACGGTGTTCCGCATCTCGAACAACCTCGAGCGCATCGGCGACTATGCCAAGAACATCGCCAAACGCTCCGAGGCGATCATGGACCAGCCGCCCGTGAACGGGACGGGCGCCTCGCTCCGGCGGATGGCGCGGCAGGTGGAACTGATGCTGAAGGATGTGCTCGACGCCTATATCCAGCAAGACGCCGACAAGGCGCGGGACGTGCGTGAGCGCGACCTCGAGGTGGACCAGATGTATGCCGCGTTGTTCCGCGAATACCTGACCTTCATGATGGAGGATCCGCGCAACATCACCACCTGCATGCACCTGCATTTCATGGCCAAGAACATCGAGCGCATGGGCGATCACACCACCTCCATCGCCGAGCAGGTGATCTATCTGGTGACCGGCGAGATGCCCGGAGAGGACAGGCCCAAGCAGAACCAGATCCCGCCTGCGGGCAGGCCGTAAACCGGGCGAGCGGAGACAGGATGATGGCCGGCGAACCCCTGGTGCTCGTGGTCGAGGATGAACCCGCCCAGCGCGAGGTTCTGGCCTACAACATCCGCGCCGAAGGCTATGACGTGGTGACGGC
>CAZGHJ010000398.1:0-1510 GCA_964525355.1 uncultured Roseicyclus sp.
CGGCAGACGACCGGGTTCGTCGAAAGTCTGCTGCGACTGGCTGGCCTCGACTGGAGATAGTGTCCCACGGCGTGGTGTAGGAGCGCCGACCCTCAGAGAGGTTCGAGCTTGATCAGGTGGCCACGGCGGGCAGCCTGACGGTGGGATTGTCGGTGACGCGGGCGAGGGTTTCAAGCGACATGTAGCGCCGCGCCACGGTCCATTCGTCGTTGGTCTCCAGCATGAGCGCGCCGACAAGGCGGACAATGGCGTCATCGTTGGGGAATATCCCAATCACGTCGGCCCGGCGCTTGATCTCGCGGTTCACGCGTTCGAGCGGATTGGTCGAGGCGATCTGAACCCAGTGCTCGCGTGGGAAGTCCATGTAGGCGAGGACGTCATCGCGGGAGACGTCCATGAAGGCGCCGAGCTTGTCCTGTTTCTCGCGCAGTGCATCGGCGACGGTGTCCCACTGGGCCTGCGCCTCGACCTTGCTTTCCTGGGCGAAGATCGTTTTCAGCATCGCTGCCACTGCCGTGCGCTGCTTGGCCGGGGCGTGCGCCAGGGCGTTGCGCATCCAGTGAACCCGGCAGCGCTGCTGGGTGGCGTTGAACACGCGGCGTGCGGCGGCCCGCAGGCCCTTGTGATCGTCGGCGATCACCAGCTTCACGCCGCGCAGGCCGCGGTCCGCGAGGCTGCGCAGGAACTCGGTCCAGAACGTCTCGGCTTCCGAGGGACCTGTGGCGACGCCCAACACCTCGCGCTTGCCGTCCTCGTTGACCGCCACGGCGATTATCACGGCACGGCCGATGATCCGACCGCCCTCGCGGACCTTCAGGTAGGTCGCATCGAGCCAGAGATAGGGCCATGCCCCCTCCAGCGGCCGCGACAGGAACGCGTTCACCCGCGCGTCGATCTCGGCGCAGAGGCGGCTGACCTGGCTCTTGGACATGCCGCCCGCGCCCATGGCCTTGACCAGGTCGTCGACCGAGCGGGTCGAGACGCCGTGGACGTAGGCCTCCTGGATCACCGCCACGAGCGCCTTCTCGGCCGTGCGGCGCGGCTCCAGAAAGCTGGGGAAGTAGCTGCCCTTGCGCAGCTTCGGGATCTCCAGCGCGATCCGCCCCGCCCGCGTGTCCCAGTCACGGTCGCGGTATCCGTTGCGCTGAACTTCCCGCATCGGCGTGCGCGCACCCTTGGCCGCACCCGTCCGTGCCTCCACCTCGGCCTCCATGATCCGCTCGGCGGCAAAGGCCAGCATCTCGCGCACAAGGTCGCCGTCAGCACGCTGTTCAACCAGCTCAAGCAGCGCCATTCTGTCGTCGGTCATCGTCATCTCCGTTTCAGGTTCCAGGTCTCGCAACCCGAACCTTTTCCGAAGATCGGCGGTGACCGCCAGCGTCACCCACGGCCGCGCGCTGCGCTACGCCGGGGGCTCCGCGCGCGGCCTCCTACACCACCACCGGGGACACTGCCCTCGGGCTGGGCCTCGAGGGCCGGGTGCCGGACGCCAAGACGGTCTGGCTCTATC
>CAZGHJ010000399.1:0-1505 GCA_964525355.1 uncultured Roseicyclus sp.
GGTGCAGGATCGCGTGCTCGATCCCGCCGATATACTGGTCGACGTTCATCCAGTAGGACGCCTCGGCCATGTCGGTGGGCGTGGTGGCGCGGGGCGCGGTGAAGCGGGCGAAATACCACGACGAATCGACGAAGGTGTCCATCGTGTCGGTCTCGCGAAGCGCCTCGCCGCCGCAGCGGGTGCAGGTGGTCTGCCGCCACGTGGCATGCCGGTCGAGCGGGTTGCCGGGCGTGTCGAAGCTGACGTCGCGGGGCAGTTCGACGGGCAGGTTCTCCTTCTTCTCGGGGACCACGCCGCAGGCCTCGCAATGGACGACCGGGATCGGACAGCCCCAGTAACGCTGACGGGAAAGGCCCCAGTCGCGCAGGCGGAACTTGGTCACGCCCTGGCCCACGCCCTTGCCTTCGCAGAAGGCGATGGCGGCGTCGATGGCTTCTTCTCCCGTGGCCTCCTCGGCCCAGTCGAAGGCGCGGGTCCAGCGGACCTTTTCGGTCTTGGGCGGCACGTAGGCCTCGCCGCCGTCTTCCGGGGTGACGTGATCGCCCGCGAGCGGCACGAAGGTCGAAAGCACGTCGAGCCCGTATTTCCGCGCGAAATCGAGGTCGCGCTGGTCGTGCGCGGGGCAACCGAAGATCGCGCCGGTGCCGTAATCCATCAGGATGAAATTGGCGATGTAGACCGGCAATTCCCACGCCGTGTCAAAGGGATGGCGGCATTTGAGCCCGGTGTCGAAGCCCAGCTTCTCGGCCTTTTCCAGCGCCTCTTCGGTGGTGCCGCCGCGGCGCGCCTCGGCGCAGAAGGCGGCGACCTCGGGGTCGTGCGCCTCGAGCTCCTTCGCGATGGGATGATCGGGCGAGATGCCGACGAAGCTCGCACCCAGAAGCGTGTCGGGGCGCGTCGTATAGACCTCCACCCGGTCATGGCCGCGCGTCGGATCCACAAGCCCGAAGGAGAACTGCAACCCCCGCGAGCGGCCGATCCAGTTGGCCTGCATCAGCTTGACCTTGGCGGGCCAGTCGTCGAGCCCGTCGAGCGCCTCCAGAAGCTCCTGCGAGAAATCCGAGATCCTGAAGAACCATTGCGTCAGTTCCCGCCGCTCCACCTCCGCGCCGGATCGCCAGCCGCGCCCGTCGATCACCTGCTCGTTGGCAAGCACGGTCATGTCCACCGGATCCCAGTTCACCACCGCGTTCCTGCGGTAGACGAGCCCCGCCTCGAGGAAATCGAGGAACAGCGCCTGCTGCTGGCCATAATACTCCGGGTCGCAGGTCGCGAACATGCGGCTCCAGTCTAGCCCGAAGCCCAGGGGCTTCATCTGCGCGACCATCGTGTCGATGTTCTGGTAGGTCCAGTCGGCCGGATGGCCGCCGTTTTCCATAGCCGCGTTCTCGGCCGGCATCCCGAAGGCGTCGAAGCCCATCGGGTGCAGCACGTTGTGCCCCGTGGCCTTCTTGTAGCGCGCGATCACGTCGCCCATCGTGTAGTTGCGCACATGCCCGATATGG